>NZ_LN832559.1:2262500-2490000 GCF_900005615.1 Paracoccus aminovorans | reverse complement strand
GGCTGTAAGGCATCCGGTGGAGTGATCAGAAGCGAGAATGTTGACATGAGTAGCGACAAACAGGGTGAGAGACCCTGTCGCCGAAAGTCCAAGGGTTCCTGCTTAAAGCTAATCTGAGCAGGGTAAGCCGGCCCCTAAGGCGAGGCCGAAAGGCGTAGTCGATGGGAACCAGGTTAATATTCCTGGGCCAGGAGATGGTGACGGATCGCAGGTGTAGTTCCTCCTTATCGGATTGGAGGGGCTGCTGAGCGGTTCCTGGAAATAGCCCTCCACAAGACCGTACCCTAAACCGACACAGGTGGACTGGTAGAGAATACCAAGGCGCTTGAGAGAACCACATTTAAGGAACTCGGCAAAATACCTCCGTAAGTTCGCGAGAAGGAGGCCCGGTTGTCGCGCAAGCGGTGGCCGGGGGCACAAACCAGGGGGTGGCGACTGTTTACTAAAAACACAGGGCTCTGCGAAGCCGTAAGGCGACGTATAGGGTCTGACGCCTGCCCGGTGCCGGAAGGTTAAAAGGAGATGTGCAAGCATTGAATTGAAGCCCCGGTAAACGGCGGCCGTAACTATAACGGTCCTAAGGTAGCGAAATTCCTTGTCGGGTAAGTTCCGACCTGCACGAATGGCGTAACGACTTCCCCGCTGTCTCAAATGTGGACTCAGCGAAATTGAATTGTCTGTGAAGATGCAGACTTCCCGCGGTTAGACGGAAAGACCCCATGCACCTTTACTATAGCTTCGCACTGGCATCAGGATTGCGATGTGCAGGATAGGTGGTAGGCATTGAAACCGGGACGCCAGTTCCGGTGGAGCCATCCTTGAGATACCACCCTTCGCACTCTTGATGTCTAACCGCGGCCCGTTATCCGGGTCCGGGACCCTGCGTGGTGGGTAGTTTGACTGGGGCGGTCGCCTCCCAAAGAGTAACGGAGGCGCGCGAAGGTTGGCTCAGAGCGGTCGGAAATCGCTCGTTGAGTGCAATGGCAGAAGCCAGCCTGACTGCAAGACTGACAAGTCGAGCAGAGACGAAAGTCGGCCATAGTGATCCGGTGGTCCCGAGTGGAAGGGCCATCGCTCAACGGATAAAAGGTACGCTGGGGATAACAGGCTGATGATGCCCAAGAGTCCATATCGACGGCATCGTTTGGCACCTCGATGTCGGCTCATCTCATCCTGGGGCTGGAGCAGGTCCCAAGGGTACGGCTGTTCGCCGTTTAAAGAGGTACGTGAGCTGGGTTTAGAACGTCGTGAGACAGTTCGGTCCCTATCTGCCGTGGGTGTAGGATACTTGAGAGGAGTTGCCCCTAGTACGAGAGGACCGGGGTGAACGTTCCACTGGTGGACCAGTTGTCGTGCCAACGGCAGTGCTGGGTAGCTATGAACGGACAGGATAAACGCTGAAGGCATCTAAGCGTGAAGCCCCCCTCAAAACAAGGTATCCCTTGAGAGCCGTGGAAGACCACCACGTCGATAGGCCGGAGATGTAAGCGCAGCAATGCGTTCAGTTGACCGGTACTAATGGCTCGATTGGCTTGATTTGATCCGGAAGAAGACAGACCTTTGTTTGCCCAGGCAAGCAAGGCGTATCGCCTTCCTCCAAAAGCATCCTTGGACAAAATCATCCTTCGGGATAACGCCGATCTCGCTCCTTTTCCGGTCTGGTGGCCAAAGCACGAGCAAAACACCCGATCCCATCCCGAACTCGGCCGTTAAGTGCCGTCGCGCCAATGGTACTGCGTCTCAAGACGTGGGAGAGTAGGTCACCGCCAGACCTGAAAAGAAGCGAGACATCTCTCAAGACGACCAAAAGCAACGCAAAAGCGATGCAATCGGCGCGGGGTAGAGCAGCCCGGTAGCTCGTCAGGCTCATAACCTGAAGGTCGTAGGTTCAAATCCTACTCCCGCAACCAAATTTTAGCCCGTTAAGTCAACGACTTAACGGGCTTTTTACTGTCTCTAAAAAGAGCCGAAATTTGGCGTAGGAATCATATCGGAATCAATAGGGCGGGTATTTTTGGTCTGGAATAGGATGGAATCGGCGGCAACTTGCGCCGACCTTCTTTGCTGCTCACAACTCGCTGGCTCGACCTTCCTCGCCAATCACAAGGTCAGAAAGCGGTCAACTATAGGGACGATTCGCGATTGGCCAAGATCCATTGGTGCGCTTAGCCGTATTGGTCCGGAAATCTTCTCCACCCCAAACCGGACACGACTCTCCAGTTCCTCTGCTTCCGCCAGTAAACGACGTGCGCCCTCCGAAGGTGGAGGCCACACGTTCGAATCGTCTCGGGCGCGCCATTTCATATCAGAACCATGAACACTACAGCCGCTGTTCCTAAGATCGAGTGGAACGAGGGTTAACGTTTCCGATTGTGACCCTGTGATGCAGTTGATCTAGCTAGCAACGCGCGGGAAGCCCAAATAAAATCCTCTTATGCAGCTTGCCGACTGTCCCTCTCGAATTCCTATGCAGCGGCATTCTAGAAGTGGCTGCGCGTTGGAGCGCCGAGGGAGCGCTCATCAGAAATGGCTGGGAATAATCGAGTCCGGAACAAACAGAACGAGGCGGCGCGCCCTCAGAAAGAGCCAGGGAATGGTGGGCTTGGCTTGCTGCTTGTCCTGGCGATTACCGCGATCGGCGTTGGGTATGTCAGCTATCGGCTGTCTCTCATCTTCGGCCTGATCTAAAGAACGATTCAGGCGTGTTATGCGGTTAGACGAGCAGTCGCGAGAGCACATTGGGCGCTATGGCATCAAGCTGGTCGTCGCTGCGGCAATCGCCTACATTCTCAAGAGCGAGAACTTCCTCGCCACTTTCGCGCTGTGGACCGGCATATACTGCGTAATGGCCGTCGCTTACGCGGTTCATCGCGGCGAACGATTCGGCAAGACCAGCTTCACCTATTGGGATGAGGCTCTATGGTTGGCAGCGACGGCGTTGGGTCTCTACATTTTCAGCGGTCATCAACTGGCCGTTTGATCGGCCAGATCTATTGGTTCAAAGAAAGCGTGCGGCTGCGCCGCCAACGCCTGACAACTCGACCTTCAGTTCCTGACCAGGAAGGATTTGCAGCAGCATCGGGATGATCGATCCGGCTGCTACGATATCGCCGGCGCTGAGATAATTGCCTCTGGCGATCAGGTCATTCACGAGCCAGAGCGCAGAGTTGATCGGATCAACCAGCCCCTCTCCCGATGCCGACTGAAACACCGGAACGTTATTGATCGACGCTCGCATGTCGATCCTGTAGATGGCCTCCAGGCTTGTTGGCTCATGATATTTGTCGACGATCGTCGAAACATGGAACGCATAGTCAGCGATGGCGGCCAGGTGCGGTTGCGAAGTCAGGTGACCACGTCGCCCGACAAGACCGATAGCCGGTTGGTAGCTCAGGATCGCCTTGCAAAATTGATCGCGAGTGATGGGCCAATGGTCCGCCCCCAGGGGACCTCCTATCGTAAAGACGATTTCGCATTGTGCTCCGATGAAGCCTTGGGGAAGCCGGAACGGCCCGTGGGAGTCCTGAAGAACGGTTCCCACAGGGATCGGGCAGTAGATGGGACTGGCAAGGCCAAGCGTGCCGCGGATGGCGGGGCAAGTGCCTATCAGGGCGTAGCCTACCGCGTCATTGGCGAAGGCCGAGATTGCTGCTGACTGCACCGCCCAGGCGTCATCCTCGCTTCGAAGCAGATCGAACGGGATATCTGAGGTAATTCCCTGCCGACGGTTTTGGCAAAGCAAGCTAGCGAGATAGTCGAGATTTTGGTTAATCATAGAAGCACACTCCCGCGCGAGAGAGGGCGCAAAGTCGTGCTCAGTCAAATAAAAATCCGACTATATGACTACGTATATTTTTGTAAGGGCTTTTTCTTATGAAAATACTATCGCAGCGCGGCTGAGCTCCCGTCGAAATAATATGCGGCTCTATTTATCTTGATGGTCCCACCAAACCGGAAGGATCTGAAGGTATGAAGCCGCTTAAACCGTCCCTCGCACCCGCCGCAACGGCCACAGCCGAGGCCGGTCTTCCAACAAGACCGGGGTCTGGGCGTCGGCGGACGCTTTGCCGGGGCGCGGTCGGCGCGGTCGCGATCATGGCCGGTTCGATGATGGGTCTTGGCCAGGCAGCGGCGGAACCCATGAGCGCGCCGAGCTTTGGTGGTCCTCTGCGCCCGAACCCCGATCCGGTGAGTACGGATGCGGGCGTGTTTGGCCGGCTTCATATCACCGGCCAGCTCACAGGCATCGGCAATGCGCAGACGAACGGCATTCCCGGTGTCGACCCCCGAACGACAGATCCCCTCGTCGATATCGGCAATGCCCAGATTCAGGTGCAGACAACCGGGGCGCCTTTGACGTTCTTCGTCCAGGGGGGTGTCTACTCGCTGCCTTCTTTGGGCTCGGCCTACACCCGCGCAACCGACGTCACCGATCAGTTGTACGGGCCGGTGCCGGTTGCTTATGGCAAGCTCGAGCTGTCGCCGAATTTCTCAGTGCAGGCGGGTTTGCTGCCGACGTTGATCGGCGCAGAATCGACCTTCACCTTCCAGAATATGAATATCGCGCGCGGCCTGCTCTGGAACCAGGAGCCGGCGATCAGCCGCGGTGTGCAGGTGAACTATAGCAATGGACCGCTCAACGCCTCGGTGTCGGTCAATGATGGTTTCTACTCAGGGGATTACAACTGGGTATCCGGTCTGTTGTCTTATGCGGCGACGCCATCGAGCACGATCACGCTGGTCGCAGCAGGCAATTTTGCAGAGTCCGGCAACACCGGCGCCGCGACGCCACTGGCGCAGAACAACAGCAGCATCTTCAATGTGATCTACACTTATGTCGACGGCCCGCTGAGGCTGCAGCCCTACCTGCAATACACAACGGTCCGCTCGAACAGGGACATCGGGACCGATCGCTCGGCCGAAACATTCGGCGGAGCGCTGCTGGCTCGATATGCCATTAATGAGAATTTCTCGATCGCTGGACGCGCCGAGTACATCGTTTCAAGCGGAGGCGATTGCGGCGTCGCCGCAGACTGCGCCCCCACCAATCTGCTCTATGGGCCGAAAAGCAGGGCGTGGTCGCTGACGGTGACGCCGACCTACCAGCGCGGGATCTTCTTCGCGCGTACCGAGCTTTCGTACACCCGCATCGATCGGGTCACCGAAGGCTACGGCTTTGGGTCCAACTTCGACAAGCGCGACCAGGTTCGCGGGATGTTCGAGGCTGGCGTGCTTTTCTAAGGCGGATCGAGATCAAACGCGGAGCCATTGGCTCCGCAGACTCTTTGCTTGTCTAGGTGAAATATGGCTTTGGTATTGATCAACTCGAAATCGGAGGCACCTCAAGCCGCAGCGACCTTGTATCCGGTCCTGCCCGCGCTCTGGGTTTATCGGAACTACGATGATCGCTGGACTGTGCATCTTGAAGGTGAAGACTCCGAATGGTGCCATCCAACGCGCAATGATGCGGTCGGTGCGGCAAGGCTGATAGGCGAGAGCTACGGCTGCTACCGCCTCTATCTTCAACTGACAGACGGTCGCTTCTGCCTGGAGATGCGGAACCTCAGTCGGCGGCGCGAGCCGCGTCAGATTGGGTAGTGAGGGCGAAAATTGAGCCAGGCTGTACGAAGCAAGCGCATAATGTCTCGACACCTCATCCGCGGCAGCGCGGAAATCATCGTTCTGGTGGTGATCGCCGGTTGCGCTGTTCTTGCTGCCGCAGGCCCCAGCGTCTATCTCGTGCTCAGCAATGGCGGCTGAATGCAGATTTGCAGGCCGTCCTGCTCGCCCCAGGTTGCCGCGGTCGAAACCGAAGTTCAGCAAACGCGAGCGACGCCGTAGATCGGAATACCTGCTCCTGATGTTTGCGGCGAGCTGTGCCGCTGTGCAGGTCGTCGCCATAGTTTTTCTGAGAGCGGCATGACACGCCCTGCTGCGCCGGCTTTCCAGCCCGACGACCGAAGGCTCACTATCGGTGAAAGCCCTCTGGCCGCGCTGCCAAGCCTAAGAATTCAATTGGAGATGGCGCGAGTCCTCAAGGAGCACCACATCTGGCTGGCTGTGAGGATTATCGAGGAGCGCGAAGACCAGCCGCAGTTTCGACGGCACCGCCGGCTCCGTGATCTGCTCGAAGCGAATGCCTTGCTTGAAGCGGTGATCGAACTGGCAGCGCATTTGCAGCCGAAACGCCACCCGTGGTCGATGGGCCGTTCGGGAGATCGTTGGCGGTGTCGCATGGCGTGGAACGAACGCGGCAATTTACGCAGGTGCGTGGGCCGACATGACGATCTGGCGGCAGCCCTGATGATCGCGTTGCTCGGCTCCCTCGATCGGCGCCGGGCGCGGCCAAAAAATGCTTCGAAAGATGGAGAAACAGCAGAATGAAGCCCAGTGGCGACCCTCCTTTATTTGGCGGGCTGATGACCGCACTTGTCACTCCGTTTAGGGGTGAGGGTATCGATTTCGACGCCTTGGCTGAGCTCGCCAACTGGCAGATCGACCAGGGCGTGCAGGGGCTGGTCGCCTGCGGCACCACGGGCGAGGCGCCGACCCTGTCTCATCCGGAATGGGCGGCGGTGATCCGGTTGTGCGTCGAGGTTTCTAATGGCCGTGTGCCGGTGATCGCCGGCTCGGGGACAAACGACACCCGGCGCACCGTCGAACTAACTCGCGAGGCGGCTCGGCTTGGCGCGGATGGAGCTCTGGTCGTCACGCCTTATTATAGTCGTCCGAGCCAGGAGGGCCTGTTCCGACATTTCGAAAGTGTCGCGCAAGCTGCGGAATTGCCGATCATCATCTACAATGTGCCTTCGCGGACGGCCGTCGATATCAGGATCGAAATGCTGGACCGCCTTGCGCACCTGCCCGCGCTTGTCGGCATCAAGGACGCGAGCGGAGATCCGACGCGCGTAAGCACGATGGCCCTCCGCTTTGGCGATCGTTTCACCCAGCTTTCCGGACATGACCGATCCATGCTGGCTTTCATGACGACTGGCGGCGATGGCGCGATTTCGGTCGTTTCGAACATCGCTCCGATGCTGACCGCGGCCATGATCGGCGCGGTGCGGCAGAGTGCATATCTGGAAGCTCGGCGCGTCAACGCCCATCTTTTCCCCCTGATCGAGGCGCTGGAACTTGAAAGCAATCCATGCCCGATCAAGTTCGCGTTGCACTGCGCGCGCGGATACTCGCCGTCCGTCCGCCTTCCGCTGGGCGAGGTCACTGAAGGCACCGCAGCAAGAATACGCGCTGCCGTGGCGGAGATCGACACATTGGCGATCGATACGTTTTTGGTCGCCGAGCGGTCTCTCATCCCCCTCTCGGCCTGACCGGGTCGCCCTTATAAAAACAGCATGATGCTGCTGTGTTCTCCAATGAAAATACTATGAAATCCGGCTGCCCGTGAAATGGAGAACAAATCCAGACATCCTTAAATTCTACGTATCGGCAAAAAGCATCATCTTACTCGACGAGTAGAAGATTCTGCCGATATCGAGAAAGGATGTCTACGATGTACCCTCGTGGTTACTATTTCTATGCGATGCAACAACAGAACAAGGCCAAAGTCGGGCGGACGGATGGCGAGGTCAAGGTTGCCACGCCCTCGGATGAGCCGATGGCCGACGTTGGAATGTTCCTGCGGCTCGGAGTCGTGATGGCCCTGGTGATCGCGGCCGTCGCCACACTCACCTCGTTGGCCGGCTAGCGCGCCATCGACGTCCACAGCTCAGTCTTCAACGAACAATCAGGATCATCCACCATGGCAAGCGCCATTCAGCCGAAAGAGCCTCCTCAACCTCTGAACCATTTCTTTGTCGGCCAGGACAACCGAGGATGCTGGACTGTCCGCGATGAGCGTAACCTCGTCGGCGGCTGCTTCGTGAGTAAGGATGCGGCGATTCACTTTGCCCGTCAGGAAACCAACAACGCGCCGGGCGCCGTGATCTGCATGGGCGAAAGCCAGCGCCTGAGCCTGGACCCGCTGTTTGGACATCGGGAAGCTGCCTAGCTGGTTGCCGTCGATCCGGAAGCCCCACCTTTGCACTCATGACCTTCTCGCGACGTTGGAAATGGGGAAGAAAACCTTCGGCTTGAGATAATCAAAGCCCGCCGACTCTACCGAGTCGGCGGGCTTTTTACTTGCCAGCGGGCTTCAAGCGAAAATTCCTATGGAATTTTTATGAGCGAGGTCCAAAAAACTATTAGATTCCTATTTTTTGAGGCCCCGTCCTCTCTCGAACCTATATGCGGTTCGCGTCCATATTTCCGCCAAATTCCTCCTCCGGCACCCGTGTGTACGCAAGGGCGCGCCGGAAGAATTATCGCTGTGGCTTGCCAGGCTTTTCCGTCTTGGCTGGCCATTCGTATCAACTGCGGCGCCGGAGGCGAAAGCAATGGACGTTATTGTGCTGGCAATAGGTTTTGGATTTTTCGCACTGATGTTTGGATACATCAGAGTTTGCGAAAAGCTCTGACCGGGAGACATCAATCATGATCTTGGAATATTTTCTCGGAGCAGCCGTTGCGGTCCTTGTGACTGGTTATCTGCTCTATGCCCTCGCTCGTCCCGAGCGGTTCTGATCAAGATAGCAGCTCGGAAAGAAACCACCGATGACAATAAATGGATGGATACAGATCCTGGTCTTTCTCGGGATCGCAATCGCGCTGGTGAAGCCGCTCGGCGGCTACATCACGCGCGTCATGAACGGCGAAAGGAGCTTCCTTTCTCCGGTTCTCGGACCCGTGGAACGCGGCCTCTATCGCATGGCAGGAACGAGCGAGAAGGAGGAGCAGCATTGGACGACTTACATGGTCGCCATGTTGCTTTTCAATCTCGCGGGCTTCGCACTGCTCTATCTGCTTCAGCGCATCCAGGGCGGATTGCCGTTCAATCCCGCCGGAATGGGTGCTGTAAGCGCGGATTCGTCGTTCAATACGGCGGTCAGCTTCATGACCAACACCAACTGGCAGGGCTACGGCGGCGAAACCACCATGAGCTACCTGACGCAGATGGCCGGCATTACGGTGCAGAACTTCGTTTCGGCCGCGGTCGGTGTGGCTGGAGCGATGGCGATCATTCGAGGCTTTTCGCGCGCCTCTGCCAAAACCGTGGGCAATTTCTGGGTCGACCTGACGCGGGCGACGCTCTACATCCTGATGCCGATCTGCATCTTGGGCAGCCTGGTGCTGGTGTGGCAAGGCGTTCCGCAGAACCTCAATCCCTACACCGTCGCTACGACGGTTGAAGGCGCGCAGCAGACTATCGCGCAAGGCCCTGTCGCCTCGCAGATGATCATCAAGCATTTGGGAACGAATGGCGGCGGCTTCTTTAATGCCAACTCCTCTCACCCGTTCGAGAACCCGACGGCGCTGACAAATCTGATTCACATCCTGGCGATCTACTCGATCTCCTTCGCGATGCTGAATGTGTTCGGCCGCATGATTGGTAACCAGAAGCAGGGTTGGGCGCTGCTTGCCGCGGTCCTCACCATCGTCGTCGCCGGCATCGGCGTCATCTATTGGGCGGAATCGGCAGGCAACCCGCTGCTCCATGCGCTCGGCCTCGAGGGCGGCAACATGGAAGGCAAAGAGACGCGGTTCGGTATCGCGCTGTCCTCGCTCTTCGCTGTGGTAACGACGTCGGCCTCGACGGGTGCCGTCAACACCATGCATGACAGCCTGATGCCGCTTGGGGGCCTGGTGCCCTTGTTCAACATGCAGATCCCACCACTCGGTGGCATCGGCGCCGGTGTCTACGGCACCTTGGTTTTCGCGATCCTGGCCGTCTTCATCGCCGGTCTGATGGTCGGTCGCACGCCGGAATATATCGGCAAGAAGATCGAGGCGAAGGAAGTGAAGATGAGCATCCTCGCGATGCTTGGACCGTCGCTCGCCATTCTGGCTCTGACTGCGATCGCCGTCGTTCTTCCTGTTGGCTTGTCCAGCATCCAGGACGCCGGCCCGCACGGATTGAGCGAGGTGCTGTATGCCTACACCTCCGGCGCCAACAATAACGGCAGCGCCTTTGCCGGTCTCAACGCGAACACGCCCTTCTTTAACATCACCATCGGACTTGCGATGCTGATGGGGCGCTTCCTGCTCATCGTGCCGGTGCTGGCGATCGCGGGCTCCCTCGCAGCCAAGAAGAGTGTGCCGGCATCGACGGGAACGCTGCCAACGACGGGACCGCTTTTCATCGGCCTTGTCGTCGGCGTGACGTTGATCGTCGGCGGCCTGACGTTCTTCCCGGTCCTGGCGCTGGGTCCGATCGTCGAGCACTTCGCCATGTTGGCGGGCCAGACGTTCTGAGGATCTCGATGACGGCCAAATTGCTGAGATCGATCCGATTTGTCGTGAACCCTCGCTCCTGGTTTCAGGAGCGAGGGGCGGCCAGACCGCCCAGGGCATCGACGATCATTCTCGGCATGACACTGGCTTTGGGGGGCGTGGTGCTCCTCGCCAAACTTATCACTGAATTGCTCGCGGCGGCGTGACCGGATGGTTGGCCCCAAGAACAAACTCGCTGGAGTTTCTTATGAACCAGTCCAAATCCGCGAGCATGCTGGACGCTCGCATACTTGTACCGGCCATTGGCGATGCCTTCCGGAAACTGAATCCGAAGAGCCTCGCCAAGAACCCCGTTATGTTCGTCGTCGCGGTCGTCTCCGTCCTGACGACGGTACTGCTGTTAAAAGACATGGCGACCGGGGCCGAAAATGTCGGCTTCTCGCTGCAGATCGTGCTGTGGCTCTGGTTCACGGTGCTCTTCGCCAACTTCGCCGAAGCCGTCGCCGAAGGGCGCGGCAAGGCGCAGGCTGAATCGCTTCGGCGCACGCGCAGCGAGACCCAGGCCAAGCTGCTCTCGAACGGCGGTTCCGACTACAAAATGGTGCCTGGCGCCACGCTGAAGGTCGGTGACGTTGTTCTGGTGGAGCCCGGCGACATCATCCCCTCTGATGGCGAAGTGATCGAGGGTGTTGCCTCGGTGAATGAAGCCGCCATCACTGGCGAATCGGCTCCGGTGATCCGCGAGTCAGGCGGCGATCGCTCTGCCGTCACCGGCGGCACGCAGGTGCTCTCCGACTGGATCAAAGTGCGGATCACGGCTGCGGCAGGCTCGACCTTCATCGACAAGATGATCGCTCTCGTCGAAGGCGCCGAGCGCCAGAAGACGCCAAACGAAATCGCGCTCAATATCTTGCTCGCGGGCATGACGTTGATCTTCGTGCTTGCGGTCGTGACCATTCCGAGCTTCGCTGCCTATTCCGGCGGTGTGGTTCCGGTGATCGTGCTGGTCGCCCTGTTCGTCACCCTCATCCCCACAACCATTGGTGCGCTGCTGTCGGCCATCGGCATCGCAGGCATGGATCGGCTGGTGCGCTTCAATGTTCTGGCCATGTCCGGCCGGGCCGTGGAAGCTGCCGGCGACGTCGACACGCTGCTGCTTGACAAGACCGGCACCATCACGCTCGGCAATCGCCAGGCGAGCGAGTTCCGGCCGATCCGCGGCGTCACCGAGAAGGAGCTGGCCGACGCGGCGCAACTTGCCTCGCTGGCTGACGAGACGCCGGAAGGCCGCTCGATTGTCGTGCTCGCCAAGGAAAAATACGGCATCCGTGCTCGCGACATGGCCAGCCTCAACGCCACGTTTGTTCCCTTCACGGCGCAGACCCGGATGAGCGGCGTCGACCTGGACGGTTCGACCATCCGCAAGGGCGCGGTCGATGCGGTTCTGAAACATGTGGAGCTCGCCACGGTCGCGACCGGCAGCCCGCGCGCGTCCGCCGAAAGCGTCCGTGAGCTTCAGGGCATCGCCGACCAGATCGCCAAGGCGGGCGGCACGCCGCTGGCCGTGGTGAAGGACGGCCGCCTGCTCGGCGTCATCTACCTCAAGGACATCGTCAAGGGCGGCATCAAGGAAAGGTTCGCCGAGCTGCGGCGCATGGGCATTCGCACGGTGATGATCACCGGCGACAATCCGATGACCGCGGCGGCTATCGCCGCCGAAGCGGGCGTCGACGACTTCCTGGCTCAGGCGACGCCCGAGAACAAGCTGGCGCTGATCCGCGAGGAACAGGCCAAGGGCAAGCTCGTCGCCATGTGCGGCGACGGCACCAATGACGCCCCGGCGCTCGCCCAGGCCGACGTCGGTGTGGCCATGAACACCGGCACGGTCGCTGCCCGCGAGGCCGGCAACATGGTGGATCTCGACAGCGATCCGACCAAGCTCATCGAGATCGTGGAGATCGGCAAACAGTTGCTGATGACGCGCGGCGCGCTGACGACGTTCTCGATCGCCAACGATATCGCGAAGTATTTCGCGATCATCCCGGCGATGTTCCTCGTCTTCTATCCGCAGCTTGGTGCGCTCAACATCATGGGCCTCGCTTCGCCCCAGAGCGCGATCCTGTCGGCGATCATCTTCAACGCCCTCATCATCGTGGCGCTGATCCCGCTGTCGCTGAAAGGCGTCAAGTATCGCGCCATCGGAGCGGGCTCGCTGTTGTCCCGTAACCTCCTGATCTACGGCCTGGGCGGCATTCTCGTCCCCTTCGCCGGCATCAAACTCATCGACATGGCGATCACCGCCATCGGTCTCGCCTGAGGCGAAACCGACGACCACGAAATCATTCCGCGTCCTTGCTGTTGTTCAGCGGCGGATCATTCGGGACAAACAAAGATGCTCAAGCAAATCCGACCTGCGATTTTCATGATCGTGGCCTTCACCATCATCACCGGACTTCTCTATCCGCTCGGTATCACCGGGATCGCGCAGGCGATCCTTCCCTTCCAGGCCAATGGTAGCCTGATCGAGCGCAACGGCACCGTCGTTGGCTCCGAGCTGATCGGCCAGCGGTTCACCGGCGAGCGCTACTTCCATCCCCGCCCGTCGGCGGCCGGCTCGGACGGCTATGACGCGGGCGCTTCGAGTGGCTCCAACCTTGGCCCCACCAGCCAGGCGCTTCGCGATCGCGTCGCCGCCGATACAGAGGCTCTGCGCGCGGCGAACGGTGGCGATGCGACCGTTCCGATGAACCTCGTGACCGCCTCGGGCAGCGGACTTGATCCGCATATCACGCCCGAAGCCGCCTACTTCCAGGTGAGTCGTGTCGCCAAAGCGCGCGGTATCGACGAGGCTGTGGTGCGCGCATTGGTCGATCAGCATGTCGAGCCGCGCATGCTCGGCTTCATGGGCGAGCCCGTGGTCAACGTTCTCAAGCTGAACCTGGCGCTCGACGACGCCAATAGAGGCTGAATGAAGTCGTCAGGACGGCTATAATAGCCGTCCTGACCGTCGATCCGGAGTCAATTAAGTGTCTGACGACCCAATACGAGAGCAGAGCCGGCCATCGCCTGATGCATTGCTGGAAAATGCGCAGCGGGAGACGCGGGGCCACCTCAAGATCTTTCTTGGGGCGGCGCCGGGTGTGGGCAAAACGTATGAGATGCTCATGTCGGGCCGGGCTCAGCGGGCCGATGGCGTCGACGTGGTCATAGGGGTGGTCGAGACCCACGGGCGGGCCGAGACCGAGGCTCTGGTCGACGGGTTCGAGATCGTTCCGCGTCGCGCTGTGCCCTATCGAGGGCATGTGCTCGATGAAATGGACATCGACGCGATCCTCGCGCGCAAGCCGGCGCTGGTCCTGGTGGACGAGCTCGCCCACACCAACGCTCCTGGCAGTCGCCATCCCAAGCGCTATCTCGATGTCGAGGAACTGCTGGCCAACGGCATAGACGTCTACAGCACGCTTAACATCCAGCATGTTGAAAGCCTCAACGACGTGGTGGCGCAGATCACACGAATCCGGGTGCGGGAGACCGTTCCGGACTCGATCATCGACCGCGCTGACGACATCGAGATCATCGACATCACGCCGGGTGACCTGATCAAGCGGTTGAACGAGGGCAAGGTCTATCTGCCCAAGACAGCGAAGCGCGCGACGCAGAACTATTTCTCGCCAAGCAATCTGACGGCCCTTCGTGAGTTGGCGCTGCGGCGCACGGCGCAGCGGGTCGATGACCAGTTGGTCACCCATATGCAGGCGCATGCGATCGCCGGGCCGTGGTCGGCCGGTGAGCGCGTATTGGTGTGCATCAACGAACGGCCCGGAGCGATGGCGCTCGTGCGCTATGGCCGCCGCCAGGCGGACCGGCTTCGTGCGCCATGGGCCGCGGTTCACGTCGAGACGAGCAAGGATGCCCGGCTCTCCGAGCAGAATAAGGACAAGATCGCCAGCGCACTGCGTCTTGCCGAGCAACTCGGCGCCGAGGCCGTTACCCTGCCCGGCGAGAACGTTGCGCAAGAAATTCTGACCTACGCATCGACCAACAACTATACGCATGTCATCGTCGGCATGCCGACCTCGCCCAGATGGCGGGAGATTTTCGCAGGCTCTGTTTCGCATGACCTGATCCGGGCCAAGACGGATGTGAGCGTGCACGTTATCTCGCCGGGCAACGGCGAGGGAACGCGACCTACAGCGACGCACAGCGCGCGGCCCAAGCGACGGCTGGACTTCGGCAACTATCTCTGGAGTTCCCTTTACGTCGCCGTGGCGCTGGGCATCGGAACGGCGCTGTCGCGCTTTCTGGATGTCCGCAACATCGCCCTCGTTTTCCTGATGGCGGTGCTGGCCTCGGCGATGGGCGGCGGGCTCTGGCCGGCGTTGTTTGCCTCCGTGGCCAGCGCGTTCGTCTTCAACTTCTTCTTCCTCGAACCGCGCTACACGCTGGATATCGGCGACCCCGAAAGCGTCGTGGCCTTTGCGTTCTTTCTCTGCGTCGCGGTGATTGCCAGCAATCTGGCGGGCCGGGTGCAACGGCAAGCCGTGACGGCGCGCCAAAGGGCCAAAACGACCGAGGGCCTTTATCTCTTCAGCAAGAAGCTCGCCGGCGCGGGCACGTTGGGCGACGTTCTCTGGGCGACGGTCTACCAGATCGCTTCCATGCTTCAGGTCAGGGTCGTAGCTCTGTTGCCGGAGAATGGGCGCATCGCGGTCCAGGCGGGTTTCCCGCCCGATGACACGCTCGACGATGCGGACATTGCGGCGGCTCAGTGGGCCTGGGAGCATGACAAGCCGGCAGGGCGTGGCGCGGATACGCTGCCGGGCGCAAAGCGCCTCTATCTCCCCCTAAAGACCGGCAGAACACGGGTCGGCGTCATCGGTCTGGACAATGACAAGCAAGGGCCGGTTCTGACGCCCGCAGAACAGCGGCTTTTCGACTCCCTAGCGGATCAGGCCGCTCTGGCGATCGAGCGGATCCAACTGGTCGCCGATGTCGACAATGCGCGTCTGGCCGCCGAGGCGGACAAGCTGCGCTCTGCGCTTTTGACGTCGCTGTCGCATGATCTCAAGACGCCTTTGGCGTCGATCCTCGGGTCGGCAGGAGCACTGAGAGACTATTCGACCTCTCTGACGGACTCCGGCCGAGTTGAGCTGCTGACGACGATTGTCGAAGAGGCCGAACGGCTGAACAGGTTCATCGCGAACCTTCTCGACATGACCCGGCTGGAATCCGGCGCTGCGGCGGTATCGCTGACGCCGCTGTTCATCGGGGATAGCGTCGGGAGCGCGCTCCGTCGAGCCGAAAAGATACTGGCTTTCCATAAGCTAAGCCTCGCCGTGCCTCCCGATCTGCCCATGGTTCGTCTCGATCCGGTGCTGTTCGAGCAGGTGCTATTCAATCTGCTCGACAACGCGCGCAAATATGCGCCGGCAGGCTCGCTGATCGCGATAAGGGCGTGGGCGGAAGACGCCCAAATTGTGTTGCAGATCATCGACGAAGGGCCCGGCATTCCCTCCGACGATCTGACGAGAATTTTCGATAGCTTCTATCGCGTTCGGAAGAAGGACCACGTTCAGGCTGGGACCGGGCTTGGTCTGTCGATCTGCAAGGGTTTTGTCGAAGCGATGGGTGGGACGATTTTCGCAAACAACCGGGACGACAGACCCGGCGCCATTTTTACTCTGCGGTTTCCGACCGGACCGGAGCCCACGACTTTGGAAGGAAAGATATGAGTACGTCCGTAGTCAAGATTCTCGTCGTTGATGACGAGCCGCCGATCAGGAAGCTGCTGCGGGTAGGGTTGACGGCCGAGGGCTACGCCATGGTCGAAGCGGCAAACGGCGAGGAGGCCGTAGCGCTCCTCGCTGAAGAAAAGCCCGATCTCATTCTGCTTGATCTGGGGCTGCCCGACATCTCCGGCCATGACCTGCTTGAGAGGTGGAGGGCCGAGCTTGTCGAGTTGCCGATCGTCATCCTCTCCAGCCGGACCGATGAAACGGGCATCGTCAAGGCGTTGGAGCTCGGTGCCGATGATTATCTCACCAAGCCATTCGGGATGCGCGAACTGGCAGCGCGCATTCGGGTGGCGCTGAGGCACAAGCTTCAGCAACAGGGCGAACGTCCAATATTCCAGGTCGGCGATCTCTCGGTCGACCTGGTGAAGCGGATCGTCAAGGTCGCAGACAAGGAGGTGAAGCTCTCACCCAAGGAGTACGAAATCCTGCGCGTTCTCGTGCAGCACGCGGGCAAGGTCATCACGCACCAGCACATCCTCAAGCATGTGTGGGGCGGCTCGACCGATGTCCAGTATCTGCGGGTCTATGTCCGCCAGTTGCGGCAGAAGATCGAGGCCACGCCTGATCAGCCGCAATATATCCTTACTGAAACAGGTGTCGGTTACCGCCTCCGTGAGCCGGAGCAGTGACTGCGCGCGCTCGTCTACGGGCGAGCGACTTAACGTGAGTATCCCTATGAACCTGTCATCTGCCATCGCACCAGAGGACGTGATCCTTGATCTATCCATCTCGACAAAAGCCGTCCTGATTAAGAAGCTGGCCGCGTATGCGGCCGCTCGCACTGGGGTGGACGAGGAAGCAATCCATACCGCTTTACTGGGCCGCGAGCGTCTGGGTTCGACGGGCATTGGCCATGGCGTCGCCGTGCCTCATGCACCGGTCCCCAGCCTTCAGACATCCTTTGCGGCGTTGATGGTGCTGAAGAAGCCAATCGATTTCGAATCGGTGGACGACCTTCCTGTCGATGTTGTCTTTCTTCTGCTCTCGGTTCCCGAAGGCAGCAATGAGTACCTGAAGATTCTCGCCGCGGTCGCCCGCCGGACCCGCGATGAACAAGTCATGAAAATGTTGCGCGGCGCGAAGTCGGCGCATGCCGCTTACTCCATCTTGGTAGAGCAGCCGGTATGAGGAGTTTCCGACGACCGGACCGACAGGAGTTCATGGTCGTCGCCGGCTTCGCCCGACAAGCGACTCGGGGACAGATCGTAGTTGTCTTTTTCAAAGGGGACCGCTGCCCAAGGCCATTGGTTTTGAGGGAGTTATCGCTTCCTCCTCCGGCCGACTGAAGGTCGATTGGATGGAGGAGGAAACCCAGGACACAGAGGGGCCTTTCTTTCCTCCTGTGTTCACGAAGATCCCATTTGATCTGAGCGCGCTTCAGTATGTCGTAGCGGCGGCGGACTATGGCAGCTTTCGGCGGGCTGCGGAGGCGTTGGGCCAATATCCGGCGACAGTGAGCCGCGGCGTGCAACGCATTGAGGATGTGGTGGGCGTCTCGTTCTTCGAGCGTTGCTCTTCCGGGATACGCCTGACGGATGCCGGAGTGCAATTCGTCGCAGCTGTCCGTCCAGCGATTGACCAAATTATGCGAGCGACCCAAACCGCCGGCGCAGCGGGCCGCGGAGAATACGGAAGACTGAGCATCGGGGTTCTGACGTCGTTGGCGGGCGGCTTTCTAAGGGAGCTTATTGAACAGTACACCTTGTCACATCCCAAGGTAGCCATAGAGGTCAGGGATGGAGGAAGGGCCGAACACATAGCCGCACTGCGATCACGGCAACTGGATATCGCTTTCTTTACTGGGAATGGCGCAATCGCCGATTGTGAAACTGCCGAACTCTGGCGAGAGCAAGTGCATGTTGCGTTCTCAGCAGATCATCATCTAGCCGAGCGTGAATCGATTGAATGGTCGTGGCTCCGCGACCAGAAATTCCTAGTGACGAAATGCGCGCCCGGTTTGGAAGTCCACGATTACATCGTTCGTCGGCTGGCGGATTATAGCACCTATCCCGCCTTTGAGATTATGCCCTGCAATCAGGAGACATTGATGAACATGGTTGCGATCGGCAGGGGCATCACTGTTGTGTCGGCCGGTTGGAGCTTTGTCTCCGTTCCTCGGCTCGTACTGCGCCCTCTGGTTGCGGACGAAGACACAGTTCCCTTCAGCGCGGTGTGGGCTCCCGGGCGGGACAACCCGTCACTTCGACGTTTTCTCTCGCTGGCCTCGAAACTGGCGTCAAAGGACCCTGGAGAGCGGTTGAGGCGACTTATCTGAGCCTACTGTACGGACACTGTGATCGCTGTCAGCCCCGATTTCGGCGCGCTTTGGCGAATCCTCGGTCAGTTGCCATAAATCGCTCAAGCATCGGAACAATGAGCTTTTTGGGGTCTATGACGGGCTGGCCGGTTTCACGGCCAAGCGCCTCCGCATAGGCACTGAGCTCACGGTGCAGGGCGCCGGGCAGGTCCAAGCTTATCTTAACCGGCTTATCCTCCGCGATCGGGCCGAGTTTCAGTTTCGTCATTGTGCAACTCCATATGGTTCGAGCAAGAGATCCCGGGTGACGATCACGCGGACGGGGAAGCCCGGCCGGATTGTCAGCGTGGGCGCGACCTGCAACTGGCGGCGGATGATCTGCTGGCCGGCGTCATTGATGGTGTCCTGCGCGCCGTCACGAATGGCGCGTATCAGCTGGTCATCATCATCGACAGCGAGCTCCGTACCGATGGCGAGAAGGGTCGAGAGGCCAGCCGCTTTGGCGAGGTCCCACCAGTGATAGTCGACACCGTCTTCCAGACCGGCATAGCCCTGCGTGTCGGCGCCAGGCTGGCGTTCCAGAATGATCGAGCGGCCATTGGGGAGGATCAGGCGGTTCCAGACGAGCAACACCCGGCGTTGACCGAAGCCGACATCGTTGCTGTATTCGCCAATAATCCGCGTTCCCTGGGGCACCAGAAGAAAGCGGCCCGTGGGGCTGTCGTAGATATTCTCGGTGACTTGCGCGGTGATCTGCCCTGGAAGATCCGAGCGGATGCCAGTGATGAGAGCCGCCGATATGACGGCGCCGGCTTGGAGGACATAGGGCGATGCTGGGGCCATGATGCGATCGGTGGCAACTGTGCGCCGATCGACCGGAGCAGTGAGGAAGGCATTCTGCCGGTCCTGGGCCGTCGGGGCACCTTGCAGTCCGGCCAGCCCCAGACCCGCGAGATTCGGATTGGCCATGCCGCCAGTCGTTCCCGTCCCGGCCCCTGAGCCGGGCGCGGTCTGGAAGAAGACGCGGCTCGTGCGGGCAGCTTCCTCTTCGGCGAGCCTGCGTTGTTCTTCAGGATCGACCTGGGGCGTCGCCATCGTTGGTGGAACGACGGGTTGGCCCCGGTTCTGGGCGTCCAGAATCGGACCACCGAGGTCTCCGGGCAGCGGCGGACCGAGAACCGGGCCGGTGTAATCGCGTGGCAGACCGGCAAGACCGTCAGCGGTTGCCCGATTGTCAGTCGAATAGAGTTCCTCGTTTCCTGTGCCGCCATCGCGGGTCTGGAGCGCATAGAGCAGCGCGCCGCCTATGCCGATGCTGGCTACGAGGCCGACGCTGGCGAGAACCTTGCGCGAAAGGCGGGTTACGCGCGGCGGTTCGGCGCGCAGCCGCATCGTGGTTGCGGAATCGACCGGGGCACCGGTGAGGGGCGCGTCATCCTCGCGGTTGGTTTCTTGATTGCTCATGAAGCGGGCCTTCCATCGGTGCGGACGATCCGTACAGTCTGCTGGCGGTCGCTGCCGCCGAGGCGCAACTCGGCCGCGCCGAACAGGCGATCGACGATCAGAATGTGTTGGTGGATGCGGCTATTGACGATCTGGGATTCGCCGTCCGAGCCGATAACGAATAGCGGCGGCATCTCGCCCTGCACGATCCCACGCGGGAACTCGATATAGACGCGCCTGCCGTCGTCATAGACAGAGACAGGTCGCCAGGGCGGTGCATCGCCAGTCAGCGAGTAGCGATAGTTGCGCTCTGTCCCTGTCGGTATCGCCGGCGTGGCCGGACCGGCCTGACGTTGACCGGCTGGCGGTTGCGGATAGGCCCAGGCCACGGCGGGCATATAGGGGGTCTCGCCTGAACGCAGCTCGATCATGTAGACGCGGCGGTCGGTCGTCACGACGAGGTTGGTTGTGATGTCGGCGCGTGACGGTTTGACGAGGATATGGACGCGGCGGGTCACACCGTTGCCGCTTTCCGTATCTCCAATGATCCAGCGTGCCGTGTCGCCGGCAGCGATTGGGCCAGCGCCGGTCAGGCTCTCACCTGGCTCGAGTGCGATGTTGGTGATCTGGCCGGGAGCCGCATAGACCTGATAGAGGGCGCCTTCGCTCCAGGGATAGATCTGGATCGAATTGTAATAGCCCTCTCGTCGCGGTTCTACGCGGGCGGCGGCATTGGCGTTCTGGACACGTCCTTCGGCAGTGCTGGCGGCGGCTCCACCTCGTGCCGGTGTCCAGGCCGGCGGCACATGCAACGGCCGAGGTCGCTGATCGGTAACCGCGGCGGGCACTGCCGGCAACGGCGGCACATCTGAGTCGTAGCTGATCTGGGGTGGCCGATTGGTCGCGCAGCCTGCCAGCATGGTTGCGGAAAGCAGGACAAGCGCCAAAACGGATTTACGGAAAGCCGGGGTCATTGGCTCATCTCCCGCGACCAATTGATGGCGTTGACGTAGATCCCCAGCGGATTGGCGCGCAAGCGCTCGGCGTCGCGCGGCGTTTGGATCACGATGGTCAGGATGGCAGTCCATCGCTCGGTTCTGGAGAGTTGGCCATTTTCATAGTGACGCTCGGTCCAGGCGACGCGGAAACTGTCCGGCGACGCGCGAATGACGCTCGATACCTCGACGGCGATCTGCTGGCGGCCAACGCGGGTGAAAGGATCGTTGGCGCGGGCATAATCGTTTAGCGCCGCAGCGCCGCGATCCGTGGTCCATTCATAGGCGCGCAGCCAGTTCTGGCGCACGATGATTGGATCGGCCGGGATGGCGCGTGTCTGCTCGATGAAGCGGGCCAGATGGAAAGCGATCTGCGGATCGTTGGGACGATAGTCCGCAGAGGCCGGTGCGACTGTTTGCGCCTGACCGAGATTGTCGACCTGAACCACCCAGGGCACGACGGTCCCACGCGCCGATTGCCAGACAAGCGCGGCAGCAAATCCCGCAGTGAGCATCAGGCTGCCAAACGCCATATAGCGCCAGTTCTTTGCTTGAACGCGGGCGGAGCCGATGCGTTCGTCCCAGACCTGTGCGGCCTTCTGATAGGGCGTTTCGGGTTCCGGCGTCTTGCCGTAGTGGGTTGCGGGTCGTTTGAAGAGGCTCATGATCGATCACTTTCAGAAAGGTTGACGGAAGAGCCGCCGCCGTGGCTGTCGCCGGAGCGCACGGCATGGCCGGCGGCAGAGACGCCATGGCTGAGCGCCTGGCCGCGTTTCATGCGCTTCGCCCAGTCGGGAGCGCCGTCACGCTGCGTGCTGGTGGCGGTGGCATCGCCACCACCACCGATGGTTCCCATGGTCGAGGAGCCGCCAGTCGCGCCGAAACCGGCCTTGGCGCCATCGGAGAAGCTGGATTTGACGCTTTCGCTGGCTTTTGAAGCGGCCCGTTTGAGCGGGGATGCGGCAGCGGAACCGGCGGCGCGTGCGACGCCTCCGAGACCGGATGCGACGCCTGATGCGCCGGTCTGGCCGAGAGAACCAAGGCTGTAGGCAGAGGAAGCTGCACCGGCTGCGGCCGCGCCACCACGCACTGCGGCTGCACCGCCCGATACGGCGGCGGCACCCCCCTTCATGGCAAGCCCCGCCGCACCGCCTGCGGCAAGAGCTGCGCCGCCCACCGCGAGGCCAGTGCCGACAGCAGCGCCGGCGCCGAGCTGCGGGCCACCGGATACGAGGCCGCTGGCGATGCCGGGACCGAAGATACCAAGGCCAAGCAACGAGAGTGCGGCCAGCACAACGGCCATGGCGTCGTCGATCGAGGGGGTTTGTCCGCCGAAGCCTGCGGTGAACTGGGAGAACAGGGTTGAGCCGATGCCGATGATGACGGCGAGCACGAGGACTTTGATGCCGGATGACACCACGTTGCCCAGGACGCGCTCGGCCATAAAGGCAGTCTTGCCGAACAGCCCGAACGGGATCAGGACAAAGCCTGCCAGCGTCGTCAGCTTGAACTCGATCAGCGTGACGAAGAGCTGTACGGCCAGGATGAAGAACGCCAGGAGCACCAGAGCCCATGCGAACAGTAGGCAGGCGATCTGGATGAAGTTTTCGAAGAAGGCGATCCAGCCCATCAGGTCGGAGATGGACTCAAGCAGCGGTCGCGCTGCGTCGAGTCCCGTCTGCGCTACCTTACCGGGACGCAGGAGGTCCTGGACCGTGAAGCTGGTGCCCGAGCCCTTGAGGCCAAGGCCGGCGAAACTGTCGAAGACGATGTTCGCAAGGCTATTCCAATTGCCGATGATGTAGGCGAACACGCCGACGAACAGTGTCTTTTTCACGAGGCGGGCGATGATGTCGTCATCGGCTCCCCACGACCAGAAAAGTGCGGCGAGGGTCACGTCGATGACAATCAGCGTCGTGGCGATGAAAGCGACTTCACCGCCGAGCAGGCCAAAACCTGAATCGATGTAGCGGGTGAATGTCCCGAGGAAGGTATCGATGACGCCGGTACCACCCATGATTCATCTCTCTCCGTTGCTGGCGGGCGAGGCCGGTTGCGGCGTGCGGCCAAGGAAACGGTCGCGGGTTTCGGCCCAGACGCGCATGCAGTCGGGATCGTTGGCGGCAGCCTGACCAAGCTGCTGGCACCGGCGCTGAGCTTCGCGAAGCGGATCGCGCGAAGGCTCGTTGAGGCGGACGGGCTCCACTGCGGTAGCTTCGTCTTTCCGGGTCATCTCGATCGCCGTCGCGGTGATCGCCACGGCGACGAAAACGACAGCGCCCAGCCGGGCCAGCATCTTGCCGTCCATGGTTTGGCCCTCAGTTGCCGTTGTTGAACATCTGCGCGTTGCCCGGCTGATAGCCGGAACCCGGCGTCAGGAAGCGGCGGCGCTGTTCGCGCCCCTGTTCGGCCGCGGCCGCGCGTTCTGCTTCGGTTAACGCCCCGGCTCGTCCATTGGCGGCGAGCAGTGCGACAAGGTCGGAGAGCTGCTGCGACTGAAGGGCAAGGAGCTGATTGCCGGCCTGTGTCGCCTGGAGCGCGCCTGTCGCCCCCTGGCTTTGGCCGACCAGCGTCGACACTTCGGCGCGGTTCGTGTCGATGTTGCCGACCACGCCGGCCTGCACGCGCATGGCGTCCTGCAGTCCGCCGACGGTATTCTGCCAGCGCGAGCGGGCGTCGGCGACGAGTTGTTGATCGGTCGTCGATAGCGAGACGTTGCCGTATTGCTGCTGAAACGCCTGATCGATCTTCTGGACGTCGAAGGCGATGTTCTGAGCTTGTTGCAGAAGCTGCTGCGTGCGCTGGAAGCCCTGCTGAAGTTGCTGGAGCGAGGAATGCGGCAGGCTCGCGAGATTGCGGGCCTGGTTGATAAGCATCTGCGCTTCATTCTGTAGCTGGGTGATCTGATTGTTGATCTGCTCCAGTGTGCGCGCAGCGGTCAGCACGTTCTGCGCATAGTTCGACGGATCATAGACGATGCGGCCGAACCCGAACTGCGCATAGGCTGGAGTGGTGAACATGGGTGACAGCGCGATCGGCGTCGCCAGCATGGTCGCGGCCATGAACAGGATACGCGAGCGGGAACGATGGATAGTCATGACATAGTCTCCTTGGGGGCTGGGGGAACGAGATTGGCGAGGTTGGGGATCAAGTCCGCAGCCCAGTCGACGCCGCGCAGACGCAGCCAGGCGGCGAGGAAGCCGTCCGGGCCGTGTTCGGAGAAGATGCGGGCGATAGCGGCCTGATCGGTTTTGGAGGACGCGGCCGTCAGGGCGAGGCCGACTTCGGACAAGCCCAGGTCGAAGAGACGGTTTCCGCGGCGCGACTGGCAATAATAGTCGCGCTTCGGGGTTGCCCGCGCGAGGATCTCGATCTGGCGATCGTTCAAACCGAAGCGGCGATAGATCGCCGTGATCTGCGGCTCGATCGCGCGTTCGTTAGGCAGGAGCAGCCGCGTCGGGCAGCTCTCGATGATGGCGGGTGCTATGACCGAGCCGTCGATATCGCTGAGCGACTGGGTGGCGAAGATGACCGACGCGTTTTTCTTTCTCAACGTCTTCAGCCATTCGCGGAGCTGGCCGGCAAAACCTTCGTCATCGAGCGCGAGCCAGCCTTCATCGATGATGAGCAGCGTGGGCGATCCGTCGAGGCGATCACCGATCCGATGGAAGAGATAGGCGAGAACGGCCGGTGCGGAGCCGGTCCCAACGAGACCCTCGATCTCGAACGCCTGCACGGAGGCGGAGCCGAGATGCTCCTTTTCCGCATCGAGCAGTCGCCCATAGGGACCCCCGACGCAGTAGGACCGCAGCGCCTGTTTCAGGTCGTTGGACTGGAGGAGGACGCACAGGCCGGTGATGGTGCGTTCCTCGATCGGCGCTGAGGCGAGCGAGGTCAGAGCTGACCAGAGATGCTCTTTTACCTCCGGTGTGATCAGGACGCCTTCGCGCATCAGGATGGCGATGAGCCAGTCCGCAGCCCAGGCTCGCTCGGGCACGTCATGGATGCGAGCGAGCGGTTGGAGCGAGACAGAAACCTCGGAGCCGTCGGTAAGATCGCCGCCGAGATCGTGCCAGTCGCCTCCCATCGCCAACGCCGCGGCCCTGATGGAGCCGCCGAAGTCGAAGGCAAATACCTGGGAGTTTTCGTAGCGCCGGAACTGGAGCGCCATGAGCGCGAGCAGTACGGATTTGCCCGCGCCGGTCGGGCCTACCACGAGGGTATGACCGACATCGCCGACATGAAGGGAAAACCGGAACGGGGTGCTTCCCTCGGTCTTGCCGAACAGCAAGGGGGGCGACCCGAAGTGCTCGTCCCGTTCCGGCCCCGCCCACACCGCCGAAAGCGGGATCATGTGGGCGAGATTAAGTGTGGAAATCGGCGGCTGCCGAACATTGGCGTAGACATGTCCGGGTAGTGAGCCGAGCCAGGCGTCCACCGCATTGATGGTCTCGACCATGGCGGTGAAGTCGCGACCCTGAACCACCTTCTCGACCAGGCGCAGCTTCTCGTCGACGATACGCGGATCGTCATCCCAAACGGTGATGGTCGCCGTCACATAAGCCTGACCGGCAAAGTCGGCGCCGAGTTCCTGAAGCGCGAGATCGGCGTCGGCGGCCTTGTTGGCGGCGTCGGTGTCAACGAGGGCGGAGGCCTCGTTGGTCATCACCTCCTTGAGGATGGCGCCGATCGACTTGCGCTTGGCGAACCATTGGCGGCGGATTTTCGTCAGCAGCTTGGTGGCGTCGGTCTTGTCGAGCAGGATCGCGCGCGTCGACCAGCGATAGGGGAAAGCGAGCCGGTTCAGCTCGTCGAGGATTCCTGGCGTCGTTGCCGTCGGGAAGCCGACGATGGTGAGGATGCGTAGATGCGACGTCCCGAGACGCGGCTCCAGCCTGTCAATCGGCATTCAAACGGGCCCCCTGATCGGCGTCCAAAAGTGACCCCTTTGGCGCGCGGGTGAGCAGGCCCGTGGCGGCGTAGCTTTCCAGCTGGCGCAGCCGACGCGGGCCTGCGTTTTGGAGGGTGTTCAGGCTCGGGTTTTGATGCGCCAGCTGTCGTTGCCGGTCTCGACGATGTCGCAGTGGTGGGTGAGCCGGTCGAGCAGCGCGGTGGTCATCTTTGCGTCTCCGAAGACGGTCGGCCACTCCCCGAATGCGAGGTTGGTGGTGACGATGACGGAAGTCTGCTCATAGAGCTTGCTGATCAGATGGAACAGCAGCTGGCCGCCGGACTGCGCGAATGGCAGGTATCCGAGTTCATCGAGGATGACGAAGTCGAGCCGCATCAGATGTTCTGCAAGCCGGCCTGCCCGTCCGGCACGGGCCTCGGCCTCCAGCCTGTTCACCAGATCGACGACATTGAAGAACCTGCCCCGGGCACCATTGCGGATGACCGCGCGCGCTATGGCCACAGAGATATGGGTCTTGCCGGTCCCGGTGCCGCCAACCAGCACGACATTGCGCTGTTGGCTGAGGAACTCCCCGCTGGCCAGATCTCGCACCAGGGTCTCGTTGATTGGGGTGTCATCGAAGGTGAACTCCTCGATCTCCCGGGCATAGGGCAGCTTGGCGGTGGTGATCTGGTATTTGACCGACCGCGCTTTCTTCTCGTTGATCTCGGCGGCCAGAAGATCTCCAACGATCTGGCGGGGTTCGTGCTGGCGGCGCACAGCCACCGCCATGAGTTCGTCATAAGCGGCGCGCATCCCGTAGAGCTTCAACTCGCCCATTGCAGCCATGATGTCAGCACGATCCATCAGCAGGCCCTCCGCAGCAGATCATAACGGGCGCAGTCCGCCACAGGCTCATGGGTCAACTGCAAGGCCGGAGAGGTCAGCAGAAGCGGTGGTGGTTCCGGATCTCGCCTGCGGGATAGAATATTGAGGATTACATCGGCAGAATGGACGCCTTGCGAGAGAGCTTCGGCACATGCCTTTTGAACCACAGGCATCCCTTCCGTCAGCACAGCGCCGAGGACCTTCACCATCTGGCGGTCGCCATCTGAGGAGCCCTGCAGCTTGCGGCGGATCTGTTCAAGAGCTCCGGGAAGAACCCAGTCCTTGAACGGTGCGCCGTTACGCAGCGCCCCGGGTTTGCGAAGCAGAACAGGCACATAATGCCAGGGATTGTAAACCGTTCGGTCCCGGCCGAAGTGACGCGGGTGGTCTCCGACCAGTCGGCCCTCCTGCCGGATCTCGATCCGCTCAGCATAGGCCCTGATCTCGACCTGCCGCCCGACAGCCGTTGCCGCGACGGAGTATTTGTTGTTGTCGAAGCGCACGAGACAGGTCTTTGACACCGCCGCAGGCAGTGAATGGAATCCGTCGAAGCGCCCGGCATAGGGGACAAGGTGCGGGCGCTCTTCCTGGAAGACCTGCCAGACGGTTTTGTCCGTCAGCTCCGGATGCTTGCTGGTTCTGGCCGAGGCGATGCACTTGTCCAGCAGCCAGGCATTCAGTTCCTCGTAGCTCTTGACCCTGACGCGGGGCGCGAAAAACCGCTGACGGACAGTGCCGACCTGGCTCTCCACCTGGCCTTTCTCCCAACCCGCAGCAGGGGTGCAGGCAACGGGTTCGACCAGATAATGGCTGGCCATCTGCAGGAACCGACGATTGTAGAGGCGTTCCTTGCCGGTGAAGATGGTCTCCACCGCCGTCTTCATGTTGTCGTAGATCCCGCGGGTGCAGGTGCCCTTGAAGAAGGCGAAAGCCCTGTCGTGGGCATCGAACACCATCTCCTGCGTCTCGCGCGGATAGGCCCGCACAAAGAACATCCGGCTGTGGCACAGGCGAACATGGGCCACTTTGATGGTGGTGGTCGCCCCATCGATCACCACAACCTCGTGGCTCCAGTCGAACTGATAGGCTTCACCGGGCGCAAAGCTCAGGGGCACGAAGGCGGCAGAAGCGCCTGAACTCTGAGTGCGTGCCCAGTTCGAGGCGTAGCGGCGCACCGCGTCATACCCACCTTCATAACCGAGACCGCTCAGTTCTTCGTAGATCTGTATCAGAGACTGACGTTCCCGGCTGGACCGCGCGGCGTTGACCTCCAGCAGCCGGTTGAGTTCCCCCAGCCAGGCACCCAGCTTCGGGCGCGGCTGCACCGTCCGGGTATAGGTGAACTCGGTAATCCCGGTGCGGATCACCTTCCGCACCACCTTCTTCGACAGCTTCAGGTCACGGCAGATCGTCTTGATCCCCTTGCCCTCGGTGAAATGTAGCCGCCTGATTTTTGCGATTGTCTCCACGATCAGCATCCCGTGCTCGGCCTCCGATAATCATCGAAGGCACAATGGACCCAACCCCCGGTCGGTGGGGTCCATTTTGGACGCCGATCACCCCAGAAGCGGGGTCCTTATTGCAAGCCGTTCAACACCCTCGCGGCTGCGCTGCTGCGACCAGTCGAGCGCCGAGCCTTGAGGATCGGCATCGATCAGGATGACGCGTCTGCCCTCGCGCGCCCATTGACCGGCCAGGTGCAGGGCAAGCGTCGTCTTGCCGACGCCGCCCTTCTGGTTGAGGAGGGCGACAATCATTCTGCACCTCCCGGCTCATTGCCGAAGGAGAGTTGCGGAGGGCCAGAAGAAAAGGTGGCCGTAGAACCTGATTTTCGGAAAGCCGGAACAGATGTCGTGTTTTCAAGGCGAGGTCTTTCGACCTCACCGCCGCCGCTGGTGATGTTTTCCACATCGCGCGCGCGCTCTTCAAAGTTAGACTCTTTGTTAGACTCTAAGTTAGGGGCGCAATTTCGTCTTTTATTCCTAGAGCTTATACCCTGTTTGGGTTCCCGATAGCACGAGCCTCCGGTTCCCGATGGCACGATAGGCCGGGTTCCTGATAGCACGACGCTATCCACAGGTTGTCCACAGGGTGGCGCGGGTTCGAAGGCGAGCAGGAGTCTGCCGCCGATTTCGACCTCAAGGAACAGTATGTAGCCGGGCAACGGCTGGCGTCGGACGATGTCGCGCAACTCGAAGGCGAAGCGCTTGAAGGGCGAGAGGCTGCCAGATTTCTGGTAGAGGTGGCGGAAGTCGAAGCGCCAGCCGTTGCGCTGCTTGCCGCCATGTTTGCGCACGATGCGGTAGAGCCAGCGGTCGAGGCCGCCTGTGAGGCCGAAATAGGTCCGGTCAATGGTCAGGACGAGCGCATCGTCGAGGACGGCGCGATAGAACCAGTCCGGCAGTATCAATTCGAGCCCGGCTGGCTTACCTGAGCGATCGGTGCGCTCCTGCCATTCGTTGATCCATGAGAAGCGATGGCGGCGGCCCTCGGCTGGTTGGCGGATCGTCGTGGCGACCGTGGTGGACTGAAGACGATCCAGCGCCGCCTTGAGGCGCTGATAGTCGCGTACGGAGACGCCGCGGCCTATGAAGTTCAGGATTTCATAGGGGGTCGTGGCCATGAGGCGGGAGGTGCGCAGACCTTTGTCGCGCGCCTCGACGATCTGGCTGGCGGCCCAGATCAGGATGTCGGCGTCCCATATCGTGGCCATGCCATGATCGGGCACCGCCTCGACGCGGATCAACACGTCGCCCGAAACGAAGTTGATAGGCGCGGTGCGGTGGGTCTTCGAGAGGGAGAAAAACGGATAGGCCATGAGATCCTGCGCGTCGCGTGGAGCGAAGTCACCGGGGAGCGCGTGGAACAGATCCAGCTGTCCGCGCTCCGGAGAGGGGTGATGTCGCGCCGTCATTGGAGGGACCGCAGCAATCAGCGGGCGTTACGACCGGCGAGAGCCGCTGTGGGCTGGGCCTGTCGTTTAGCGGGGAGAACACTGCCGCGAGGGTCGGAGGTTGAGGTGACAACCCCACGCTCGGCCCAGGCTTCGAGCTCGTCGATCGAATAGACGACGCGGCCTCCGAGCTTGCGATAGGCTGGCCCTGTACCATAGGTACGGTGCTTTTCGAGTGTTCGGGCGGACAGGCTCAGGAAGGCAGCGGCTTCCTTGGTGCGCAGGAAGCGCGGCGGCAACGTCGCGATATGGGTGGTCATGGTGGCCTCCGTGGCTTTCGCGGGGGGCCGCTGGTGATCAGCGGCGAACGAAGGCCACGATGGCGAAGAAGAATCGGCAGGAGGGAGTGGGAACTTGAGGGGGCTAAAATCGCACACCCTTGGTGGGGTCGCCGGCTACGAACGGCGGCGGTGGCGAAGCAGCTTGCGATAGCCGCCATTGATCATCGCGAAACCGTCCTTCACCAGATCAAGCACGACGTCGCGGAGCGCCGAGGTTTTCCAAGGATCGGCAGAGACTCGTTCAACGCCGAAAATCACTTCGGCGATTTCGCGATATTCTGCGTCGTTCAAGCGGCCATCGACAGCGCGCAGCATGTTCTTGAGGCGACGTCGTTGTTGAGCTGTCATGCGGGTATCCTGAGGCACGGACAGCCCATGCAGCCGTCGCCACATGCGCGTGAGGGCCTGGATGCGATCGAGACTATGGGCGTCAATGGGTATGATTGCGGCGATCGGCTGACGTGGTCCGAGTCCGGTTAGTGCGATCAGATGCAGACGGCCGCTTTCAGTGAACAGCGAGATATGGAGACCTTCAGTCGAGGCTTGGCGAAGCTCGGCGTCAAGATCCCCGAGAACAACCGGACTGGTTTGCGCCAGCGTCGGCGCAGGTCCGAGATGCAGTATGCTGGTGTCGGTTTCCGGCGTCCAGAAGACTGGTTGTTGAATGGCGGTCAGACTTGGCTGGGCGGGGAAATCGAAGACCCCAGCGATTACCGATCGCTTCGGTTTCGTTGCCCAGGATCAGGGGCGCATTTATGCTGTCTGCATAGTCACGCTGGTATTCCAGATTTCGGCGTAAGCATTCCCAAGCGAGAGCATCTACATCGGCATTGTCCATATAGTCGTATGGAGTCGATGATCGCCATTCTGTTGTATCGGGCGTCATGATGATCCTCCCCGTGTAGCGAATATGCGCACAGGCTGAATTGATTCCGGGGATTCAATTTGTTGGGAAGGCTTCGGGACGCAACGGGTGTAGCCCGCGGCGCAACACCTCAGTGAGGGCGGCCGCGCCTAAGCTGCCGGTAGCCGTGTTCAGTCATCCAGTGCGCGCGCGCAAGATGGCTGTCATGGACGCGTCGTGCGCGTTCAGGCTCGGTCTTTGGGCAAATCCCGAACAGAATCTCAACGGCTTCCTGCCAGGTTGCACCGTCGGTTTCCGCATCAAGCAACCTCATATAGAGCTTGATATGCTGCCGATCGTAGTCGGTGAGGGACAGGCCATCTGGAGCCTGATCGAGATAGTCAATTTTGAGCATCGAGAGCGCCACTGTGCTCTTTAAGGGAGTCGAAGTTTTGGTTTGGGTTGTACATGGCCGATGTGACCGTTAAGCGTCACTATGTAGGAAGTATAGCCGTGGCAACGGGTACTATTTTCGAAAAGCTTGTTCATTCCCATCGACGATCATCACCCCCTCATTTCGCCCGGAGTTGATGAAGGCGATGCCTTCTGTTTCCAGGGCTCTGCGCACTTGGTCGCTCGTGCTTTCAAACACACGAAGGCCTGTCGCGGATTCCATGCGTTTTAGCGCGGTCAGCGATACCTTGGCCTTGTCAGCGAGCATCTCCTGTGTCCAACCCAGTAATGCGCGCGCGGCCCGTGTTTGTCGGGCGGTGATCATGCATGATCACCTCCCACCGGCACCAACCGTCACGCCAGAACTACGGCTATAATAGTCGGAGTTCCCTGTAATGGCGAGCCAGAATCGACGTTTGAGGCATTTTGACGAATGCAGGCCGAAGCGAGTGATTCGGGTCGGTGTTGGAGCGGTGGCGGTGGGCGTGACGATTTTTGCGCGGGCATGAGAAAGGCCCCGACCTTGCGGTCGGGGCCTTTGTGCCGCGCCTTAGTCGCCGCGGCGACCGTTGGGGCGGGACCAGATGAGGGAGAAGGTTTCGCCTTCTTCGTCATCGAAGAGGTTGGCGTAGATCGGGGCGTTGAAGCTCGGATCATCCAGCTTGAGGCCCAGATAGTCGCGGCCCTCGTTGGAGCGCTTGGACCAGGCGGCGCCGATCTCTGCGCGGCCGACCAGAACCCGGTGGCTGGGGGCGTTCTCGCCGGTGGCGCGCAGGTCGGGAACGATGCGCACGCCCTTGGCCTGGACGCTGAGGGTGACGATTTCGCCGGTGAATTCGTTCGAGCCGGTCTTCTTGAAGGTGCCGATGGTTGCCATTTTAAGTCTCCGTTTTCCGTTTCCGAGCCCGCACCATTGCGGCCTCTATGGCGATCGACCGGCCGGAGACGAACGCTGGCGCACCCCCTTTGGGGGCTGGACAGCACAGGAGAAACTTTCTTGTTCCGCGCGGAATGGCGGCTCTGCCGTCAGGGGAAGAAAGTTGTGACGACGCTGTTGCGCTAAAGCGGTCGAAGCGCATCGCGCTGTTCTTCGGCCAGATCAGGCCATTGAAGAGGCCGTTTGGAGCGGTTGAGACACGGGGGCTGAACGGAGACGGTGGCAACCTTGAGGTCCGATCAGGATGACCTGACCGGTAACACCGGCCTTTTTGTCACCCCGCCATCTCAGGCTATGCACATCTTTCTTCCCGGCCTGTTCTACCGGCATTGCCCCCAACCGGGTTCTGGTCAGACCAAAAACGCTGGCGCTGACCGTTTCGCGCTCCTATGGGCCTCGTCTGTGCCTCACGCTGCTCCGATGCTTGCCCGGTGTCTGCCACCATTTTCCTGACGAAGATGGAAGATGATCCGCATCCGCTTCTGGTCGCCATCCACGGATCATTGCGGTTCAGGTGCGTGCAAGGTTCCCGTCCGCTGGACCGGTTGCCGCCATGCCCGCAACTCGCAGGAACGCTGTCACGCCCACCGCTATCGCCCCGATCACCGAGAAGATGAGCTGCCATGTCTCAGACGGCATCATGTGCTTTACGATACCGAGCGTGGCATAGAATCCGGCCATACCCGCCGGAGCGACGAAGGCCAGAGCGATCAGCAAACGCGCCCAGATCGGGCGGATCAGCATGAGCAGGCCCTGACCGACCGCCAGTGTCAGACCGGCGGCGAGAAGACCGACCACGATGCCGCCGAGCCAGCCAGCTCCCGTGCCATAGGCCCAGGTGCCTGCATTCAGGCCGATGAAGAACGGCAAGGCGAATACGGCGAGATTGAACAGCAGCCAGCACATGGTGCCGATGGCTGCGATGGAAACGAGGATTCCGAGAACGATCATGGTGGTGTCTCCGTGCAAAAGGTTGGACGGTTGCGCCTTCCACCACCACCACGGCGCACTGCGACATATAGCATGAATATGCCTGTCCAGGCGACACGGAATGATCGGCGGACGCTGTCGTCATGCTCATGATGAGGTGGGAAGGCAGCGCTCACGCGCTGCCGGCCCCGAAGCGATAGACCGGGATGCCCATCTTGCGGGCCTTGTCGGCCAGGTTGTCCTGAATGCCCGTGCCGGGGAAGATGATGACCCCGATCGGCATGATGGAGAGCATCTGGTCGTTGCGCTTGAAGGGTGCTGCCTTTGCATGTTTTGCCCAGTCGGGTTTGAAAGCGACCTGTGCGACCTTGCGGTTATTGGCCCAGGTGGCCGCAATGCGTTCCGCGCCCTTGGGCGATCCGCCGTGCATCAGCACCATGTCTGGGTGCTTGGCGTGGACCTGATCGAGCTTGGCCCAGATCGTCCGGTGATCGGTGGTGTCACCGCCCGAGAAGGCGATCTTTGGTCCGGCGGGCAGCAGCACCTCGTTGTCGGCCCGGCGTTTTGCGGCGATGAAGTCGCGGCTGTCGATCATGGCCGAGGTTATCTGGCGATGGTTGACACGTGAGCCGGAGCGTTGCGACCAGGGCGTTCCGGTGGTGCGCAGATAGATGTCGGCGGCGGTATCGCGGAAGGTCTCCATGCTGTCGCGGCGCTCGATCAGGCTTTGGCCTGCGCCGATCAGGGTTTCGAGCTGGACGGATTTGACCTCGCTGCCGTCCTGTTCGCGCTGAAGGCGCTTCTGTGCCTGCTCGTTATCGTCGAGTTTGGTCTCGATCCGCAGGGCGGCGCGGTGGAAGGTGTTGACGGTGGACCACATGATCTCGTCGAGGTCGAAATCGAGGCTGGTGTCGGCCATGGTGGAAATCAGGGCGTCGAAGATGTCGGAGACTGCGCCCTGGATGACGTGATCTTCGGGTGTGATCCGGGGATCGGCCTCGTCTTCGGAGGGGCGGTAGCCGTAGAGTTCGAGTTCTTCGATGGCGTGGCCGGTCGGGGACGTGCTGTGATCGGGTTCGAAATCGTCGTGCGCGTACATGGGATGCTTCCGTCAGTTGGACCGCGACCGTCGCGGCCTTCATGGCGACGAAAGCCCACGGGCGCTCCGGTCTGGCAGCGCGAGCCTCTGGCGAGTGCCTTGATGGCAAAGCCCGGCTGATTTGTTTCGCGCTGTAAAGGCGGGCTTGCCCGCCGACGGAAATCAGTCGGGCGCCGCCATTGCCTGACCGGAGCGTTTGTGGGCCGATCGCCCTCTCGGAAGGCCAAGGCGCGGTCCTCTGCTGATGACAGGATGCAGCCAATGCGCATGACAGGATCGGAACGGCCCGATCACGGCCCCGTACCGGCTATGCACTTGAAGCCATGAAGCGGCTGACGTCCTCGGGAGCGATTTGCACCCGGATCTCTGCCCGAACGGCATCCAGCCCGTAAGTTGCGAGATCTTCGTTGAAGTCCCCCAACATGGGCGAGAGCGTGATGGCCTCGATCCCGGCCTTGTGCGCCCGGTCCACCAGGCTATCGCGGGCGCTGTCACCTGCCGGATCGTTGTCGCGGACGATATAGAGCCTGCGCAGTTGCGGCGGGAACAGCATGGCCGCGAGGTGTCCGGCCGAGAGTGCGGAAACCATCGGCATGGTGGGCAGAGCCTGACGCAGCGACAGGATGGTTTCGATGCCTTCCCCTGCTGCCATGACATCCTGCGCATCACCGAAACGCACTGCATGTCCGAGCAGGTCGCCCATTGCCTTCCTCGGCGGATCGACAGGTGCCTTGCCGGAACCGTCCGGGGCCAGCCATGTGCGGTGTGCGCCGGTGATCCTGCCATCGAGGTCGGTGACGGCGGCGATCATGGCGGGCCATGCTTGCGTCGGGCCATCGTCCTCGGGCCGCCAGTAGCAATTGGGGTGGAAGCGCAGATTTGCGGTTTGGCGTAAATCCGCAATGCCGCGTCCGCGTAAATACGCTTCTGCGGTACTGCCGATCAGCGGCTGCGTCATGCGCCAGAGGCGGCGTGCGGCCTCGGATGATCCCGATGGTGCTGGCGTTCGGGACTGACGGGATGGTGGCTGCGGTTCAGGATGCGGCAGGCTGAGGAAGCGCCGGGCTTCTTCGGCAACGTCTGCGAAGTCGATCAGACCGAGCGAGTCGCGGATCACGTCCAGCAGATCGCCATATTCCCCCGTGGCCGAGTCCTGCCATTTACCGGCAATGCCTTTCACGCTGTCGTGCAGCCGGACGAACATCGAGCGGCCAGCGGTGTTTCGGACATCGCCAACCTGCCAGTAATTACCCTGTTTGCGCCCATTCGACAGATAGTGGCGGCACACCGCCTCGGCCTGCCGGCCGAGACGCTGCGCCAGTTCGGAAGCGTTGAGACGCGCCATTATGCGGCCTCCCGCTCACCGATGCGCAGGGCTGGGAAGCGGTCAAGCAGTTTGCCTGTGATCGCCGGTCCCGTCGCATCGACAGGCACGAAGAAGCGCAGTTTCCACGAGATGATCTCGCTGAAGAGTCCATAGGCCCGCAGCCGGTCGCGCATCGCGTCAGTAAAGCCGGTCAGTTCGATCCGGTTAGCGCCCATGACCCGGACGCGGCGCAATTGCAGCCCCTCGGCGAGATCAAGGATCGTGCGACCTTCGATCAGCGCGGCATAGGCGGCATCCGGCGTCAGGCTTCTGGTGACGCCACTGGTCGAGGCATTGGCAGCCCAAGCCGGCGAGACCCGGCGACCGATGATGCGTTCGCCCTCGTCGGTCTGGAGGCGATAGACGCGGGAGGATTCCTGCGGCAGGCGTTTCCAGATCGGCAGAAGCAACCCCGTCACCATATGCAGGATACTGTCAGTGAATTCCGGCACCTCGGCCAGTTCCGCCTTCCAGGCCGCGGTGAAGGCGGCACGGTCGGCCTCAAGCCAATGGGTCTCGCCCATCGCCCGCACCGGAATGTTCATCGCCTCCATGGGCCGGATCAGCCGCACGCGCCGTTCGATCTCACCATCATCCAGCATGATGCTGGTGGTCGGGATCTGCACAGCGGCACGACCGGATCGCTCGTTGATGAGCAATCTTGCACGGGGATCATCCAGTTCTGCCAGGGCTGTATCGAGCGTGACCGGCTGATTGCGTTTGCGCTCGGTGAGCGTCAGGAGCCGGGTTTCTGCCCCGGTGCCCGGATGGGTGTGGATCACCTGCCGGTCTGTGACGATGAAGCTTTCGGCCTTCAGCGTTTCCAGCCCCATGTCATATGTGCCGGATGCAATGGCCCCGTCGATCCGCGCCTGGAGAAGCTGCTCGAAGGCCGAGAACAGGATGCCCTGCAACTCGATGGTCAGCGCCAGCAGGCGGTTGAGGAAGGTGGTGATCGGCGGCAGTTCGTCCTTCACACCATTGCTGTCCATCAGCTTCAGGCCGGTGGCGGATTCAAACCGTTCAAGCGAGCAGCCCTCGACCTTGCCGCGCACAATCAGCAGATAGAGCTGGCGCAACGCATCGCGAGCATAGGCGGATTCCAGATTATCCTCGGGACGGAACAGCCCCTGGCCGCCGGTCTGGCGCTGGCCGCGTGTGATCGCGCCCAGCGTGTCGAGGCGGCGGGCGATGGTCGAGAGGAAGCGCTTCTCCGCTTTCACATCGGTGGCAATCGGCCGGAACAACGGCGGCTGCGCCTGATTGGTCCGGTTGGTGCGGCCCAGCCCCTGAATGGCGGCATCGGCCTTCCAGCCCGGTTCCAGCAGATAATGCACGCGCAAGCGCTGGTTTCGCGCCGAGAGTTCGGCATGATAGCTGCGCCCCGTGCCACCGGCATCAGAGAAGACCAGGATGCGCTTGCCGTCATCCATGAAGGCCGAAGTCTCGGCAAGATTGGCGGAAGGCGCACGGTTCTCGACCGCAAGGCGTGCCGATGCCCCGCCGCCCTTGCGCACGATCCGGCGCGAACGGCCCGTGACTTCCGCCACCATATCCGTGCCGAAACGCTGGACGATCTGGTCGAGCGCACCGGGGACAGGCGGAAGCGAACCGAGTTGCTCCAGCATCTCGTCGCGCCGCGCCACGGCTTCGCGGCATTCTACCGGCTGACCATCGCGAAAGACGGGACGGGAAGAGAGGTTGCCCTCGCCATCGGTAAACAGCTCATAGAGCTGTACCGGGAAGGAATGCTGCAAATACGAGCCTACATACTCCCTGGGCGTGACATCGACGGAAATATCGTTCCATTCCTCAGTGGGGATCTCGGAAAGCCGCCGTTCCATCAGCGCCTCGCCGGTCGAGACGATCTGGATAACGGCGGCATGGCCCGCTTCCAGATCGGCGTCGATGGACCGGATCAGGGTCGGGGTTTTCATGGAGGTCAGCAGATGGCCGAAGAAGCGCTGCTTGGTGCTTTCAAAGGCCGAACGGGCGGCGGATTTGGCCTGCCGGTTCAGCGTCGCTCCCCCAGAGTCTGGGCTGCCGGTGATGTTGGCGGCTTCCATCGCCGCATCCAGATTCCCGTGAATCACGGCGAAGGCGGCAGCATATGAGTCGTAGATGTGCCGCTGTTCGTCCGTGAGCTGATGCTCGATCAGTTCATATTCGACGCCATCATAGGAGAGTGAGCGCGCGGTATAGAGGCCGAGGGACCGCAGATCGCGGGCCAGCACTTCCATGGCCGCAACGCCACCGGCCTCAATCGCCTCGACGAACTCGGCACGGGTCTGGAACGGAAAATCCTCGCCGCCCCAGAGGCCGAGGCGCTGCGCATAGGCGAGATTGTGAACTGTGGTGGCGCCGGTCGCCGAGACATAGACCACGCGGGCATCGGGCAGCGCGTGCTGGAGCCGCAGGCCCGCACGTCCCTGCTGCGAGGCGGCGACATCGCCGCGTTCGCCTTTTCCGCCACCGGCATTCTGCATGGAATGGCTCTCGTCGAAGATAATGGCTCCATCGAAATCGGACCCCAACCATTCGACGATCTGCTTGACGCGGGAAACCTTCTCACCCCGGTCGTCGGAGCGTAGCGTGGCATAGGTTGTAAATAGGACGCCTTCCGACAGCGCGATCTTTGCGCCTTGAGGGAAGCGTGACAGAGGCGTGACCAGCAGCCGTTCCATGCCGAGCGCCGACCAGTCGCGTTGCGCGTCCTCGATCAGCTTGTCGGATTTGGAGATCCAGATTGCCTTGCGCCGACCGCGCAACCAGTTGTCGAGAATGATGGCGGCGGACTGGCGACCCTTGCCAGCGCCGGTTCCGTCACCGAGCATGAACCCCCGGCGAAAGCGGATCGATCCCGTAGCATCTTCGGGCGCGGCGCTCACATTGTCGAAATGCTCGTCCACGGTCCAGGCACCCGCGAGATGATCGGCATGGGCTTCCCCGGCATAAATCACCGTTTCGAGCTGGGCGTCCGACAGACGCGCGTAGATGTCGGCGGGCAGCATGGGCCGGTAGGAGGGCTTCGGCGGTGCGACCGAGGCCATGGCGGCGGATTGCACCAGCTTGGTCGGATGCGGCTGCGCGCCAGCAATGCGCAGCGATTGCAGCGCATATTCCTCATAGATGGCATCGGACAGGCGAGCGCCTTCCGGTGGCGTCCAGTCCACGGTCTCATAGGCGAGTTCGACGCCCTCGGGATCGTTGGCGGGAGCAGCAGCAGGCCGCGCAGCTGTCGCCCGGGCCAGATAGCCCCGCACGGTTTTCGGCGCGGTGGTCGAAGCGGACACCACGGTCTTCGGCAATGAGACAGGCGAACGCTGCGGGACATGCGCCTCGATCCAGCCGATCAGCGTGGCAACATCGGGTGCAATTCCCGGTGAGCCCGGGAAACTGGCCGGATCTTCGGCGGGCAGTTTGTCGATCACGGTCAGCCGCGTGTCGATCGTGGTGCCGTGCTTTGCATAGACTGCACCATCGACGGCGGCGGTGAACACCACGCGGCCACGCGCCTGCAAGCGGGTGAAAGCGTCCCGCCATGCCGGAGCCTCGGGGCCAAAGCCTGCACCGGTGATCGTCACCAGCCGACCGCCAGGAGCAAGGCGGGCCAGCGCCGAGGCAACATGGCGGTAGGCCGCATCGGACACACGCCCGCTGACATTGGCCATGACCGAGAATGGCGGGTTCATCAGCACCACGGACGGGACGCCATCCGGGGCGAGATGATCATCGATCTGGGCGGCGTCGAACCGGGTGACGGCGAAGGCCGGAAAGAGCTGGGCCAGCAGATCGGCGCGGGTCTCGGCGAGTTCGTTGAGGATCAGCGAACCGCCGATGGTCTGCGCCAGGATCGCCAGAAGACCGGTGCCAGCCGATGGTTCCAGAACCCTGTCATCAGGTGTGATCGCAGCGGCTGTCAGAGCGGCAAGGCCCAATGGCAGAGGCGTGCTGAACTGCTGGAAGGTCTGGCTTTCCTCGGAACGCCGGGTCTGCGTGGGCAACAGCGCCACGATCTTTGCCAGCACGGAAATCCGTGCAGCCGGAGACGCGGCTTTACGGAAAAGCGCCTTTCCGTATTTGCGCAAGAAGAGAACGGTGGTGACTTCGCAAGCCTCATAGGCCAGCTTCCAGTCCCAGACGCCAGTAGCGTCGGACGCGCCGAAGGCCGTTTCCATCGCACCGCGCAAGGTGGCGGCATCGACGCGCTGACCGCGTTCGAGATGGGGGAGCAAAAGATTGGCCGCAGCCAGGATCGCGGGCGCAGCCACCAGCGGCGTGACCGGATCGGCCACGGGGAAAACCATGTTCATGTCGGGAACCTCAGGAGAGCGGGAAGGGACAAGCCCGGACAGCGCTCTCTATCGACCACCCGGACCTGACCCTTTCCGGCCAGCCTCTCACTCTCAAACCGCAGCATGAAAAAAGCGCCCCGACCGGACGGCGGGGCGCTTGTCAGTGTCATCTCAGGATCATCCGAAGCGGCGACCGCCCTCGGTGAAGGTGTATTCATTGGCGGCGATGGTTTCATCGACCGCCTCGTCGGAGGATAGATAATCATATTCGCGCTCAAGCTGGCGGTAGAGCCAGCGGGCCAGATCGCGCAGCGCCTCGATGATCGTCTCCTCGGCATCGGCGGTCATGTCCTGCCAGGTCGGGCTGTCGCGCTCGACCGAGATCGCCATGCAGTATTCGTGATAATAATGGCCCCGATGGCTGGCATCGGCGCGAAGCTGATAGAAGTTGCGGCGCTGGATCGCCTGAAGGGCGTCGGCGATGCGGTGCAGTTCGGTGTCCTGTGGGGCGTATTCCCGGATCAGGCGCGGTGCATGTTTGCGGTAGGAATACCGGGATTCAAAGCACGCACCGTCCCCCTGCGAAGAAAAGCCCCGGAACCAGATGCAGGGGTCTTGCCGTGTGCCCCCGCCCATCAACCGGACGGTGCGGGTCTTGAGGTTCAGCCCGAGGATTTCCGCGATGCGCTGGAAATCCTCATAGACGGCATCGTACCAGTCATAGTCGAAGCCGCCCTCACGATACCAGGCGCGGGCCTTGTCCTTCGCCGCATCGGACAGTTCGTTGAGGCGATAGACGATGGTTTCGATGATCTCACTCATAGGGATCTCTCCCTTCGAGCACCGAGGAAAGCCAGCCATCGGTATAGATCCAGTCCACTGTTTCTCCGGTGGCAAGATCGAGGACATGCGCGCCACCGCCGAAGCCGTCGATTCTCGGCCTGGAACAGCTGTTTGCGTATTGAAGGCCCCATAAGCCCGTCAGGCGGAACTCGGTGGCGCAGCGTTTGACGAACTGGATGACATGCTCGGGATCGCCGGTGACGTCATCACGCATCCAGAGCTGTGTGCCACCATGTTCTGGCTGGATGGAGAGCAGGAAGCCGTCCGAGGGCGGGTCTTCGGAAGCATTTTCAGCAGTCAGAGCGTTATAGAGCTCGAGCGCGCGGGCGGCATTTTCGGGGGTGCCCACATCGAGCAGGCAGGAAAAGTGCGTGAAATAGTCGGCCATGACGGTCTCCAGGCATGACATGGCCCGGCGTGAAACCGAGCCGAATGGGATGGGAAGGGTGAAGCTCAGGCGGCCTGTGGCAGGCGGAGCAGATCGGCTGCGGTCTCGCGCCAGAAGGGATCGACCAGCCGGACCTCCAGTGCAGCGGCGCGGTAACGCAGCCGTCTCGCATCACCGGGGTCCGAGGCCCGGAATGCCATACCGCGCAGGCGGCTGGCCTCGGTCAGGATCCTGCGTGCCTCGGCATCGCATGCGACCGGCTGTTGCCAGAGGATAATGCCGGCGCGGATTTCGCCGGCGAGGACCAGGCGCTGATCGCGGTCCTGAATGAGCATGATGCGCGGCTGAAAATACGGGAAGCTGTCCGGCCCCGTGCAAATATCACCGCGCGACAGGCGCAAGGCTGCGGCCTGGATGGCCTCTTCCGGTGACGGGCATTCCCCAAGCGGGATCACGCGGTCAAAACTGTTCGCCGCGTCACTGGCGTCATAGTTGGCCACGCCGAGGCACGAGATGCGCAGCGGCAGCTTTTGCGACCGATAAAGCGCGGGCAGAACATCGGCAGCCAGAATATGACCGATGGAACGGAAGGTTTCGGAACGGGCAAAGGTCATTGGGATTACTCCATGACGGGCGCCGGTGAGCCTCTCTCTCCGACCCTCAACCCGTCACGGCCGAACGGCCCGCACTCTTCCTCTCTGACCGGGCTTGTTCCCGGTTCCGCTGCCGGCGATGGGGATCATCGCAAGGCTGAAGGCCCGAAGCGCGGGCTGCCGCGCTCGGGCCGTCGGGGATGAGGCGCTTTCGCGCCTTACTCCCACGGGTCCAACTCCAGCTTCACCATGTCGTCATCGCCGTCGAACTCGGCGGCGGGGCAAGCGGCGTGGGTGCCGTCTCCGGCCTGGAACACAACGATCGAAACCATCAGCGTGGCGGCAAGGCTGGCGGCGAAGGCGGTGGCATCTGCATAGGACATGGGTTCCGGCTCCTGTCTTTGGAGGCGGGGGACCATCCCCCGCGCGACAGGCGCCCGAAGTGTCTGACCGGATCTGCAATCACCCGAGGGCGTTCGGACTTTTTCCGAATCCCCGAGGGCGGCACGCTCGCGTAAGCCGACCCTTCACGGGTTGATTGTCAAAGAGACGGATCGGACCAAGGTTTGCGAATGGAAGCGGGGGTGGTGCTTTGCCTCTGACAGGATGCCGGATACCCGTTGCAGATGCTCTGCCGCGCCAGCCTTGCCACCATGCTGGCATCAGGATCGTGTTCCCTTCAGGCCAGAGATGGCTGCCGCTTGTCCTGAATGGGACGGCAGATGGCATGGTGCAGCCGGATTGGACCCGTCCGGTGTAGACCTCCCATCCTCACGGCCCGAGCGCGACATCCCCGATCGAGCCCTCAGCTCCAAAGCCCATCGGCAATTTCTCGGGCGATCATCGCGCGCGCCTTCATCATCAGATCATCGCCCGAAGTGTCGATGTGACCATAGAAGCGCCCGCGGCCGCCATGGGCAGTCCATTCTGCGTAGCGGCAATGCTCGCGTGCATCGAGGCGGAACACGCGCATGTCTTCGGCCCAATGGGGTTTGGGTTCCACGACGACAGTGATGCCGTCGCGGGTTTCCTCCCAGGGCAGCGTGCGCTCCATCGGACGGTTTTCCCGATCTTGGGCAAAGATCTCATCGACGGTCAGCATGATGCACCTCCGCTGGCGCTGCGCGGAGCGAGAACGGTCGGATCGGTAGCAACGTGATCGCCGACTTCTACGTCACAGAGCTGTATCGAGAAAAACTCCTCGCCGCGATCCAGCATTCGGTCGAAATACTTCTCCCCGATCTCCTCGTCCGGCGGGGGATCGTCGTCATAGGCATTGCTCCACCATTCCCTGGCAATGTCTGTACGCCAGTTCAAAGCTCGATCCCTGGCGAGAAAAACACGGACATCCGTGCCGTGCGGATGATCGTAGATGGCGACATGAACCGACTTCGGGCTGCCCTGGTCGTTTGGAGCCTTGGCGTTGTGCGGCATGATTTTGTCTCCTTAAACAAAAATGGCCCGGCGGAGTGCCGGGCTATGCGGTGGAAGGGGAAAGAGGGCGGGGCGACCGAAGCCGCCCCGCATGAGTGCTATTCAGCAGCGACCATATGCTGTTCATCCTCGTCGTCGGCCGGATCGTCCTCGCCATCGCCGGAGAGGAAATCGGGCAGATCGTCGGCTTCAGCCGCAGCGCCCGATGCCGGCTCGACTTCGATGCCTTCGTCCACCATGCGCAGCGGCTCAGGCAGCCAGCCGGTCTCGGCCAGCAGGCGTTCGGCTTCCTTAGCCATGTCGCCTTTCTTGAGGTGCCCGATCAGATCGGCAGCCCGGTCTCCGGCCCCTTCGCGCACGGCTTCAAGGATACGCGGCTTGGTCACGCGGCCGAGATAATTGCCAACGGTCGGTCGCCAGCCCACGGCCACCATGTCGAGGCCGGTCGAACGGGCCAGCCGGTCAGCCTGCGAGAGGCGGATGTCCAGCCCGTGCTGACTGACGCCCGTGCCGCTATAGGGGTTGGGCTTTTCATAGAGCGCGTTGACACCGAAGCTGACGCAATGGGCGAGCAGATCCATGCGCGAACCATCGTCCAGATCGGTCAGCCAGTCCCAAAGGGCGGCATCGTCTGCCGGGACATGATCGCCCCAGCGTTCGTGTCGGTCTGCAATGGCCTTGGCGGACAAGCTATCACGCAGATCTTCGGCCTGTGCGGGCAGATGGACCTCACGAACCTGTGCTTCGAGGCATCCTTTGCTGGAATGCGGCATGAAGCAATCCATGACCAGCCGGTGCAGCAATGCGGTCATGGCGACATGCGGGTTCACCGCCACCGCATCCCGCAGCGCCAGCGTGCGGTGTGCGGTCAGCTCGCTGACCAGACGATCGGGCAGCGGCTTGATGGTGTCGGCCTCGTCTTCCTCCTCCATTTCGACCGGCTGGCCGCCCAGCGTGATAACCGCACGCATGCGGCTTGCCTCCGGTTCTGCCCGCTGGATCACCTCGCCGGTTTCCGGGTCAACGATCTCCGCCTCCGGTTCCGCAGGCGTTTCATCCTCGGCGCGAACATAGCCGCGCTCAACCAGCAATGCGCCGTCGGCGTCGATGCTGATGAAGACACCCGCCATGCCGATTTGATCGGGGTCGAAGGTCATCGGACGGCGCTCGAAGGTTTCCAGTGCCTGTTCGATCTCACCGAGGCGGGCGTCGATCTCGTCAGGCAGTTCGTCAGCCTCTCCATATTCTGCTTCAAGCCGGTCATATTCGTCGCGCAATGCCTCGCGGGTGGCGCGTTCCTCTTCGCTCAGATCGACCGTAGTGCCGACAATCTGACGAAGGCCATGATCGTGACCGTAGGGAAAGGTGATGGCGACCTCGATCCACTTCCAGCCCTCTGCGGCGATGGCTTCGGCCTCGGCCTTCAGCTTTTCGCCCACCAGCCGGTCGAGCAACACCGGATCTTGCAGCCAGCCGCCATCGTCCTGCTGGAAGAGATCGCGCAAGACGCAGCCGCCAGCCTCCTCATAGGCGGCAATTCCGACAAACACTGCCCGCTTGTCGGCGGCGCGGACCGTGGTTTCGGTCAGCAGGCGACGGATGTGGTAGGGTTCTTTCTGCCAGCCATCCTTGATTGCCTCCCAGACCTGCTCCTGCCGGGCATGGTCAGAACTGACGCTGAAGGCCATGAGCTGTTCCAGCGTCATGCCGTCTTCGGCATAGACGTCGAGCAATGCCGGCGAGACGGAGACCAGACGCAGGCGCTGCTTCACCACCTTGGCATCCACGAAGAAGGCGGCGGCGATGGCTTCCTCGGTCATTCCCTTTTCGCGCATGGCCTGGAAGGCGCGGAACTGATCGAGCGGATGCAGCGGTGCGCGCTCGATGTTCTCGGCGAGCGATACCTCGTCGATCAGCACATCGGCACTGGCCTCCGACATGACGCAGGGGACCGGCGCGACCTTAGCGAGGCGCTTCTGCTTGACCAGCAGTTCCAGCGCCCGGAAGCGGCGACCGCCGGCGGGCACCTCGAACATGCCGGTTTCCTTGCCCTCGGCATCCACTACCGGGCGGACATGCAGGGACTGGATCAGGCCGCGACGGGCGATGGACTCGGCCAGTTCCTCGACCGAGATCCCGGCCTTGACGCGCCGGACGTTGGACTGGCTGAGCACCAGCTTGTTGAAGGGAATGTCGCGCGAAGACGACAGGGTGATCTTCTGAACGGCAGTGGCCATGTCAGTTACTCCATGACGGACGCCGGTGAGCCTCTCTCTCCGGCTATCAGCCCGTCACGAAGCGAAGCGCCGCCCTCTTCCTCTGAAGAGAGCGACGCCAGCCGCAGAACCTGAAACCCGGAAATCAGGCACTCCGGTTTTCTGTATCGGCGGATGTACGAGAAAAGCTCGCGCCGACGCGGTAGAGCAGACGCTCTGCGGCGCGGATGCTGTCGGTCTCACGGGCGGCCTCGGCCCAGACCGAGATCGGGAAATCCCCGGTGAACAGCAGATCGCGCTCGATGCCCATGCCGAAGGGCAGCCGGACTGACTGCATCTCGCCAAGGCTCCACGACCCGAGTTCTGGATAGCCGAGATCGGCCAGGCCAAACATGATGTCGCCATCCTCACCCAGTTCGGTGGCGAGCCAGACGCCCTCGCCGAGGGGGTTGAAGAACTTCACGACCGGGATGTGATCCTGATCGCGCTGGCGACCATTCGCCAGCAGGTGGTCGCGCTGTGTGCCGGTCAGGAGCATCATGCCGCAGCCCTCCGGTCGGTTACGCTGGCATCCGGCTCCCCGGTGTCTTCGGCAGGCAGATGCGACAGCAGCCAGTCCGCCGCCTTGCTGGCCTGCGAGGCTGCGCGGACAATGGCGCGGGAATCCTCGCGCATGACCTCCAGCCACGACCCGATGTAATCGGCATGGCGCACCGTCGGCACGATCCCGAGCGCGGCACAGCTGAAAGCTGCGGTCTGTTCGGCAAGCATTTCCTCGAAGGCGTATTTCTTCGAACCGAACGAGCCGGTCAGATCGCGGTTGAGACGGCTATGATGGCCGCTGGCGTGGCCCAGCTCGTGCAGGGCCGTCCTGTGCCAGTTGATCGGCTCGAAATAGGCTTGCGGAGGCGGCACCTGCACATAGTCGAGCGACGGCATATAGAAGGCGCGATTGCCACCGATACGGAAGTCGATGCCGGTGGCCCGGATCAGCGCCTCGACCCGAGGTTCGATCAGCCCCGGCGGCGGTGGCGGCGCGACTGCCGTGATCTCATCGGGCAGGCCATCGCATTGCGCGGCGTTAAAGACCGTGAACCGCTTCAGAAACGGAATGGCATGCGCATCCTCACCCGTCTCGCGGGCACGGCGTTTTTCGTCCTCTGGGGTAAAACGGTCGGCATAAACGACGGTGGTGCCGCGCTCGCCCTTCCTGACATTGCCGCCCAGCGAAAGCGCCTGTCGGAAAGTCAGCCACGCCTGACCGGGGAAACCGTGCTGGATGACAGCACCCCAGAGAATGAGAATATTGATGCCTGAATATGACCGGCCGGTTGAAACATTTTTCGGCAGGCCCAGCGGGGCGGTATCCGGCGACGCGCCCCATGGCTGGACCCAGGGGAGCCGGCCTTGCTCCAGCTCGGCGATGATCTTGTTGGTGATGTCGTCGTAAAGGTTGCTGCGCGCGCCACCGTCAGCGGGGCTGCGATCCTGTCTGGCCATCGGGATGATCTCCGCGACGGGCGCCGGAAGCCTCTCTTCCAGCCCTCAACCCGTCACGGAAAACCCGTCCGCACTCTCACTCTCAAGGGGGCGTTGCGGGGTCTCCCCGCTGATGGGGGTGCGTCGGCAACGCCAGTGCCGACCAGGGGGAAGGCTTTCCCATAAGCGCTAACTTAAAGCGCAGGCACGGCGGCGGCGCAGACCGCCGTCACAGCTGCCTCTCAGCCAAGACGCTCCGGCGCCCGCCCTGTCATCCCGAAATCGGTTGCTCGGAACGCACTCGGTAGTCCCGTTTCTCCATCTCCATCAGCCGGTTTCGGGAAAAGGCTATCGGGAACAGGTTTTGGAAAACTGATGCGTATGGGGCGGTAGCAGCGTGGGTACGCTCACGCCGTCGTTCTCGATCAACCTTCTTTTGAGGGAACGCTTGAACGTCAGATCGCCGGCGCATCCGGTGGGCTCGCCCGCAGCGCGGTAAGGTCGGCTTGTTTTCCGAAGATGCCCCAATTTTGCTCCGCAACCTCGTGAATGACGACGTACACCGGGGCGACCGCTGTGCCGTCCGGCCGCCGATCAAGGATGGCGGTTGCGCCATCAATGAGCCGGCGCTTGCCGGCAGCATCCAGTCCACCGGCCAGCACATATATCTGGAGTGTCACGACGGGCAGGCGCGCGGGTTCGTCGCCCATGAACACGGCATCCGCCGCGTAATCGGCGAAGTACGTCCACACGGTGCTACGCACCATCGGCGAGGGCTGAAGCGCCTCGCAGTCCAGGCCCAGGGTTGCGAGGTTGCCAGCGACACGCTGGCGATCGGCCGCATTGAAGGTGCCGACAGGCGAGTGGATGATGAGCTTCGGCATGGTAGCGCCTCCGGTATGGAGCGGATGCCGCCGAGCGGCATCCGCTGGTGGGCCTCAGATCGTCTGGCCGCCCGACACCTCGATGCGCTGGCCGTTGACCCAGCGGTTGTCGGGGCCGAGCAGGCTCGCAACCATCGGCCCGACATCGTCGGGCAGGCCGACGCGGCCGAGCGCGGTCATGCCGGCGAAGGCGGTGTTGTAGTCGGGAATGTCCCGCACCGCGCCGCCCAGGAAGTCGGTCTCGATCGCGCCGGGGGCGACCGTGTTGGCGGTGATGCCGCGTGCGCCCAACTCCTTTGCCATGTAGACGGTCAACACCTCGATCGCCCCCTTGGCGGCCGAGTAGGCCGAGAAGCCGGGGAACGACACACGGGTCAGGCCGGACGAGAAGTTCACGATCCGCCCGCCATCGGCCAGCACGGGAAGCAGCGCCTGCGTCAGAAAGAATACGCCCTTGACGTGGACCGAGAACAGCTTGTCGAACTGCTCCTCCGTGGTGGCGGCGAAGTCCGCCATCTCGCCGTGGCCGGCGTTGTTGACGAGGTGGTCGACGCGCTCGCGCCCGAAGGTGGTGGTCAGCGCCCCGCGCAGCTTCTCAATGAAGGACGGGAAGGTCGAGACGCTGCCGGTGTCGAGCTGCAACGCGACCGCCTTGCGGCCCAGCGCCTCGATCTCGGCAACGACCGCATCGGCGTTGTCCTTGCCGCTATTATAGGTGAGGATCACGTCGCCGCCATGGCGAGCAATGCTGATGGCGGTATTGCGGCCGAGGCCACGGCTGCCGCCGGTAACGAGGGAAATGGTGGTCATGCAAGCCTCCGGTTGGTGTTGCCAGCCTTATGCATCCCACCGCCACGCCGCTGTTGCGCGATCGGCCGGAAAAATTGCCTGATCGTCCAGATCGGTTGCCGCATCCGGTCGCGTGCCGTATTTAGTCGACCATGACAGGTCCGCTCCTCGACTATGCACGGCGCTTTGCCGACGCCCATGCCGACCATGCCGGCGTCGCGACGACACCGGTGGAAGGGCTGGTGATCCTGCGTGAGACGGCGCCGACGATGCTGCAATATGCGGTGTCGAAGCCTTTGGTGGCGCTGGTACTGCAAGGTAGCAAACGTGTGACGATGGGCAGCGCCACCTTCGACTTCGGCGCGGGCGATTCCCTGCTTGTCACCACCGACGTGCCGACCGTCAGCCAGATCACGACGGCGACCCGCGTCTTGCCTTATTATTCCCTCGTTCTCGAACTCGATCCTGCCATTATCGCGGGCTTGGTAGACGAGATCGGCGCGGCGCCGTTCGAGGCAGATCGCCCGGTCAGGGTCGATCCGACCGAGACGGAAGTCGCGGACGCGGCCTTGCGACTGCTACGCCTGCTCGACCGCCCCGCAACGCTGGCGGTGTTGGGACCGCAGCTCAAGCGCGAGCTACATTACTGGCTGCTCAGCGGCCGGCATGGCGGCGCGATCCGGGCGCTTGGCGTTACCGACAGCCACGCCCAGCGGATCGCGCGCGCCGTCGCCATGCTCCGCGCGCATTATGCCGAGCTGGTGAAGGTCGAAGCGCTGGCCGAGGTGGCCGGGATGAGCCTGTCCGCCTTCCACGTCCATTTCCGCAGCATCACGTCTTTGTCGCCGCTACAGTTTCAAAAGCAGCTTCGGCTCATCGAGGCGCGGCGCCGAATGCTCTCACTGGGCGAGGCGATCAGCGATGCCGCCTACGGCGTGGGATACGAGAGCGTTCCGCAGTTCACGCGTGAATATGGCCGCATGTTTGGCCTCCCACCCGCCCGAGATGTTCGACAGGCGCGAGCTCAGATGACCACTGCTGCGTAAGTGATTCGATCTTCCCAAATCGTGGTCAGACGAGTTTCGGGAAGAGGTTGGCTTTCCGGTATCTCGGTCGTTTTTGGGGCAGCAACAAAGGGTCACTAGTCTTGGTCCGCCGCTTGGAACCTGCCTGACCCCTGACTATCGATGTCAGTTATCGCAACGCCCTGTCGCACGCCGCTCAAATGGGCAGAGCGCGCAGCTGACTGAACTGCGATAACCTTCGTCGGGGTGGCTCGAAGAGCGTTCTGGCGGCGCCTGCGAGGCTTTGACCGACCCGGGAGAGCCGAGGCTCTCCAAAGATCGCGACCAAGAGCGCGTTCCTTATAAATTTCTGCATTCGCCACAGCGACAGGTGTGCGCCTGTTTGCGCCGACGACGCGGGGGGAAAAGCGAGGCTGTCGGCGACAGCCTCGTCGATCAGCAATCCAACAATTAGGTATGCCGCGAGCCATGAGCGAGCGAGTTGGCTGTCACGCGCCGGAAGCGCATCGATCCCGAGTCCGCTCTTGAGCCGTTTGAACGCCAGTTCGATCTGCCACCGTAGGCGATAGGTCGCGATCGCATTGTCCGCAGAAATTTCCTCTACGGAAGCCGAAGTCAGTAATAGTAGGAAATCCGCCGAAGCGACTGTCAAAGGGTTGGGGTGTGCGGCCACCCGCTGTTTCCTTCGGTGGTCAAACAATATCGCCTTGCGCGCCCGTTCTGACGAAGCCACGTCCTTGCGCCGAATGATTAAACGGGCGCGGAATGTCGAGGCGCCACTCAACTCGCGTTTGCGGCCGGAATGATCAACCAATACCTCGTGTTCGGCGATGTCGCCGGGTTGCATACCAGCGTAGACCGCGTTCCAGTCCAGGCGTGCGCCGTTCGGTGTCAGCAACCGGATCGTCGACCATCCGATCCGCATAATGAAGTCCGCTCCCATTTCGCGCACATGCAGCAGTCCGGGTGTCCGAGCATATCCTCGGTCTCCAAGCACGAGATCGCCCTTCTCGAATTCATGGCGCGATAAGCTCTCCCCGCCATGCGTATCGCTGATCTCAAGCTGGCTGAACCTCCCTCGTGCCGGATCATATGTTGCGTGCAGGCGCCAGTCCGTGCCGCCCTTGCCCGACGAGCGGATCACGCTGCCATCTACTATTCGCAGCCGTCGCTCGCCATTCCGGCTGCGGATATCGTCGTTAAGCAAGGATGCGGCGATATAGCTCAACCAGTCTTCTGCCCCTTTGAGGCGCTTCAACAGCGCGACATCGGACAAATGTGCGATATCGCATCCAGCCGCCCACGCAGCAGCAGACCGTAGGCTCATCCTGCCTGGTCCATAGGCTAGCGCCAACCGCAACATGGTCGCGCCATCCCGCACTACCCTTCTACGTTTTACCGCGCCATGCTCACGCGCGCTTTTGTCAAGATCCAGATTGTCCGGCAAACGGGACAGCAGCTCACGCCACGCGATGTCGAAATGGGGATGGGTATCGGAGTCCATCCTCCTCATGAATCACAGACCGATTCCTGCCGTCCACCCCAAAGTTAGCGCTTATGGGAAGGCTTTCCCCCAACATCTCCATAAATATTGCTTCCGCCCGTCCGGGCCTTGTGTCAGGCGAAGGGTATTCCGTTGGTTGTTAAGAAAGAGGTAGTAGTTTGAATGATGGTTGTTGGGCGATATTCACGTCAGCATTTCTGGATAATGTAAATGGAAGAGATCAACTGGTCTGATCGCGCGTTTTATGATGACGGGGAATGGGTAACCTGGTCAGAGATTGATGAGCAACTGCGGCACAAGGAATGGGGTGCCAAATATCCGAACGCCATCCGTTCGATGATACCCTATTTTGAGGATCTGACCTCGCTCGCCGAGAGCTACCATCTGGAAACGGGGCTGCATCTTTCCGTCTACGGCGATATCGGTGAGCTCTTCGGGGCTATCACCTATGGGATCAAGCTGAACCGCACCTATGCGCAGGGTTCTGACGGACGGCTCGGCAATGACCATGTCGAGATCAAGACCATTACGCCATTCAAGAGCAAGGATGTCGTCATGGTTGATACGTCACGCCATTTCAACAAGCTGCTCGTGGTCAAGATTAATGCGGAATTTCAGGTCTCGGGCCGAATGATTGAGCGAAAGCAGTTGCCGAAACGATCAGGCCGCTATCTCCGTATCCGCTGGGAAGATTTGCCAATCTGAAAGCGTGGAGAGTTGGCTCCATATCATAGCGATGTAAGTCATGGTGCGGGACGCTTGCTTTTGTCGATAGCGATCAGAACGATATCAGGCCCCAGGAAGCCGTGCGCCTGCTGCTCTGGGAATGGGCGGCCATTAGGCCGCCCGCAAAATTGTCATCGCTCCAGCCTGACACGAAGTCGGCGAGCACGCTCTCGAAATGCTTCTTCACCGCCTTCAAGAATATCGCACACGGCTTTGCGGATATCTGCGTTTTCCAGGCCGCCTGCCTTGTAAGTGATGGGCGGCAAGCCGCCGATCTGATGCGGGCCAACCTCTGCGACAATGATCTGATCCGCGTCGGTGTTGATCACAAGGTTCGCGTTGTGGGTGACCATGATGACCTGCCGTTTGGATTTGGCCGCGATGAACAGCGAGACGAGTTCATCGAAGACGGACTTAGGATCGAGATTTTCCTCTGGCTGGTCGATGATGAGTGGTCGGTCGTCTGCGTCGTCCAGTGCGAGATACAGAAGCAAAAGCACAATCCCTCTCGTCCCAGGCGAGAGTTTACGGATATCGATGCCGTCATAGACAATCTCATAGCGTACGGAGATATGGTCAGTCGCAAACAGCCAGTGGGCAAACTCTTTGAGCCAGGCCCGAAACTCAGCCTGTTGCGCTTGAGCAATGGGCGCGTGTCCGATCAAGTCTCGCAGGTACGTTGAGATGAACGCGGCCATTGCGGCTTGCACGTCCGCTGCCGTCCCATTCTCCCAGGCCGGCTTGAGCGCACTATTGGCCAATTGGATCAGCGATCCACGGCCATTGAAGGGACCGGCCTTTCTGCGGTCGAGAAGTTTCTCTTCCGCAATCGTTCCCCAGGCTTCGACATCAACGATACGGCGCACGGAAAAGCCGAGTTTTTGCAAAGTTCCCGATGAGGCTGCCAGACGGCTCATGAGCGGTGCGTAGAGACTGGCGAGCGCCGTCTGTTCATTGATGATAGCTTCAAACACACGGCCATAGGCCGCATCACGTTCGGTTTGCAGGTCTTTCTTGCGGGTCGCGGCGCCCTGGGCATCGGTGAGACGGGCTTGCAGGTTCTGAAGGGCGGTGTTTTCCTGCCCAATGCGGAGTGAAAGCGCTGAATACTGGTCCCGGACCAGCTTGTCCGCGCTGACCAAGGCTTCGAGCCGCGTCATCTCGGCTTGAAGGACGTTGAGGGTGAGCGTGGAAAGATCGGCGCTGTCGGCTATGGGGGGCGTGGGAATGCCCGATGGCAGGGGAGGACCATTGAGAGCAGCAATCTGCTGATCGGCCCATGTGACGTAGCCCGCCAGACTCTTGTCGACATCGCCTTTGTACACCAGCAGGAATTCGTCCCACTGTTGATCGTTCATATGGCCCTGCTGATGGCGTTCCCTGGCCTGCCGCAACAATTCGGGCGCCTTGGTAGCTCGGGTGCTTTTCACCTCATCCTGCAGGGCGAGGAAGGTCCGCCGCTGATTGCCGAATCCCTGGATCTTGCCGCGTACCGCCTGCACGGCCTGACTGAGTTGTGTGTGCCGTTGTGCCTGAGCTTCGGTGCCCTTGACGACGAGTTTGGCGAGATCTTCATTGTAGCTTTTGATCAGGCCGGCTTTCTGGGTCACCTGCGCATTCAGAGTCGGGACAGAACTTTCCTTTTCCAGTTCTGTGGCGATGCGATCGGAAATCTCGGCAATAGCTTCGGCTTCTCGCTCACGGGCTTGCTGGAAGCGACTTGTCCTGTGGCTGCGCAACTCGGCGAAGTCGATCGCACCGTCCCGCTGATCGTCGGAGTGGGATTCGAAAATCACCCGTTCGATCTCGGCGATGAGACCGTCCGAGAAGCCGCCGGAAGAGCAGAGCTCTTCCACGAATTGCTGCGACAAATATCGGGCGCGCGGAAAGGACAGATGATTGTTGGCGTCCCGACCATCGAGCGCGCGCGTTGTGGTGGCGCCACCGCCCCAGGTCAACGTGGCCGTCGCGTTGCCGACCAGCTCGCGGGCGCGGACAAGGAAGGAGGGACTAGCATTCTCGCTGGCGCTCCATCCAGATGGCGTGATGGCATCGCATCCAGCAGCTATCATATCGGCGAGTGCCGTTTTTCCGGAACCACGAGCCCCGATGATCGCTACCAGGCCGGGGTTGAGAGGGATTTCGGGAGTCGCGGCCCAATCTGCATCAGCAATGGAGATGTGCGAAATGACTTGCGAGGGCATAGCGGTTCGCGGCGGTTCGGTTCCGACGTAAGCGCGTCCTTCCGGATCAATGCAGGCTTGGCGCAGGGCATCGAACTCGAGACCACCCTTGATCCATGAAAAGCGCTCCTCCACTGGCTGCCCGACGGTTTTCTGGTCATGTGCGTCGCTGCCATGCAGACATGGCTTACACCCATCATAGTCCTCGCGCAGTTTCTCAACGTTGACGCCCCTTTTGCCGAACCAGAATTCACGTTGCGCGGGGCTGCTTGAGAAGATGATGTGAGCAAACCGCTCGATCTCCTGGCGCATCGTCGCCTCGGCCGCCTGCCGCAACCCCGACGTTCCATCTCCCGCTGCGCCGGCCACCGCGACCAAAATGTTTGTCTTGGCCCAGTCGCTGTCTCGTAGCACCTGGCGCAGTTGAGCGAAGTTGACCTTGAACTGCGTGGCACCGTGGCGCAGAGCCGCGCCATCGTCGATGATGGCGGTGTCGGCGCGTTTGCCAAGAGCAATCAGATCGTTGCGCGTGCAGTTGTAGGTGTCCCCATGCGCCTGGAACTGCAATCGCTGGAGAATGCGATGCAGTTCGGCCAAATGATTGGGATCTTCCGGACTGACCAGCAGGTGCATGTTGACGAAGCCGGTCTTGGCGGCGATGTCGAGCCGCAGTTCGACATTTGGAAAGATGAGCTGGACGTTGGGCAAGCGCCCCGCCTGCTTGCGCCGCAACACTTCCTCATAGGTGTCTGTGACATAGTAGTCGGTAACAGCTATGGCACCGATTGCGGGTGAGCAGCGTTCCAGAGATGTCAGATAGGCCTCCCAGGGATCGCCACCACCGAACTGATTGTTCAGGATTGTCCCCGGTGCATGGATATGCGGCTCCCAACGCCGCCACTGCGAACCTCTGCCGATCATTGCCCCTCCGCGTGTATCGGCAGAAATAGATGGCCTATGCTCTGTCCGAATTCATGTGATTCATGAGATGCTTAGCATCCACAAGTTGTTTTATAACAATTCTTTCTATCAAGCTTGACGTTATTCTTCGTCGAGATTTTCAAAAGCCTCAAAAATTGCCCGCGATCGCCGGGGCAGGGACGCTCCAAGTTCATCCGTGTCGAGCGCGTACTTTCGGAGGTGAAACGTGCCGGGTACTTCACGCATCTCGAAAAAGCGCACGGGGCGGCCCCGGTTTGCCAGGGCCTGAACGACTGTAAATTTGACGGAGGATTTGCAGCGAATGCCGAAGACGACTTCTTCGAGTTCCAGCGGCGAATCCTGTGCGCCGCGTTTGCCGATCAGACGCCATTCCCTCTCATAACGCCAACTCGCAGCCTTGCGGAGCAGGACGGCTTCGTCGACACGCTGTCGTGCGGCGCTGTCGTTCTCCATCATGGCCACATCGCTGGCCATCACCTTGCGACTGCCTCCATAGCGGATCTTGTTGAGGTCGGCTTCCGCTTCGGCCGGAACAGAGTAGCCAGCACAAATCCCGTTATGCTGATCGCCATAGTGGCTCCACATCAACGGGCATGTGGCGCGGACTCCGAACGAAACGATGCCACGGTCGTAGCGGCGAAGCAATTCGTCTTCGAGATACTGACGCAACAGCGATTGCAGGGGATCAGCGATCTCGTAGCTGGGATCGGTTGCGTGATAGCGGATTTCGTCAAGCAGCCGAGCGGCATCCTTCTGGCTATGCCGCGCGATATGATCGATGGTTTTGGGGCCACGATATTTGAGGGATTTTGCCGCAGCCTGCATCTCGGCGAGGATACGCTGCTCGCGCAGACGGCTTAGAACCTGTTCAAGCTGATCGTTGGGGAGGTTAGCATCGAGAGTTGGGCGGCAGTCGAGGGGGTCGTTGAAGTCACCGGGGTCTGAATAGTAAAGCTCGTCCGCGACCAGCATATCCAGCAGGCGGTGGCTGAAACCCCGATATTTGTAGAGCCGTCGGGGTAGTTTGTTCGCTTCGGCCATGGTCGCCCTCAGTTCCTCGTTATTTTGCTTCCTGTTTCGAACTTTACTTGCCTGCGTTGTGTAGGGGCGCGATCAAGATTGCTCTGCCAACTCCGCGAGAAGATAGCTGATATAGCTTCGTGTCAGGTTGCAGTAGAGATGCGCTTCCCTGAGCGACGGCGACACGTCGGCCGCGAGTTGTGTGCCATGGCGGACGCCGCCGCCGCCGGGCGAAGAGAGGAACCCGTGCATCTTGGTCATCCAACCGAGCGCTTCGGCCAGCGCGCTGCCGCCATTATTTTTGCGCAAGGCGCGGATGATTTCGTTGAAGTATTTTCCTTCGACCGTTCCCGATCCGCTTTCCTGCCCCTGAAATGCCGTCGACACCGTTTCAAGGAGCCACAGAATTTCCTGCACCGCCTGTCGCGGCCGCTGTTCGAGAAGAAGGCGGTCTGCCTGATCGAGTGAGGTGTGAATAAGCTCATGCGCACGCTGACCGAGTGATTTCTGCGGCGCCTGGACGACGATGGGGGTTTGCGGATGGCGTGCCAGCAGGGCTGGGGGCCTTACTTCGAAGGGCACTTCATGCTCATAGAGGATCTGGTTGACGATATCTTCGTCTGGAAGGCCGATTTCTGGATGCGCAGATTGTATCTGTGCGCATCCATCCCAGAAGGCGCTGATAAACACTGGGGCATTGTTTCCGGCGGACATCATTGCGCCATGGAGGTCGCTGAGCGCCCAACTTTCGCTGGAGCTCCAGGATTGGCCACCATTAAATTTTGCCTTGAACATCTCAAAGATCGACCAAGACGATTCTGATTGGCTGGCGATGGAGTGAACGAGGGAATTAAAGGCATTTACCGCAGCCGGGGGCATCGCACCGGGGGAGCCATAACGCCAAGCTGTGGGCATTGTCAGGGCCATGCTGCCTCCTCAGCTTTCTTCGGCAGGAAGCGCGTAGCGGAGCACGCGTAAATCATCATCGTCGAGCGTGATTTCGAGCACCTGGTTCACCAGATCAGGGTCAGCGTCGAGTTCGAGCAGAGCCTGCTCGAAGAGTTCGATCTGCATATCCAGATCCATGCCGGGCGGGCCGTTGAGGCAGATCAGGCCGGCATGGATCGCCACATCGGCATACTGCCCCTTCGTTCCGGGCTTGTCCTTTGGCCCCCGGAAGTCGACCGAGTTCTTGGTGACGAATGTCCAGTCGCCGTCCAGGATGATCGGCGTCAGCTCCCAGTCTTTATGTCCGGCGAGACCCAGCCAAACGATATGGCTGGTTTCGCCGTGGTCTTTGTCGATTGCGATCTTTGCAAGCTCTGGGCTCAGACATTCGTCGATTAAAAATTTCATCCCGCCTTCCTACGACGAGGTACGCGGCGGTCGGTGACGATGGTCGAGCCTTCCGGGATGTCGCTGGAGACGCGCGGTCGCCCCCGGAGGGGGTTGGCTTCCGCGTAGATCGCCGCAAGGCGAACTTTCTCGGCGTCGAGGCTCGGCCAAGCGTCAAGGATGCGCCCGATCGGATATTCGGCCGCGACTGCCGCGGCGACATCGTAGACTGGAACGCGAGTGCCTCTAATGACCGGCGTGCCGCCGAGAATATCGTCGGAGGTGCATACGATTTCGCGTGCTGCGCCCAGGTCGTCCAGCCGTTCGCTCGTGCCCTTCACAAAGGGCAACAAATCAATGGTCAGGAACTCGTCGCGGACGGTCCAGTCTTCGCGCAGCAGTGCTGCCCAGGCGAGAGCACGGGAACGCGTCAGCCGAGGACCTGCGGTCTTGATGGCGAAAAGCCGTTCTTCGGAGGTGAGGCGTTTGGCGCTTTCGAAGTAGAACGCGATGAAGGAGCATGCGCCAGCGAGAACGTGGCGCCCGTTGTCGAGCGACACGAAGGCATCTGGCAGGATTCGCTCATCAATGACGCGATTGATGTCACGTAGGCTCACGCGCGAGACCACAGCGGCCTCGGTCGCCTTCAGCATTTCCGTCACTGCGGTCATGTGGGCCTCCTGATTAAATCTTCCGATCGGTCGGAATATATATCAGGCGGCCTCGAATTTCAATCCCGGCCCAGTCAGGCGCTTCCGCGCCGGACCAGGGCAGGCAGGTTAGGCCGCAATATCCAGGTCTTCCTCCACCTTTTCTCGGGCAGGGAGGGAGAGGGCAAGCGCGATGGCGTCGGAGACCTTGTTAGCAGCCGCTCGGATAGGATCGGTCTTGAGGTGGGCATAACGGGCGGTTGTTTGAACCTGGGTGTGGCCAAGCAGCCGACCGATCATCGTGAGGTCCTCGCCAAGCTGGAGGGCGTCCGAGGCGAAGGAGTGGCGCAGGTCGTGTATGCGGAGATCGTCCAGCCCGGCGCGTTTGCGCAAGCGTCTCCAAGGCTTTTGCATGTCGGTCAGATGCTGACCTTCGATCGTGCCGGTGATGACGTAAGGATTGTCCTTCACCTTGGGGATCGCCTTGAAAACCTCCACGACGGCCTGCCCAATCGCGACCAGCTTCGCTCCGCTCTTGGAATCAGGGAGGCGCAAGAGGCCCGCGTCAAGGTCGACATACTCCCATTTCAGTTTCTGGATTTCGCTGAGGCGGCAGCCGGTGAGAAGCAGGAGCTGGATGCAGAAAGCAGCTTCGCGTTCGGCATTGCTTTCACGCAGAACTTTGCCGAGTCTGGCAAGTTCGTCGGGCGTGAGGTAGCGCTCACGCTTGATTTCCTTGTAGCGCTTGACCTTCCAGCAGGGGTTCACTCCATCGGTGCGCACGCCCCACGTGTGGGCGACGGTGAACATGATTGAGAGTACGCCGAGGGTCCGGTTGGCTTGATAGGGGGTCGCCTTCATGGACTGATGCACCTCAACGATATCGGCGCGGGTAATGTCGATGATGCGGTGCGAACCCAGTTTCGGGTTGATGAAAAGCTCGACCGACCTTTTGTATTCCGCTTGGGTGGATGGCTTGCAATGAGAGGCGACGTGCTCTTCGAGAAAGCGTTTGCCGAACTCCTTCATTGTGGGGGAGGCCTTTCGGCGGTCCCGTTCGCCCGCCGGGTCGGCGCCAAGGCGAACTTGCGAGAGATGCTTCATGGCTTCGGTGCGGGCGAGGTCGGGCGTCACCGCTCCGTGCAATCCGATGTTGACGCGGCGCAGGCGCCCGCCGCTCCGGAATTGGGCAAGGTACATCTTCCTGCCCGATGGATAGACGCGCAGGCCGAAGCCTTTGAGTTCGTCGTCCCAAAGGAAAAATTCCTTGTCTGTCGGTGCCGCAGCATCGACGGAACGTTTGGTGATCTTGGCCATCTCCTGCTCCCTCCTGCCGGAATCAAATCGGAATCATTTGGGAGCGTATGGATGCGTTCCCCTTCGCAAAATAAGGTAGGGTTTTTGGTAAAATAAGTCAATAGGAACAGTTATTTATGCGGTATTCTGCGGCAATTTCGCAGAGCGGGATAGTGGGGCGAAAAGTGGTGTGAACAAACTCATAACCTGAAGGCCGCAGGTTCAAATCCTGCCCCCGCAACCACTTCTGTCATAAAACACTCGAAATCGAAGTGTAGCAACAGCTTACACCGAAATCGGCGAGCCACGCACAGCCCCGGACGCGAAAGCGCCGGGGCTGTGTGCTGCTTGACGGCGGCGATCAACGGGAAGTGGGCTCTTGGCTGTATGTAAAGTGTCGCTTGACGCTATCCAGCCTCCAAGATAGTGTGCGGCATGAAGATTCGGAACGTGGTCCATCCGGGCTTGCGCTCTCTCATTGCAGAGGACGAACCGGCCAGCCCGCGAGACATCGACGTTTCGAGGTTGCAGCGCATCCTGTCGTTCCTTCAGGACATGGCCGGGGCATCGGAGCTTCGCTGCGTCGCCGGCTGGATGGTTCAACCGCCGTCCGGTGCCGGGCGGGGACGATGGGAGCTTCAGGCCGCGCCGGTCGGTGCAATCACGTTCGGGATCGACGCACAGGACGACGCGATCACGAACCTCGACTACGAAGGAAACGGCTGAAACGAGGGCGCAAGCGCAATGAACGGTATCCGAATGAAGGCTCCCGCCCATCCGGGCGGCTTCGTAAAGACCGAGGTGATCGAACCTCTCGGCCTGTCGGTCACGGCTGCCGCCGATGTTCTCGGCGTCACTCGCGCCGCTCTATCCGCCCTCCTCAACGAGCGGGCCGACCTGTCGCCGGAAATGGCAATCCGCATCGAGAAGGCGTTCGGCGTGTCGATGGAAACCCTCATGCGTATGCAAAACAGCTTTGACATCGCGGAGGCGCGGAAGAAGGCAGAGGCGGTCAACGTCGCACCCTATTCGGGTAAGCCACCGCAGCGAAATCTCCCGTCATGACCCGTTTATTCTCAGCAAACTCCAGGGCATAGGCTCGCGCACTCAAAAGAAAGCCGTCCACCACATGAAGCTCGAAGAAATCAAGTCTGGTCAGAGTCTATCTGGGATTGAGCCGTCTCAGGTAGTGACGGTCGTTGCCGTCGTCCCTCTCAGCGAAGGGTCCGTCCAGCTTATCTATCGGACCCCTGACGGTGGCATGAAGGAACGGCTTCTCAACAGGGGCGACGAGCCTTCGGTTGAGATTGCCACGGTGGAGCGCCCGTTTTCCTTCGACGGCGATGGCGCGGCGTTTCAGCTTGCTTGCGAGGCCAAGCGGATCGACCTCGCCTTCCTGTTCGACCCGATGATGGCCGTCCATAGCTCAAATGTGGAACCGTTGCCGCACCAGATCACCGCTGTCTATGAATCGCTTTTGCCCCGGCAGCCTTTGCGGTTCGTCCTCGCGGACGATCCCGGTGCCGGCAAGACGATCATGGCGGGCCTCTATATCCGCGAACTCATCATGCGCGCGGATTCACACCGTATCCTGATCGTCGCGCCCGGTAGCCTTGTCGAGCAATGGCGAGACGAGCTTTACGAGAAATTCGGTCTGGAGTTTCACGTCTATTCGCCGCTTCTGGAGCAGACCTCACCGAGCGGAAACCCGTTCGACGACTATCCCCGCCTTATCGTCCGGCTCGATCAGCTCTCTCGCAACGAGGAGCTTCAGGACAAGCTTTGCGCGCCGGGCTGGGATTTGGTCGTCTTCGACGAAGCGCACAAACTCTCCGCGCACTATTTCGGTTCCAAGCTGGAAAAGACGGGCCGTTTCCGCTTCGCCGAGAAGCTGGGCGCGCATGTCCGGCACCTGCTGTTAATGACGGCGACGCCGCACAACGGCAAGGAAGAGGACTTCCAGCTTTTCCTTTCATTGCTCGATTCCGACCGCTTCTACGGCAAGTTCCGCGACGGCGTTCACAAGGTCGATGCCTCCGACCTCATGCGCCGCATGGTCAAGGAGGAACTGGTCAAGTTCGACGGCACGCCGCTCTTCCCAGAGCGCAAGGCATACACGGTCAACTACGAACTCTCGCAGATCGAAGCGGCCTTGTATGAGGCCGTGACCAACTATGTGCAGACCGAAATGGGCAAGGCTGACCAGCTCGAAGGCGCGCGCAAGGGATCTGTCTGTCAATCGGCATTCAAACGGGCCCCCTGATCGGCGTCCAAAAGTGACCCCTTTGGCGCGCGGGTGAGCAGGCCCGTGGCGGCGTAGCTTTCCAGCTGGCGCAGCCGACGCGGGCCTGCGTTTTGGAGGGTGTTCAGGCTCGGGTTTTGATGCGCCAGCTGTCGTTGCCGGTCTCGACGATGTCGCAGTGGTGGGTGAGCCGGTCGAGCAGCGCGGTGGTCATCTTTGCGTCTCCGAAGACGGTCGGCCACTCCCCGAATGCGAGGTTGGTGGTGACGATGACGGAAGTCTGCTCATAGAGCTTGCTGATCAGATGGAACAGCAGCTGGCCGCCGGACTGCGCGAATGGCAGGTATCCGAGTTCATCGAGGATGACGAAGTCGAGCCGCATCAGATGTTCTGCAAGCCGGCCTGCCCGTCCGGCACGGGCCTCGGCCTCCAGCCTGTTCACCAGATCGACGACATTGAAGAACCTGCCCCGGGCACCATTGCGGATGACCGCGCGCGCTATGGCCACAGAGATATGGGTCTTGCCGGTCCCGGTGCCGCCAACCAGCACGACATTGCGCTGTTGGCTGAGGAACTCCCCGCTGGCCAGATCTCGCACCAGGGTCTCGTTGATTGGGGTGTCATCGAAGGTGAACTCCTCGATCTCCCGGGCATAGGGCAGCTTGGCGGTGGTGATCTGGTATTTGACCGACCGCGCTTTCTTCTCGTTGATCTCGGCGGCCAGAAGATCTCCAACGATCTGGCGGGGTTCGTGCTGGCGGCGCACAGCCACCGCCATGAGTTCGTCATAAGCGGCGCGCATCCCGTAGAGCTTCAACTCGCCCATTGCAGCCATGATGTCAGCACGATCCATCAGCAGGCCCTCCGCAGCAGATCATAACGGGCGCAGTCCGCCACAGGCTCATGGGTCAACTGCAAGGCCGGAGAGGTCAGCAGAAGCGGTGGTGGTTCCGGATCTCGCCTGCGGGATAGAATATTGAGGATTACATCGGCAGAATGGACGCCTTGCGAGAGAGCTTCGGCACATGCCTTTTGAACCACAGGCATCCCTTCCGTCAGCACAGCGCCGAGGACCTTCACCATCTGGCGGTCGCCATCTGAGGAGCCCTGCAGCTTGCGGCGGATCTGTTCAAGAGCTCCGGGAAGAACCCAGTCCTTGAACGGTGCGCCGTTACGCAGCGCCCCGGGTTTGCGAAGCAGAACAGGCACATAATGCCAGGGATTGTAAACCGTTCGGTCCCGGCCGAAGTGACGCGGGTGGTCTCCGACCAGTCGGCCCTCCTGCCGGATCTCGATCCGCTCAGCATAGGCCCTGATCTCGACCTGCCGCCCGACAGCCGTTGCCGCGACGGAGTATTTGTTGTTGTCGAAGCGCACGAGACAGGTCTTTGACACCGCCGCAGGCAGTGAATGGAATCCGTCGAAGCGCCCGGCATAGGGGACAAGGTGCGGGCGCTCTTCCTGGAAGACCTGCCAGACGGTTTTGTCCGTCAGCTCCGGATGCTTGCTGGTTCTGGCCGAGGCGATGCACTTGTCCAGCAGCCAGGCATTCAGTTCCTCGTAGCTCTTGACCCTGACGCGGGGCGCGAAAAACCGCTGACGGACAGTGCCGACCTGGCTCTCCACCTGGCCTTTCTCCCAACCCGCAGCAGGGGTGCAGGCAACGGGTTCGACCAGATAATGGCTGGCCATCTGCAGGAACCGACGATTGTAGAGGCGTTCCTTGCCGGTGAAGATGGTCTCCACCGCCGTCTTCATGTTGTCGTAGATCCCGCGGGTGCAGGTGCCCTTGAAGAAGGCGAAAGCCCTGTCGTGGGCATCGAACACCATCTCCTGCGTCTCGCGCGGATAGGCCCGCACAAAGAACATCCGGCTGTGGCACAGGCGAACATGGGCCACTTTGATGGTGGTGGTCGCCCCATCGATCACCACAACCTCGTGGCTCCAGTCGAACTGATAGGCTTCACCGGGCGCAAAGCTCAGGGGCACGAAGGCGGCAGAAGCGCCTGAACTCTGAGTGCGTGCCCAGTTCGAGGCGTAGCGGCGCACCGCGTCATACCCACCTTCATAACCGAGACCGCTCAGTTCTTCGTAGATCTGTATCAGAGACTGACGTTCCCGGCTGGACCGCGCGGCGTTGACCTCCAGCAGCCGGTTGAGTTCCCCCAGCCAGGCACCCAGCTTCGGGCGCGGCTGCACCGTCCGGGTATAGGTGAACTCGGTAATCCCGGTGCGGATCACCTTCCGCACCACCTTCTTCGACAGCTTCAGGTCACGGCAGATCGTCTTGATCCCCTTGCCCTCGGTGAAATGTAGCCGCCTGATTTTTGCGATTGTCTCCACGATCAGCATCCCGTGCTCGGCCTCCGATAATCATCGAAGGCACAATGGACCCAACCCCCGGTCGGTGGGGTCCATTTTGGACGCCGATCACCCCAGAAGCGGGGTCCTTATTGCAAGCCGTTCAACAGGCGGAGGTGCAGGACAGCCTGGCCGGCACCGTGCCCTTTCCGCCGCGGTTGGGCCGACCCGAGGAATATGCGGCGCTGGTGCGCCATGTCGTCGAGAACCCGATGCTGAACGGCGAGGTCATCCGGCTGGACGGCGCGCTGCGCCTGGCACCGAAATAGCGCGTCCCCGAAACAGGAGGGAGAGATCATGGACAAGGATCCGATCGTCATTGCGGGCGCGGCCCGCACGCCCATGGGCGGCTTTCAGGGCGATTTCGCTAGCGTCCCGGCGGCGCAGCTTGGCGCGACCGCGATTCGGGCCGCGTTCGGCGGGCTCGACCCCGGGGCGGTGGACGAGATCTTCATGGGCTGCGTGCTGGCCGCCGGCCAGGGCCAGGCCCCGGCCCGGCAGGCGGCGCTGGCGGCGGGGCTGCCGGCGGCGGCGGGGGCGACGACGGTGAACAAGATGTGCGGCTCGGGCATGAAGGCGGCGATGCTGGGGCACGACCTGATCCTGGCCGGCTCGGCCCGGGTGGTGGTGGCCGGCGGCATGGAAAGCATGTCGAACGCGCCCTATCTGCTGCCCAAGGCGCGGGCGGGCTATCGCATGGGCCACGGCCAGGTGCTGGACCACATGTTCCTGGACGGGCTGGAGGACGCCTATGACAAGGGCCGGCTGATGGGCAGCTTCGCCGAGGATTGCGCCCAGGCCTATGGCTTCACGCGCGAGGCGCAGGACGCTTTCGCCATCGCCTCGCTGACCCGGGCGCAGCGCGCCATCGCCGAGGGGGACTTCGCCGCCGAGATTGCGCCGGTCACGGTGCAGGACCGCGGCGGCGCGCGGGTGGTCGATACCGACGAGCAGCCCGGCAAGGCGCGGCTCGACAAGATCCCGACGCTGAAGCCGGCCTTCCGGCCCGGCGGCACGGTGACGGCGGCGAATGCCTCGTCGATCTCGGACGGGGCGGCGGCGCTGCTGCTGATGCGCGCATCCGAGGCCGAGCGGCGCGGGCTTGCGCCGCGGGCGCGCATCCTCGGCCATGCGACCTTCGCCGACCGGCCGGCTCTGTTCCCGACGGCGCCCATCGGCGCGGTGCGGCGCCTGCTGGACCGGACCGGGACGGAACTTGGCGATTACGACCTTTTCGAGATCAACGAGGCCTTCGCCGTGGTCGCCATGGCGGCGATGCGCGACCTTGGCCTGTCGCATGAGGTGGTGAACGTGAACGGCGGCGCCTGCGCGTTGGGACATCCGATCGGCGCCTCGGGCGCGCGGGTGCTGGTCACGCTGCTGGCGGCGCTGGAGGCGCGGGGGCTGGACCGCGGCATCGCGTCGCTCTGCATCGGCGGCGGCGAGGCGACGGCGGTTGCCATCGAAAGGATGAAATGATGCCGGCAGGACGTTCTGAACAGGTCCGCGAAACTACCGCCAACCTGCAGGAGGACACGCTGATATCGGGACACTTCGTCTGCCATGAGCCTATGATCACAGCGGGTCGCGTATTGGACATTGCCCGCCGCCTCGACGTTGATTTCTCCCAGTTTAACTTTGAGACATTGTCATCCGGACAGTTCCGCCTCTACATCTCTTTTTTTCCGCAGAAGGCAGGCATTACTTCGCTGCTTTTTAAAAGACTGGAGCAACTTGCGGACTTGCGGCTTGAAAATTCATATCCAAGATCGCCGCTGTCGCGCAAGGATCTCTGAAAGCAATAGGCATGAAGAAGTGCTATGCATTGGGTTTTGTAACGTGCTTCGAAAGTTTTGATATGGACATGATAGGACTCTGTTGCACCAAAGAGTTGATGGCCGGATTTCCCCTTTCCCCGGACAGATCTATCCCACGGCCTCTGTGACGGGGGTGCCAAGCGCGGTGTAACGGTTCAGAATAGCGATACGGACCTGAAGCTCGGCGACCTGTCGGTCAAAGTCCCGTGCCATGAGGCGCTGACCCAGCAGTTTCACACAGTGCATCTTCGTCTCGACGCGGCTTCGGGGGTGGTATCCACTCCATCGTCGCCAGAGGGCACGACCGAGGTATTTCGATGCCCGCAGAGCCTCGTTTCGTGCGCCCGCGCCGGCGGCGACTGTCTTCCAGGGTTTGGCGTTCTTGCGGGGCGGAATGACAGCGTCGGCGCCGCGGTCAGCGATGGCATCGTGGCATTTGCGGGTGTCGTAGGCGCCGTCTGCTGTGACGCGGCCGATCTGCTCGTGCGCCGGGATCTGTTTGAGCAGGTCGGGTAACACCGGCGCATCGCCGATGTGGCTCCCTGTGATCTCCACCGCCCGAACCTCCAGCGTTTCCTCATCAATCCCCAGATGGATCTTGCGCCAGACGCGCCGTTTCGGGCCGCCATGCTTGCGGGCGTGCCACTCGCCTTCGCCCTCGACCTTGATGCCAGTGCTGTCGATCAGCAGGTGCAGCGGCCCCTTGGACCCGCGATACGGTATGTTCACAGCCAGGGTCTTCTGGCGACGGGACAGGGTGCTGAAGTCAGGCACCGTCCAGTCGAGACCAACCAACTGCAGCAGGCTCTCGACGAAACCAGTCGTCTGCCTGAGCGCCATGCCGAAGAGCACCTTCATCGAAAGACACGTCTGAATGGCGGCATCGCTGTAGGTCTGCTGGCGGCCACGCCTGCCTGTCGGCGCGGCATCCCAGCTCATCTCGGGGTCGAACCAGATCGTCAGCGAACCCCGGCGCTTGAGCGCTTCATTGTAGGCTGGCCAGTTCCGGGTTCTGTATGTCGGGGATGCGGGTCGGCTCATGCAGACCAGCTACCGTACGGGTTTTATCAGATGAATCCATGACAGGATTTGTGCAACAGTGCCCGTCTCGTCCGAAGTAACCTTGTCCCCCCATGCTGCCGGTCGGCGCATTGCCGCTGACCTGCCCCCTCGCGCGCTTGCAGATGCGCAGCTTGTCAAAAGCCATCAGCCGCCCCGAAGAGGCGGCTGATGGTCAGTCTGCCTGCCTGCTATTGGACCAGATCGCGGCCGCGTGTTTCGGGCGTGGTGAACATCACGATGATCGCCGGGATCGCCATCATCGCGGCATAGACCGCCACCGCAAAGGGGGTGCCGAAGCTGTTCAGCAGCCAGGTGCCGATGATCGGAGCCAGCGCCCCACCCAGCACGGTCGCCGCCGAATATGAGGTGGACATGGCGGTATAGCGCACGCGGGCGGGGAACAACTCGGTGAAATAGGCCGACATGCCGCCGACGATGATGCCGTGGAAGGTCAGCGTCAGGATGGTCGCGCGGGTCAGGTCCGCGCCGCTGGCGCCCGGTTCCAGGCTGAACAGCCAGAAGCCCGCCAAGATGCCGCCGATCAGGCCCACAAGCGTCACCGTGCGGCGGCCGATGCGGTCGGCGGTCGCGCCCGCCGCCAGGATGACCAAGACCTCGACGATGGAAGCTGTGAACAGCGCGTTCAGCGCGTCTTCACGCGGAGATTTCAGAAAAACCGTTGCCAGTACGATGAAGAAGGTCGAGAACAGGTAGAACAGCGCGCTTTCGCCCGATTTCACCAGCAGGACGCGCAGCATGTTGTGTCCCTGGGTGGACAACGCTTCGCGCAGGGGAGCCTTGACGACCTCGGCCTTGTTTTCCTGCAGGTTGATGAAGGCGGGAGATTCCTCGACCTTGCGGCGGACCCAGATGCCCAGCAGGATCAGCAGGGCGGACATCAGGAACGGAATGCGCCAGCCCCATTCGGTGAATCCGTCCGAGCCGAAATAGCCGATGACCGCGCCGATGACGCCGGTCGCCAGCACGTTCCCGGCCGGGCCGCCCACCATCGGAAAGCCGGTCCACAGCCCGCGCTGCTTCGCGGGCAGGCTTTCGGCGATCAGCACCAGCGCGCCGGTGGATTCGCCGCCGATGGCAAAGCCCTGCAGCAGGCGCAGCACCAGCAGCAGCAGCGGCGCGAGGATGCCGATCTGGGCGTAGGTCGGAAGCAGGCCCATGGCGACCGTCGCGCCGCCCATCAGGTAAAGGCTCAGAACCAGCGCCTTCTTGCGCCCGATGCGATCGCCCAGCACACCGAAGAACCACCCGCCCACAGGACGCGCCACGAAGCCCACTGCCTGCGCGGACAGGGCGGCGATGACGCCGGTGACAGGATCGACCTCGGGGAAGAACGCCGAGTTGAAAACCAAGGCTGCGCAGAACGCGAAGATGGCGAAGTCATACCATTCGATAACCGTGCCCATGCTGGCCGCGAAAAGCAGCCGGATGGATGATTTCTGTTGTTGCGCGACAGGCGCGCTGCCGGATGATGCCAAGCCCATATGTCTCCTCCCTCTGGACATGTCGATTGCCGTGAACCTGGGGTCATAATCGTATCATTTGCAACAATGTCAATATTGTTGCAAACGCAACGTTGCAGAAGGGACGAAATCCGGCTGCCCTGCGGGGTTGAATTCCCCGCGCGAATCCATGAAACTATTTCAAATGAAACGAATTTGCGGAGCGTTGCGATGAGCATGGAAAATTTTCTGCCTTATCGCCTGGCTGTGGGGGCCGAGGCTTTCTCACGCCAGCTTTTCGCCGTCTATGGCCAGAAATACGGTCTCACGCGTGAGGAATGGCGGCTTTTGTTCCTGCTGGCGGATGCGGGCACTATTGATTCGGTGCAACTAGCGCAGCGGACCTCGCTGGACAAGGTCCAGGTCAGCCGTGCCGCCAGCCGCCTTGAGGACAAGGGCCTGATCGACCGCGCGATCCTGGGATCGGACCGCAGGTTGCGCAGCTATGGCGCGACCGAGGCGGGCCAGGCGCTGTTCCGGCAGGTCTTCGACGAGGTTTCGGGCCGGGCCGACGAAATCCTGTGCTTGATGTCGCCCGAGGATCGCAGCGCGCTGGAGCAGGGCATCCGCGCCCTGCACCAGGCCGTGCGGCAGCGGGCGGCGATCAGCGACTGACATCGACCGGCGCGGACAACCGGTCCAGCACGCGCGAGAATGTCTCGGCATCCGCGCCCAGTTCCTGAAGCAGTTGCTTCTGAAAGGACAGGGCCAGGCGGCCCAACCGGTCCATCAGGGCACGCCCCTGGCTGGTCAGCCGCAGAGCGACCAGCCGCCGGTCGTCCTTGTTGTCGGTTTTCTCAAGCAGCCCGTCGCGCTCCAGCCGGCTGGCGGCGCGGCTGACCACGGATTTCTCAAGATTCACCCGCCGGGTGATATCGCGCACGCTGACACCCTCCTGCCCATGCAGATGCGCGAGTACCCGCCATTCGGGGATCGTCAGCCCCGCCTCGGCCGCATAGAGGTGCGAGAATCGGTCACTGACCTGGGCCGCGGCCACGGCCAGCCGATAGGGCAGGAAACTGTCGAGATCGAATGTCATGCATGCCTCCATTTCCGCCAAGGACAGCAAGGAAACGTTGTAATCGCAACGGGAAAGCGATGGTGTCAGGGCGGCATTGACATCGTTGCAGAAGCAACGATATATTTATTGCAGATGCAACGATCTTTGGGGGGAGGAAAGATGGCGCAGCATGACATGCCTTTGGGGATGATCCGCGCGACGGTGACGACCGGCACGCATGAGGGTTATATGCCCGGCTTCGGCAATGATTTCGAAACCGAGGCACTGCCCGGCGCGCTGCCGCAGGGCCAGAACAGCCCGCAGAAATGCGAATACGGCCTTTATGCCGAGCAGCTTTCCGGCACCGCCTTCACCGCGCCGCGCGGCCAGAACGAGCGGACTTGGTGCTATCGCATTCGCCCCTCGGTCCATCACACCGGGCGCTTCTCACCCATCGACGTGCCCTATTGGCGGAGTGCCCCGAACATCTGCCACGACATCGTCAGCCTTGGCCAATATCGCTGGGACCCGATCCCGGTGCCGGATCAGGATCTGACCTGGATCACTGGGATGCGCACCATCACCACGGCGGGCGATGTGAACACGCAGGTCGGCATGGCAAGCCATGTCTATCTGATCACGCAATCGATGAAGGACGAGTATTTCTTTTCCGCCGACAGCGAATTGCTGGTCGTCCCGCAGGAGGGTAAGTTGCGCTTCTGCACCGAACTGGGCGTGATCGACCTGGAGCCGAAGGAAATCGCCATCTTGCCGCGCGGTCTGGTCTATCGCGTCGAAGTGCTGGAAGGCCCCTGCCGCGGTTTCGTCTGCGAGAATTACGGGCAGAAATTCGACCTGCCGGGCCGCGGCCCGATCGGCGCGAACTGCATGGCGAACACCCGCGACTTCAAATGCCCAGTCGCGGCTTTCGAGGACCGCGAGGTCCGGTCGCGCGTGGTGATCAAGTGGTGCGGGCAATTCCATGAAACATGGATCGACCATTCTCCGCTGGATATCGTGGCCTGGCACGGCAATTACTGCGCCTACAAATACGACCTGCGCACCTATTCCCCGGTCGGCGCGATCCTGTTCGACCATCCAGATCCCTCGATCTTCACGGTCCTGACGGCGCCTTCCGGGCAGGAGGGGACGGCGAATATCGACTTTGTGCTGTTCCGCGAACGCTGGATGGTGGCCGAGCATTCCTTCCGCCCGCCATGGTATCACAAGAACATCATGTCCGAGCTGATGGGCAACATCTATGGCGTCTATGACGCCAAGCCCCAGGGCTTTGCGCCGGGCGGCATCAGCCTGCACAACTGCATGCTGCCGCATGGGCCGGACCGCGACGCCTTCGAACATGCCAGCAATGGCGAGTTGAAGCCCGAAAAGCTGGACGAAACCATGAGCTTCATGTTCGAGACCCGCTTTCCCCAGCATCTGACGCATTATGCCGCCAAGGAGGCACCGATGCAGGAGGAATACATGGAGGTCTGGCAGAAGCTGGAAAAGAAGTTCGACGGCACGTCCGGCGTCAAGTGATCTGCCCCGGGCCGGGGGCTGTCAGCCCCCGGATCCCCTGTGGGTATTTGAAAAACGGAAAAAAGGATGCTGAGCATGTCTTTGCTGCGGTCAAGGATCGAGAGCGCCAATCAACCCGATTGCCCCTTTCCCCTGAACAACCTGCCCTATGGTGTGTTTTCCCTTCCTGGCGATGCCCCGCGTTGCGGCGTGGCCATTGGCGACATGATCCTGGATCTGGCGGCATGCGAGAGGCAGGGGCTGCTGGACGCTGGGGGCACCTTTGCGCAGTCGCAGTTGAACGGCTTCATGGCGCGGGGCCGGGGCGAATGGGACCGGATGCGCGCGCGCCTGATCGAGCTTCTGGCAGAGCGCGCGACGGGTGATCTGCCGTTGGTCGCGATGGCGGAGGCGGCTCTGCACCTGCCGATCCGAGTCACGGAATATACCGATTTCTATGCCTCGAAGAACCATGCCTTCAATGTCGGCGTGCTGTTTCGCGGCCCGGAAAATGCGCTGCCGCCGCAATGGACGCATATGCCCATCGGCTATAACGGGCGGGCCTCATCGGTCGTGGTCTCGGGCACGCCGATCCGGCGGCCGATGGGGCAGGTCCGGGGCGAGAACGGTCCCGAATGGGCCGCCTGCCGCCGTCTGGATCTGGAACTGGAACTGGGCGCCGTCGTCGGCGCGGACAGCACCATGGGCGAGCGTCTGAGCGTCGAGGACGCCGAGGCGATGATCTTCGGCTATGTGCTGCTGAACGACTGGTCGGCGCGCGATGTGCAGGCTTGGGAATACCAGCCGCTTGGCCCGTTCCAGTCGAAGGCGCTTGGCACCACCATCGGCCCCTGGGTCGTGACCCAGGCCGCGCTGGAGCCGTTTCGGTGCGAAGGGGCGCCGCGCGTGAACCCGCTGCTGCCTTACCTGGCCGAGGAGCGCCCCGGCTTTTATGATCTGGAAATCGGCTGGGCCATGAATGGTCAGGTCATGGGCCGTACTAATTACAACGTGATGTATTTCTCCAGCGCGCAGCAACTGGCCCATCATACCGAGTCGGGCTGCCCGATGCGGGTGGGCGATTTGCTGGGGTCGGGGACCATCTCGGGGCCCAGCCCGGACCAGACCGGGGCGCTGCTGGAGATGACCCGGAACGGCAAGGTCGCGGTCATGGTGAACGGCCAGCCTCGCACCTTCATCGAGGATGGGGATGAGGTCGCATTGTTCGCCAACGCGCAGGGCGACGGCTACCGCATCGGCTTCGGCCCTTGCACCGGCACCATTCTGCCGGCCAAGCCATGAGGATTGTCCTGCATGATTACTGGCGTTCCTCCGCATCCTATCGGGTGCGGATCGCGCTGGGGCTGAAGGGGATTGCCTATGACGAGATCGCGGTCGATCTGGTCGCGGGCGCGCAACGCGATCACGAGCATCTGGCGCTGAACCCGCAGGGGCTGGTGCCGGTGCTGGAGATCGACGGGCTGGTGCTGACGCAGTCGCTGGCGATCATGGACTATCTGGAGGACACCCGGCCCCAGCCCGCGCTGCTGCCCGAGGCGCCTGCGGATCGCGCGCGGGTGCGGGCAATCGCGCTGGCGGTGGCCTGCGACATCCATCCCGTGTCGAACCTGAAGGTGCTGGCACGGGTCGAGGAACTTGCCGGGGCCGAGGCGCGCGCCGAATGGAACCGTCGCAACATCGCCGAAGGTCTGGCGGCCGTTGAAGCGTTGCTGGATCATCCGGGCTTCACGGGCCGCTTCTGCCATGGCGATACGCCGGGTTATGCCGATTGCGCGCTGATCCCGCAGATCTACAATGCGCGACGGTGGAGGGTGCCGCTGGACGGCCTTGCCCGGATCGGCAGCGTCGCGCAGGCATGCGAGGGCCATGCGGCCTTCATGGTTGCTTCTCCTTAAGGGTGAGCGGTGAAATCGGGGAGATGACGATATGGCTCCGACCCGGGCTTGCCCTCGGTCTCAATCCGCGGTCGCTATGCTGGCAAAGCGCCGGGCCAATGCGGCCGGCGCGCCCTGGTTGCCGCCTATTTGGTGACCTTGGCGCCTTCGGTCGGATCGGCCATCCCACCCCATATGCCGTAGAACATCAGGTCTATTATTTTCGACAGCGAGGTCGCAATGCCGGAACTTTCCGTCGTCAAGGCCGACCTCGCGAGCTTCCAGGTGCTCGGCGACGCCTATGCCCGCGATGCAAAGGGGTTGATCATGGAAGGCGTGCGCAAGCGCGGCATCGACGATCCCACCGCGGTGGAGGCGCTCGGGCACCCGCTCGCAACGCAACCGGCCATTACCTGGGCCGACCTGGCGGGCGAGACATTCCTTGTGCGGCAGGGCGGCACCCGCCGGCATGTCCATGACCATATCGTGCTGCGCCTCGCCGGGCGCTGGCCCGCGCCGTCGATCATGCGCCTCGATGTGGGGCGCGGCACGATGGTCGGGCAGGGCTTCGGCATTACCATCGTCGGCGCGGCCACGTCGATGCTGCCGACAACCGGCATCGTCTTCCTGCCGTTCATCGACGAACCGGAGCCGATCCCGTTCTCGGCCGTCTGGTCGCCGTGCAACCGCAACGCCACGCTGCGCAATATGCTCGCGCTTGCGGCCAAGATGGGTCGCCTGCGGTGCGAGCGATTGCTTTGAACCCCACGTTACTCGAAGTATGTGCTTGGTGCGCAGCCGAGAGAACGACGGAACATCGCAGAAAATGCGCTTGGGCTATCGTAGCCGCATTCGAACGCGACATCCAGGATACCGCGTCCCTCCGCTAACAGAGATAGCGCATTCAGCATTCGTGCTTGCTGATACCATCTGCCGAAACTCATTCCGGTTTCGCGCTGGAACAGCCGCATGAACGTGGCCCGGCTCATATGAAGCGCAGACGCAGCGGTGTCGATGGAAATCCTGTTCGGCAAATCATTGCGGGCGCTCTCACAAAGCTGTGCAAGCTCATGATGCTGAGGCATGGGCAAATTGAGCGCCCGCACCGGCGAGAAGGATAGCTCCAGCAGAAGCAAACGGACCACGGCATCGGCCATTTTTCGGTTTTCTTCCCGGTGCGCCGCCAACTCTGCAAGCTTCAGTATGAGTTCCCGCAGAAGAGGGGTAACATCAACGACCATACACTCGTCAGGCAAGTTAGGAATGTTCCCGGTGTCGATCATCAGGCAGCGAAACTGTACGCTGGACCGGCTGGAGGTTTCATGCTCGGTATTGGCCGGAAGCCAGACCGCCCGACTCGGCGGAACGACCCAGGTTCCGTTGTCGGTGGTGACGGAGATGACACCCTTGATGGCGTAGAGCAATTGTGCCCGAGGATGGGTGTGCCTTGGGCTCGAATATCGCTGCCCGTCGTGAGAGACGACAGCGACACTATCCGTCACTTCTTGTGCGGCTTGCAAGGATTGATCCTTTCGCGACGAAAAATGATCTTCGCGCGCAAGATTATCACGCTTCAGGCTGGCATGGTAGGACTGTTCAAACAACAGGATCTATCAGCCAGGTGTTCGCCTCATCCCGCCCTTTTGACCAGTCCGTAACGCCGCGCTTCGCGGCGGCAGACCCGGTCGTGTTGGCGGCTGCCCTCGGCTCCACGATTTTGTGCCCGGTTCTTTGGGTTGCACTACGACTTATCGGCGGTCGTCGGGACTGAAGGCCTCCCGGCGGCCGTATTTTGTCGTGCCAACACCAAACCATCCGCACAATCGGAACTGTCATGCTGAAGAACCCTGAAACCAAATACCGTCCTTTTCAATCTCCCGTCGAACTGCCTGAGCGGAAATGGCCATCGAATAAACTCACGCAAGCGCCTCGTTGGCTGTCAACCGATCTGCGTGACGGCAATCAGGCGCTGGCCGACCCGATGGATGTCGAGCGCAAAATGCGCTTCTACGACATGCTGCTGGGCGTCGGCTTCAAGGAGATCGAAGTTGCCTTTCCCTCTGCATCACAGACGGAGTTCGACTTTGTGCGGGCACTGATCGAAGGGAACCGTGTTCCCGACGATGTTACGATTCAGGTGTTGACGCAATCCCGCGTGGACCTGATCGCTCGCACGTTTGAGTCTCTTGATGGTGCAAAGCAGGCGATTGTCCATCTCTACAACGCGACGGCGCCGCTGTTCCGTCGCGTCGTCTTTGGAATGGAGCGTCACCAGATCATTGATCTGGCCGTCACCGGCGTCACCGCGATGCTTGAGGAAAGCCTGAAGCGGCCGGAGACGGACTGGACCTTCGAGTATTCGCCGGAAACGTTCTGCTTCACCGAGCCTGACTTTGCACTGGAGATTTGTGAACGCGTGCTTGACGTGTGGCAGCCTACGCCCGAACGGCCGGTGATCCTCAACCTGCCGGCAACCGTCGAGGTGGCGACTCCCAATGTATACGCCGACCAGATCGAATGGTTTTGCCGTAACATCTCGCGTCGCGATGCTGTCGTCATCAGCGTGCATCCGCACAATGATCGCGGAACGGCGGTAGCGGCGGCCGAGCAGGCGTTGCTCGCAGGAGCGGAGCGTATCGAAGGCTGCCTGTTCGGCAATGGCGAGAGAACCGGAAATGTCGATCTGGTGACATTGGCGTTGAACTTCTACACGCAGGGAATCGATCCGAAGCTTTATTTTCCGGCAGTCCGCGATGTCGTGAAAACGGTGGAACATTGCAATGGATTGCCGGTCCATCCCCGTCATCCCTATGCTGGGGCGCTGGTGCATACAGCGTTTTCCGGCTCGCATCAGGACGCGATCAAGAAAGGCTTCGCCGCTCATCGACAGCGCAATGATGGCGTCTGGGAAATGCCCTACCTGCCAGTCGACCCGGCAGATATCGGTGAAACCTATGAGGCGGTGATCCGTGTCAACAGCCAGTCCGGCAAGGGTGGCGTTGCCTGGGTCATCGAACAGGACAAGGGCCTGAAACTGCCGCGACAGCTACAGGTCGATCTCAGCCGCCGGGTGCAGGAGTTTGCTGACGGGAGCAGCAAGGAAATCACCGCCGAGATGATCTGGTCGATCTTTCAAGATGCCTATCACCTGACCGGCCCTCAGCAATTTGAACTCATAAGCTACCGGGATCGTAATCACAGCAAAGCTGGTAATTCCCGCGTCTTTGTCGGGCGCATTCGCCACGAGGGCCGTGAAGTCTCCATTACCGGTCGCGGTAACGGGTTGATCTCCAGTGCTGTCGCCGCTCTCGAAGAGAGTTTCGGGCTTTCGCTGGAAGTTGTCGACTATCAGGAACACGCTTTGAAGCGCGGCACAGACTCCCAGGCCGTTGCCTATCTTGAATGCCGTAACCGTGACGGCCGCAAAATCTTCGGCGTCGGGATCGACGACGACGTTGCCACAGCTTCGATCAAGGCGGTGCTGAGCGCGGCGTGCAACAACTGACAAAAACTCTTGCGGCTTGGCTCTTTGAGCCTGGCCGTCTCTCCTTTCAACGTCGGGGATCGGCTGAAAGTTCAGGGACGCAGGAGGATCTTCCCCGGACTGTGCCCTGTTTTGATGCGCGTAGCGCCACGGCTGCCTCGGAGAGCGGAGGGATTTCGGCGATCCGAACCCTCAGTAGACCTCGCGCGGCGAGCATGGCAACCTGCTGAAGCTCATCCTCGGGATGGCGAACCCATGGAATGCCCGCAGCGTGCGCGTGTTCGTCACCACGCGCCGGCCGGCAGGCAGCAGGGCGCGCGTCGCGGCAACCGAAGCGGCTCCGCCGACAGCATCCGCGCTTGCGGTGATGGTGTCGAGTTCGCGGACAGCTTTCACCAAATCGGTATTGTAGTCGACCGGCTCCTCCGGCACGCCGCGACGGCGGACAGAGTTGTCCCCAATGGCGCGCGGAGAGCCAGCATGTGACCGCGAGGATCTCTGCCCGGACCCAAGCCGCCCCCTGCCGCGTTCCGCCTGCGTCACCGCGAACCGGACGAGGATCCCCATGCCGACAGCCTCCCCCCTTGCCGACGATCTGGGCCACGGCGCCGAGACGCCCACCCGCATCCCCTTCTCGGGCTGGAAACAGATCCTCCGCCGGGTCCGGGCCCAGATCGGCGAGGATCATGTCGGCGTCGTCGCCGCCGGCATCGCCTTCTACGGCCTGATCGCCGTGTTCCCCGCCATCGCGGCGCTGGTGGCGATTTCGGGGCTGGTCCTGAATCCCGCCGACCTGGGCAGCACCATGGAGCGGATCTTCACGATGCTGCCGCCCGACGCCGCCGGGATCATCCGCGACCAGCTTCTGAAGGTGACCGATAGCGGAACCGGAACCGGGCTGGTTGCGGCTTCAGGCCTGGCGATCGCCCTTTACGGCGCGACCAGGGGGGTGATGACGCTGATCGAGGGGCTGAACATCGCCTATGACGAAGAGGAGACTCGCGGCTATCTGCGGCTTTACCTGACCGGCTTCGCGCTGACGCTGGGGCTGGTGGTCGGGCTGATCCTCGCCATCGGGCTGATCGTGGTGCTGCCCCTGGCCGCCGGGCTTCTGCGCCTGGGCGATGGGGTGCAGGCGGCGATCTCGTGGATCACCTGGCCGATTCTGGCGGGCTTCGCGGTGCTGGGGCTGTCGGTGGTCTATCGCTTCGGCCCGTCGCGCAGGGCGGCGAAATGGCGTTGGCTCAGCCTGGGCGCGGCGCTGGCGGTCTGCGTCTGGATCGCCGCCTCGCTGGCATTTTCGCTCTATGTCAGCAATTTCGCCAGCTATACCGAGACGTATGGCACCCTGGCCGGCGTGGTCGTGCTGCTGACCTGGCTGTGGCTGTCGGCCTATGTTGTCCTGGCCGGGGCCGAACTTAATGCCGAGATCGAGCAGCAGACCGCCCGCGACACCACGACCGGCGCGCCGAAGCCCATGGGCCGGCGCGGCGCGGTCAAGGCGGACACGCCGCCGCCGGGCATGGACCGGCCGGGCACCGAGGGCCGCGTCGCCCCCGCTGTGCGCGAGGAGGTTTCCCCGGGCCGCGAGCTGCTGCTGGCTTCGGCGCTGGCCCTGCGCGCCGCAAGCCGGATGACGGGGCGGGGCGCGAGGAAGAAATGAGCTGCAAGCGGCGTGCCGGCCGGAGAACAGGCATGATTCGGGGGATCCGATGACCCGCAGCAAAAAACGCGGAACCCGGGCCGGCAAGCGTCGACCTTGGAAGGCGGCTTCGCCGATGAAGGGCGGGCTGAAGCTGGCGGTCGATCTGGCCGCCTCGCTCGCTGCGGCGGCGCTGAAGGCGGTTGTGCCGCGTGTCGCGGCCCCGAAGCCCAAGCCGCCGCGCAAGGCGCGTGCCAGGGCCGCCGCGCCGGAAAAACCCCCGGTCCCGACCCGGTCGATGCCGGCCGCGAGCGACCGCGCCGGCCTGCATCGATGCGAACATGGCGCGCGCCACTACAGGATCTTCAAGCCGGGCATGACGACGGCCGCGCCACCGCTGCTGGTCATGCTGCACGGCTGCGGCCAGACCCCGGCCGACTTCGCCAAGGGAACCGGCATGAATGCCTTGGCCAAGACCTTCGGCCTGATCGTGGTCTATCCCGCACAGCCGCGCGAGGCACATCCGACCCGCTGCTGGAACTGGTTCCGGCCCGAGGACAACCGCCGGGGCGCGGGCGAGGCAGCCCTCCTCGCCAGCCTGACGCGCGACCTAGTCAGGAAGCACGGCGCCGATCCGGCCCGGGTCTATGTCGCCGGCCTGTCCGCAGGCGCCTCGATGGCGCTGGCGCTGGCCCGCGCCTATCCCGAGCTGTTCGCGGCCGTGGGCGTGCATTCCGGCCTGCCGGCGGGCGCGGCCCGCGACCAGGCCTCGGCGCTTGTGGCGATGCAGCGCGGCGATCCCGGCTTGCGCCTGATGCTGCCGATGCCGACGATCGTCTTTCACGGCAGCCATGACCGCGTGGTCAATCCCCGCAACGGACGGTTGGTGGTCTTGCGTGCCCGCGAGCCTTACCCCGCGCTGCGCGGCACCGAGACCGCCGGCCAGGTGCCGAATGGCCGCGCCTATCGGCGGACCGTCTATCGCCTCGGCGCGGGCCGTCCGCTGGTCGAGCATTGGAGCGTCGCGGAATCGGGCCATGCCTGGTCCGGCGGCTCGTCCCGGGGTCGCTTCACCGACCCGAAAGGCCCGGACGCCTCGCGCGAGATGATCCGCTTTTTTCTGCGTCACATCCTGTCTGCGCGGAAAAGGGCCAGCCTGACCCGCGCCGTTCCCGATGCGCAGGACGAGCGGTCGGCCGGTCCGGCCAGCTGAACGGATCGCCCCCGGCTTTCACCGACCCTTGTCCCTGGCCTGTGCCGATGGCGAACATCTTCGACGGCGGAGAACATAGGCTCCGAGAAGTTCCACACGCTGAAGAAGGAGCTCTCGGCCTATCCAAAGAGTCAAGTTGCCGCGCACGTCAAGCGGGCGTAAATACCACGTATGGCCGGAAGAGGTGTGTGTTGTGTTTCCGATTTTCCCTCCGGCCCAAGTCACTTCGGAGCCTTCCTCTCCGACCAATGACGAATCTCCCCAATGATCTGTTGCCGGCGCGTAAGCGCGCCTCTTCGCTGAGAAGCTCTGGGGCATCCGCTCTGCCCAAAATTCGGGTGAGGTAGGCTCCGAGCCTGTGGGCGCGGAGAAGCCTCCCCAGATCCGTCCACAGATTCTGGCGATAAGTCCGGTCCCGCCAAAGACAGCAGCGCCGCCTGGAGAAGCCGCAGAGTGCACGGTCGCGCTCCTGTCTTCTGCCGATTACAGGTGCAGGCCGTCGGTCATTTCCCCCTGTTCCACGACAGTCGCAGCCAGGGCTCTGACGCGAGCGCCGCTTTGGCGGTGGGGCGGGAGCCCCCGCGCCCAGTCACGCTGCGGGCGGGCCTCGGTCAGATGGCGAAACAGGCTCTGCGCCGGAACGGAAAGCTCGGTGCCGGCCCGGATGCAGACCGCGAGGCGCTGCCGTGCCCAACCGTCGGCGAGCCGGATGATCGCGATGCCCGAGGTCCGCTTCATGCGCCGGGCGGCAGTTTCCGGCACGATGCCGATCCCGGCGCCCGCTCCGGCCACGTGGCAGATCGCCTCGAAGCTCCGCAGCCTGACGCGATAGCGCAACGCCATCCCCATCGCCGCGGCTTGCGCAGCGATGTGATCCTGAAGCGCGCTGCCGGACAGGCCGATGAAATAGCGCCCGGCGAGGTCGGCCAGGCGGATCTGCCGCATCTGGGCCATGTCGTCCTGACGCGCCGCGACGACGACCAGCCGGTCCTCGGCAAAGGGGCGCAGCACCAACCCGTCCAGTGCCGCCGCCGCCGAGAGAATGCCGAGGTCGGCAAAGCCCGCCGCCACGCTGCGCGCGATCTCGATGCTCTGGCGCTACTTCAGGTCGAGGTCCACGCGCGGATTGGCACCCATCCACCCCGCAAGCCGCTGCGGCATCAGTTCGGCCATGGCGGCGGTGTTGGCCAGAACCCGCAGGGTCGAGCGCAGCCCCGTGGCATATTCGCCCAGTTCCCCGCGCATCATCGCCATCTGGCGGCTGATCAGCCGCGCATGATGGGCCAGCGCCTCGCCGGCCTCGGTCAGCGCCACGCCGCGCCGCCCGCGGTCCAGCAGCCTGACGCCGCCGGACAGTTCCATGTCCCCCAGCCGCTCGCTGGCGGCGGGCAGCGAAAGCCCGGCATCGGCGGCGCCATGGGTGATGCTGCCGGCGTCGGCCACGGCAAGGAACAGGCGAAGGTCGGTCGGATCGAAGCGCATATGCCAACATAACGCGGAATCAGCCTTCGGACCAGCCGAAGCCTGGATGCGGCAGATCCGCATTGCCGGCTGCCGCCCCGCCGCTATGCAGGGACCATGAACGTTTCACCATTCCTCTGGTCGCCGTGACCTTCCTTGCCGCCGGCATTGTCAAGGGCGTCACCGGCATGGGCCTGCCCACGCTCGCCATGGGCGTCCTGGGCGCACTGCTGTCGCCCTTGGTTGCCGCGAGCCTGCTGATCGTGCCGTCCATGGTCACCAATCTGTGGCAGCTTCTGGCCGGTCCGCGCATCGGCGCCCTGGCGCGGCGGCTTTGGCCGATGACGGCTGCAAGCATGGCGAGGACATTGACCGCCGCCCCGCTGCTGGCCGGCGGGAATGGCGGGGCGACGACAGCGGTCCTCGGCGCCACGCTGGTGGCCTATGCGCTTTATACCCTTCTCGCTTCGCCGTTCCGGGTCGCAGCTGTCCAAGAGCGGTGGTTCTCGCCGCTGGTCGGGCTGACCACCGGGGTGATTGCGGGGGCGACCGGCGTGTTCGTCATTCCTGCGGTTCCCTACATGCAGGCGCTCGGGCTGGAGAAGGACGACCTAGTCCAGGCGCTCGGCCTAGCCTTCACGACCTCGACCATCGCCCTGGCGCTCGGCCTGGCCTCGCACCAGGCTTGGCAATTCGACCAGCTTGCGCTTTCCGTGCTGGCCGTTGTTCCGGCGCTGATCGGCATGTGGGCGGGGCAGATCCTGCGCCGCGCCCTCAGCCCCGCCACCTTCCGGCGCTGGTTCCTGATCATGCTCGCCCTGCTGGGAGCGGAGATGCTGCTGCGTGGGGTGGTGTAAGGCAGAGGAAGGGGCAAGTTGACGAGACGCGGATCAGGATGGGATGCCGCGACAGGCACGAATGGCCGGTTTCGAGTGCCGCGTCGCAATACACCATTTGTCCCAGCCGGCCGCAATGGACCGGACCTTTCACCGATGCGCGAGATATTCTGCCGAGACGTAACCCGAGATCCCCGGCCTGTCGGTGAGCGTGACTCTGCACCAGACCTTGCCGCTATTCGTGACGCAGCTCTGACGGGTGAGGCGCGTTCCGTCGGGCAGGCCGATGATGATCTTGTGGTTGAGCCCGGGGCCTTCGCGCAGCTTCAGGAGGTCGTCCGGCCCGGCGCCCTTGACCACGGCGCCGGAACCGACCGCGCAGCCACTGGCGATCATGAGAGCGAGAAGAGCAGCAAAATGAGTTCGCATGATCTGACCTGAATCGTTTTGCCATCATTACGACACCATCGCGCCGAATGACAGCGGGCCGGTGCCGGATGCGACCGATCTCGCCCATGTATGGCGGTGCTGCGCGCCGATCGGGCCTCATACTGGGCTTTGGCGGGGTTGCTCCTGACCAGCTTCGGGAGGCGGCCGGGACTTTCGTGTGGATACTGCGGATCGCGGTTGCCGGGCGTTATTGCTGAAGGCCGGGTGGCCGCCGCCTTCCCCGCCTCGCCGCGCCGTCGCTTTTCAGGTCCAGCCCGCAAGGCAGCCGTGGCGCTTCAATTCGCGGATAAGGCGGGATATGCCCGGACCGGGCAGAACCAATAGCAGGGCATGCAGATGAACGGGCCTGATGCGGCACCCCCGCGAGACTGTCGATGGGACGTGGACGGGTTGCAGCTTGGCGGGCTGGCATGGGGGCATGAGGGCGGCATTCCCGTGCTGGCCTTGCACGGCTGGATGGACCACGCCGCCAGCTTCCAGGAGCTGGCGCCCCGGCTTGCCGGATGCCATGTCGTCGCGCTGGACCTCAGCGGTCAGGGCCGGAGCGGCCATCGTTCGCCCCATGCCACTTATAATATCTGGGACGACCTGCCCCAGATCGCCGGAGTCGGTCAGGCTCTGCGCCAGGTGCGGGCCGGCGATGTCGATCTCGCCGTCATGCCGTGCCTTGAGGCCGTGTATCGTCGCCTCGATGTCGTCGGAAACAAGCGTGGCGTTGGGTCGACCGATGCCAGCGAGCGCGAGACCACCCATTTCGGCTGCCGCCGCCAGGCTTCGGCAAAATCGCGCTCCGCCGGGGACCATTCGGGACGGTCCTCGTCCCAGTAGCGCATGATCTCGTAGATGCGGCGCCCGTAGAGGCTGCCGGCCAAGCCGCGCACCTGCCGGGTCCAGTGCTGGAACAGCACCGGGTCGGGCGCGAAAGCGTCGTGATCGACATAGCCGTCCAGCGACAGGTTCATTCCGAAGACGAATGTCGCCATGCTGCGAGGTCTCCCTTCCCGTTGCTTCAGTCTGCCATGATCTTCTGCAAAAACCCGCTTAACCCTGCGACGCCGTGAATACCGCCAGTTGCGCGGCGAAAGCGTGCTGATAGGCGGGACGCCCCTTGCCGCGAGCGACGTAGCGGGCCAGGTTCGGATGTTCCTCCACCATGCCGCTGCCCTCCAGCCTGCGCAGCACCGTCACCATCAGCAGGTCGCCGGCGCTGAAAGTGCCGTCGAGCCAGTCGGCAGCGCCGAGCCGGCGGGAAAGCTGCTCCGGCCGGACACAGATGCGCTTCTCCAGCAGGGAAAGGCGCGCCTGGTGCCAGGGCCTGTCGGGCTCATGGTAGCGGGCCTGTTCCCACTCGACGATGGGCGGCTCGACGGTGTTGAGCGCGGCGAAGATCCACATGACCGCCCGCGCCTGCGCATTCGCGTCCTCGGGCAGCAGGCCCGGATGGCTTTGCGCGACATGCAGCACGATGGCGCCCGACTCGAACAGGGCAAGATCGCCCTTCTCATAGGTCGGGATCTGCCCGAAAGGGTGCAGCGCCAGATGCGGGGGCTGCTTCATCTCGTCGAAACTCACCAGGCGGACATCGTAGGGCTGGCCAACCTCTTCCAGCGCCCAACGGACGCGCATGTCGCGCGCCTGTCCCTGGCCGCGGTCGGGGGATTGCGCGAAGGCGGTGATAGTGGGGGTCATTGGACGGCTCCTGCGCCTATTGTTTGATCTCGGGCTGGACCAGTTTCGCCAGCTTGTGCAGCGAATCCTGCCAGCCGAGATAGCAGGCCTCGGCTGGGATCATGTCCGGCACGCCCTGCTGTTCGATGGCGATCTCGGTGCCGACCGAGACCTGCTTCAGGTCCACCGTGACCGTCATCTCGCCCGGCATGTTGGGGTCGTCGAAGCGGTCGGTATAGACCAGGCGCTTGCCCGGGACCAATTCCAGATAGGTGCCGCCGAAGGCATGGCTGTGGCCTGTGGTGAAGTTGCGAAAGGACATGCGGTGATGGCCGCCGACCTTTCGAGGATCTCGCGGGCCGTTTCACCATTCATGTCCATTTTCAGCCTCGTCGAACCGGCAGGGAAACATCTGTCGGTTCAGATTAGCCGGCGGAGCCGCTGGCAGACATGACAAAAAGCGTGCAATCTCCGCCAATGCACCAGGTCGTCTTCATCCTCTATCCGGGGTTCGAGCTCTTGGACATGGCCGGACCCGCATCGGTCTTCAACGGCGCCAACCGCGCCCTGGGACAGGCCGGGAAGATGCCGTTCTGGCCACGGTCGCCTGCGACCTGGACGCCGGCATCGCGGCCGAGGTGGCGGAGCGGCTGGTGCTTTATGCGCGCCGGCCGGGCCATCAGTCGCAGTTCAGCCCGGTGCTGTCGGCGCAGGCCAGGGGCGACAGCCCCTTCGCGGACCTGATCGGCTGGATCCAGGCCAACCTGCACGCCCCCCTGGATGTCCCGGCCCTGGCCGCCCGCGCCGGACTGACCGAGCGCAGCTTCCACCGCAAGTTCACCGCCGCCACCGGCCAGAGCCCGGCCCATTTCGTCGAGGCCCTGCGGCTGGATGCGGCGCGGATGCTGCTGTCGCGCGGTTTGTCCCTGAAGCAGGTTTCCGCGCAGGTGGGGCTGTTCCCGACCGCAAGGTTCTCGCGCCTGTTCCAGAGGCGCTTCGGCATTACGCCCGGAACCTATGGCGAGATGCATCGTGTCGAGGCATAGCGCGCGTCATCCCGTCGCGGCTGGAAAGGGATCAGGTGCCTCGGGCAGCTATTCCGGCAGGGTTTCGTCAAGCCTTGCGGGCTGGCCGCCTTCCGCCGCTTGCTTCAACGCGCCCAGCATGTTCACCGCATAGGTGGCATAGGGACCGATCCAGCGCTCATGCAGCGCGTGGATGGGCAGGGCGTCCAGATGGTTCCATCTTTCGCGGCCCCGCCGCTCGACCACGACCAGCCCGGCATCTTCCAGCACCCGCAGGTGCTGCATGACGGTGCAGCGGTTCAGTTGCGGCAGCACCTCGCACAGCGCGCCGGTGGTCTTCGGGCCCTCCTTCAGCAGGTCCAGCAATTGCCGGCGTGCCCGGTGCCCCAGCGCCTTGAACAGTGCGTCGTCCTGATCGTCGATTGACATGTTATAAATATATAACATAATGGGGTGCAGCACAAGGAGGATCGCGACATGGAACTGAAATTCACCGTCGGCGGCCGGATCGCGAAGCCGGTCGAGGAGGTGTTCGAAACCGTGGTGAACCCCGACCGGCTGTCGAAGTTCTTCACCACCGGCGGCGCCCGCGGGCGGCTGGAGGCGGGCAGCGAGGTGACCTGGGATTTCCACGATTTCCCCGGCGCCTTTCCGGTGCTGGTGCAGGAGGTCGTGCCGAACGAACGCATCACCCTGCAATGGGAGGCCGACAGCGAGCCGCGCATCTGGACTACCGTGACCATGACCTTCCAGCCGCTCGAGGACGGGCGCACGCTGGTGCGGATCAGCGAATACGGCTGGCCCGAGACCGAGGCGGGGCTAAAGGGCTGCCTGGGCAATTGCGAGGGCTGGACCGGGATGATCTGCGCCATGAAGATGTGGCTGGAACACGGCATCAACCTGCGAGAGGGCTTCTACAAATAAGTGGCACGCTGACGACAGCCCGGTTTTCCGCTATGATCGGGTGATGGAGCAGGCGCCGCCCAAGCACCGCCCGATCGAGGCAGAAGCCGACGGGCTGATCCTGTTCCGCCGGGCGGTCGCGCCTGATCTTGCGCCATGGGTCGTGCAGATCACCGGCTATCGCGAAAACGGCGCGGGGCTGTCGGGCTCGGTCGAGATGGCGCCGCTGGTCGTGCCGCTCAGCTTCGGCGAGGAATTTCAGATCGGACTTGGCCGTACCCCGCACCCTGACGAGATCTGGGGCAGCTTCACCTCGGGCCTCTACCCCGGTCCCGTGGTGATCAATTCCAGCGGCCGGTCGCGCTGCATCCAGGTGGATTTCACCCCACCTGGCGCGTTGCGCTTCTTCGGCTTTCCGGCGGCGGAGATCGCTGCGCGCATAGTCGCGCTGGACGAGATCGCGGATAAGGGGATCGACGCATTGCGCGACCGGCTTGCCGGAATCCGCGACTGGGAAAGCCGCCTGTCGCTGGCGGAGGCCTTCATCCGCCGCCGCCTTGCCGACGCGCCGGAAATCTCCTTCGCCTGGAACGCCCTGCTGCGCAGCGGCGGCGGCATCCGCATCGCGGCACTGTCCGAGCGGATCGGCTGGAGCCGCAAGCACCTGCGGACCCGCTTCACCGATGAATTCGGCATCTCGCCCAAGACCGCTGCCCGGATGGCCCGCTTCAACCATGCGCTGGCACTTGCGGCAGATGGCACGCTGCCGCTGGCCCAGATCGCTGCCGAGGCCGGCTATGCCGACCAGGCTCATTTCAGCCGCGAGTTCCGGGAATTCGGCGGAACCACCCCGGCGGGCTGGCGCGCCGCCCGGTAACATTTCTTCAAGACGGCGGCGATGGCAGCACGGCACCCTAAGCCGTCAAAGGAGGAACGCATGATGGAAGCTCCTCGCATCTACCCGACCTTCCGCTTCCGCGACGCGGCGGCGATGATCGACTGGCTGGAAACGGCCTTCGGCTTCACCACCCATGCGAAATACATGGATGGCGATAGGGTAGCCCATGCCGAACTGGCCTTTGGCTCGTCGATGATCATGTGCGGCGACGACAGGGACGACGCCTATGGCGAGATGGTGGGCCGGCCCACGGGGCAGGGCGGAAAGTCGCTCTATGTCGCCGTGGACGATGTCGACGCGATGTTCGCCCGGGCCGAAGCCGCCGGCGCGGAGATCGAGCAAGGGCTGAACGACCGCGACTATGGCAGCCGCGAATTCGTCTGCCGCGACCCCGAGGGCAACCTGTGGTGCTTCGGCACCTGGTGGCCGATGGTGACCGACAAGGGTTGAACCCCGTGGTGGGGCGGATATCGAACCGGGTCGCGCGTTTCGCCGCCGCCCTGCCACCGGCGCGGGGCCAGCGGGTGCTGGAGATTGGTTGCGGTCCGGGCGTGGCGACCCGCAAGAATGGGCGACGATGGCGGGAAGCTGCTCTGCGGCATCGGAAGAGGATTGCCCCGATGATCTCGCTTGCAGCAGTCCGTGCTGGCGCCGCGGGTGCGGCGAACACCCGTCATTTGATGGCATAAGCAGATGCTGCTGGGGTGGGGAAGTCGTTGTGTGCCGTTTTACCGATTATCCTCGACACCGGTTTGCAAGCTGAACAACATGCGGTGCTGCTGCGAAGAACGGATGTGCTGTCGCGCCGCTTCCTCGGCATCCTCGCGGTTGCGGGCAAGCAGGGCTTTCACGATGGCGCGGTGTTCTTCGGCGGCGGCGCGGGCCCGGTTGCCGCTATCGAGCAAGCTGGGCAGCAGCGACATGGTCAGCGTCAGTTGCGACAGGCTGCGCAACAGGTAGCGGTTATGGGCCGCCAGCATCATCAGGCGGTGAAAGTTGCGGTTGATGTCCAAAAGCGCATCGATGTCGTCCAGCGAGGCCATTTCCTTATTGCTCAGCTCCTCCAGCATCGACAGTTCGATGTCGCTGGCGCTTTGCGCTGCCAGCCGGGCCGAGGCGCCTTCCAGGATCTCGCGCATGAAATACAGCTCGACCACCTGCTGATGGCTGAGGACGGTTACCACCAGCCCGCGGCGCGGTTCATTCGTCAGCAAGCCGTCGGCCTCAAGCCTGGAAATCGCGTCGCGGACAGGGGTGCGCGAGACGCCGAACCGCTCGGCAAGATCGACTTCGGTCACGCGATCGCCCACGCGCAGGGCGCCGGCGGCGATTTCCTTGCGCACCATCTCATAGATATCGGACACCAGATCCCCCGAGGCATAGGCCGCGCGCTGTCGGGGACGGGAAGCGGTCTCGGCTTTCTCACGGGGCATGCGGGCTTGATCTCTAAATTGAAATAATGGGCGGTTCTTCTCTATAGGAGCAGATCTGCTGGTCTTACAACAATTTGTACAACGCGGCGCAATTCGCCTCAGCGTGCCTCTGCCAGCATTCTCAGGCGGATGGCGAAGCCCCCGGCGATATGTTTGCGGGCCGCGCGTTCGGCGCGCTCGCCGTCACGTTCGGCGATGGCGGCGACGATCTCTTCATGCTCGGCCTGCGCCGCCTCAATGCGGCCCGGCGTGGCATAGGTCGAGCTGGGCAGCAGGCCGATGTGGACGCTGAGATTGTTCAGCGCCTCGACCATATAGGCGTTATGCGAGGCCTGAACGATCTGGCGGTGCAGCAGCTTGTTGCGTTGCACCAGGCGTTCGCGGTCGGTGGTGCGCCGGTCCTCGGCCACCATCTCGCGCAACAGCGCGATTTCGGCGAGGGACGCATGGGAGGCCGCAAGACGTGTCGCCATACCTTCCAGCCCTTCGCGCACCGCGAAGAGCTGGCGAAGCTGGTCATAGCTCATATGCGCGATGATCAGCCCGCGCTGCGGCCCGGGCTCAGCAAGGCCCATCGCGCGCAACCGGTGCAGCGCTTCGCGCACCGGGGTGCGGCTGATGCCGAGACGTTCGGCCAGTTCGGTTTCCAGCAGCCTGCGTCCGGGGCGGAGTTCACCCTTTTCGATGAGGTTCAGCAGATGTTCGAACGGGCTGCGCCGTCCTTCGACCAGTTTCTGGTCCTGAGATTCGCCTGTCATCGTGGGCGGCTCCGGCTCGGGAACGGGCGGTGACGGATCATGCGTGCAGCCGATCAAGGCCCGCGCGAAGCTCGTCGATCAGATCGGCCGGATCTTCCAGCCCGACATGGATGCGAACGGTCTGCCCGCCGGGGTTCCATTCCGTTGCGCTGCGATAGACCGAGGGATTGCTGGGCACGATCAGGCTTTCATATCCGCCCCAGCTGGATCCCATGCCGAACAACGAGAAGCCGTCGAACATTCGCGCCAGCGCGTCATTGTCGACGGTTCGCATGACAAAGCCGAACAGACCCGACGCGCCGGTGAAATACTTGCGCCACAGTGCGTGGCCGGGGTCCTGCGGCAGGCCCGGGTGCATGACGCGCAGCACCTCGGGCTGTTGCAGCAGCCAGTTCGCGACCTGAAGCCCGCTGGCATGGTGGTGGTTCATGCGCACGCCCAGAGTGCGCAGCCCGCGCAGCGCCAGATAGGCGTCGTCCGAACCGATGCAGACCCCGAAGCGCAGATAGGTTTCGCGCAGACGGTCATAGACCGCGGCGCTGCAGGCGATGGTGCCCAGCATCAGGTCCGAATGACCCGAGATATACTTGGTCCCGGCCTGCAGCGAGATATCGACGCCATGCGCGATCGGCTGGAAGAAATAGCCGCCGCTCCAGGTGTTGTCGATGGCGGTGGTGATGCCGTGCCGGCGCGCGACTTGCGCGATGGCGGCGACGTCCTGCACTTCGAAGGTCTGCGAGCCGGGCGATTCCATCCAGATGAGCCGGGTCTCGGGGCGAATCAGCGCCTCGATCCCGGCGCCGATGGCCGGGTCGTAATAGGTCGTCTCGATGCCGAACTTGCGCAGGGTGAACTCGCAGAACTTGCGCGTCGGGCCATAGGAGTTGTCGGTGACGAGGAAATGCGCGCCCGGCTCGGCATGGCTCATCAGCACGGTGCTGAGGGCGCTGACGCCCGAGGGCGCGACCAATGCGCGCTCGGCGCCTTCCAGCGCGCAGATCGCGTCCTCCAGCGCATGCGTCGTGGGGGTGCCGCGACGGCCATAGCGCAGCTTGGCGCCTTCCTTGGCCTGCAGCGCCGTCAGATTCGGAAACAGAATCGTCGAGGCCCGATACACCGGCGTGTTCACCATGCCGAAGTGCTGTTCCGGCGCCCGGCCGCTGTGGGTCACTCGTGTGTCGAGACCGAGATTCTTGTTCTTCATGGGATGACTTCCTTGGAGCTTTGTTCTCTGTTGCATACTAAGAAATGCAGATGTATACAATGGGTCATGGGCGTTGATCGAAGGATGGGTGGAAAGCCCGCCAAGCCCTTCAGCAGAGAGAGGAGATTGGGTTGAGTAAGATAAAAGCTGTCGGCCTATCCGTGGTGACGGGCCTTGCGATTGCGGTCTCGGGTGCTTCGGCGGCCGTCGCGGGTTCCGGCGATACGCTGGCCTCGGTCAAGGCGCGGGGCGAGCTGCTGTGCGGCGTGCATCCGGCACGCCACGGCTTCGCCGCCCCCGACAGCCAGGGCAAATGGAGCGGTTTCGAGGTCGATTTCTGCCGCGCGCTGTCCTCCGCGATCTTCGGAGATGCGGACAAGGTGCGCTTCGTCGCGCTGTCCTCGCAACAACGCTTCCCGGCGATTCAGTCGGGCGAGGTGGATGTCCTGGCCCGCAACGTCAGCGCCACGCTCGGCCGCGACACCGCGCTGGGGCTGAACTTCGCCCCTCCGATTTTCTACACCGGCACGGGCTTTCTGGTCCGCGAAGCCGATGGCATCGCCAAGATCGAGGATCTGGACGGCGCCACCATCTGCATGGCGCCCGGATCGACCACCGAGCGCAACGTGGCGCAGATCTTTGCCGCGCGCGGCATGACCTATACGCCGGTGGTGATCGAGAACAACAAGCAGTTGGTCGATGCTTATGTGACCGGTCGCTGCGACGCGCTGACCAAGGACAAGGCGGCCCTGCCGGGCGTTCGCGCCTTCGACACGCAGGACCCTTCGGCGCATGCCCTTCTGCCCGGCATCTATTCCAAGGAGCCGCTGGCGATGGCTGTCCGTCAGGGCGATGACCAGTGGTACGACCTGGTGAAATGGGTGACCTATGCGACCTTCAATGCCGAGGAGCTGGGCGTCAGCCAGGCCAATGTCGATGAGATGAAAGCGTCCGAGGATCCCGACATTCAGACCCTGCTGGGCGTGATCGGCGACAATGGCACCAAGCTGGGCGTGGACAATGCCTGGGCCTACAACATCGTCAAGCAGGTCGGGAACTACAAGGACATCTACATGCGCCACTTTGGCCCCGATACGCCGGTGGCGCTGGACCGGGACCAGAACAAACTGTGGACCGAGGGTGGCCTGCTTTACGGCTTACCGATGCAGTAAGGCCCGCCAGGAACCAATGTCGAACCGCCCGCGTCCAGTAAGTTCGGGCGCGGGCGACGCAAGCCTCACGACGACCTTCGGGGACAACACATGACTGATGCCACTCCGACCAGAGGCGGGAAGCGTCCCGCCAGGGGTGTGAAGGACATCCTGAACAGCGAAGCCTTCCGCACCGTGATCTATCAGGTCGCGCTGGCCGCTGCCGTCGCCCTTCTTGGCCTTTATCTCTACCAGAACGTGGTCGCGAACCTGCAACGCCAGAGCATTGCGACCGGCTTCGGCTTCCTCGGCCAGGTATCGCAGTTCGAGATCGGCGAGAAGCTGATCGCCTACAGCCCACGCGACACCTATGGCCGGGCGCTGCTGGTCGGGCTGCTGAACACGCTGACCGTCTCGGCCGCGGGCATCGTCGTCGCCACCGTCATCGGCTTTTCGGTGGGCATCGCACGGGTGTCCAGCAACTGGCTGCTGCAACGCATCGCGCTGACCTATGTCGAGATCGTGCGCAACATCCCGGTGATCCTGCAGGTGATCTTCTGGTCCGCGGTGATCCGCAACCTGCCGGCGCCGCGCCAGGCGGTCGATCTGTTCGGGCTGGGCTTCATCAGCAACCGCGGTCTGGCCTTCGCCGTTCCGGCCGCCGATCCCGCGCATGTCTGGATGGGGGCCGCCATGGCGCTGGGCATCGCGCTGACCGTGATCGGCGCCCGCATGGCTAGGCGACACCGCGAGAACACCGGTAGATATGTCGACATGCTGTGGCCCGGCATCGGCCTGATCCTGGGCCTGCCGCTGCTGGTCTGGCTGGCCCTGGGTGCGCCCCATGTCATCAGCTTCCCCGAACGCAAGGGCTTTAGCTTCACCGGCGGCGCCTCGATCAGCCCCGAGTTCGTCGGGCTGATGCTGGGCATCTCGCTCTATTCCTCGGGCTTCATCGCGGAAATCGTCCGCGCCGGCATCCAGGCCACGCCCAAGGGCCAGGTCGAGGCCGCACGCTCGATCTCGCTGCGGCCGCGCTTCATCCTGCGCCATGTCGTGTTGCCGCAGGCGCTGCGGGTGATCGTGCCGCCGCTGACCAGCCAATATGTCAGCCTGATCAAGAACAGCTCTATCGCGGTCGTCGTCGGCTATCCCGACCTGGTGAACATCGGCAACACCGTGATGAACCAGACCGGGCAGGCGGTCGAGGCCATTGCCGTGATGATGCTGGTCTACCTGATCATCAGCCTTGTCACCTCGACCCTGATGAACGTCTACAACCGCCTCGTGGCGATCAAGGAGCGGTAGGTCATGGCTGCGCTTTCCCCGTCCCCCACCACGTCCAAGACCTATGATCCTTCGGCGCGCATGGCGACCGGCGACTGGCTGAAACGGAACCTGTTCGGGTCGGTCGGCCAAAGCCTGCTGACCATCGCGACCGCCGCCATCCTGCTGCGCGTGCTGTGGTTCGTCCTGAGCTGGGGCGTGTTCGACGCGGTCTGGTATACGGCCGATCCCGATGTCTGCCGCGCCGCCAGCGGTGCCTGCTGGGCCGTGATCGTCGAGAAGCACCGGCCGATGCTGTTCGGGCTTTATCCCTACGACCAGCATTGGCGGCTGGTGATCATGATGGCGGTCTACCTGGCGACCGTGGTGATCTCGCTTTGGCCGCGCTTCTGGAACCTGCGCTTCCTGGTGCCGCTGTGGATCTTCGCGGCGCTGGCCATCGGCATCCTGATGTTCGGCGGCGTCTTCGGGCTGCGCTACGTGCCGACCTCGGAATGGGGCGGGCTGCCGCTGACCATGCTGCTGTTCACCGGGACCGTGCTGATCGGCATGCCCATCGCGGTGCTCTTGGCGCTGGGGCGCCGGGCACCGCTGCCGGTGGCGCGGGGCGTTTCTGTCGTCTTCATCGAGGCGCTGCGCGGCGTGCCGCTGATCACTATCCTGTTCGTGGCCGTGAACGTGTTCCCGCTGTTCCTGCCTGCGGGCGTCGAGGTGAACAAGCTCTTGCGCATCACCATCGGCATCGCGATCTTCTTCGCCTGCTACCAGGCCGAGGTGATCCGGGGCGGCCTGCAAGCGATCCCGCGCGGGCAATACGAGGCCGCCGCCTCGCTCAGCCTCAGCTATTGGCAGACCACGCGCCGCATCATCCTGCCGCAGGCGCTGCGCATCTGCCTGCCCGCCATCACCAACCACATCATCGCCGCGATGAAGAATACGTCCTTCGTCATCATCATCGGCCTTTTCGATATCCTGACCGCAACCACCGCCGTGATGCAGGACCCGCTGTGGCGCCAGTTCTATGTCGAGGCCTATCTGTTCGTCGCGGGCGTCTATCTGTTCTTCGGTTACGCGCTGTCACGCTATGCGCGCCAGGTCGAGAAATGGATCGCCGAGGGGCGGATCTGAACGGCACAGGGAGAAAGCAAATGACACGACAAACCACGACGAATGTCGGTGCCGACAGCATCATCTCGATGCGAGACGTGTCGAAATGGTACGGCAATTTCAAGGTGCTGCAAGGCGTCAGCCTGGAGGTCGGCAAGGGCGAGCGGGTCGTCGTCTGCGGCCCCTCCGGCTCGGGGAAATCGACGCTGATCCGCTGCATCAACCGGCTCGAGGTGCACCAGGAAGGCGAGATCGTCGTCAAGGGGCTGGAACTGACGGACAATGTCAAGAACATCGACGCGATCCGGCGCAACATCGGCATGGTGTTCCAGAACTTCAACCTGTTCCCGCATCTGACCGTGCTGGAAAACCTGACGTTGGGCCCGATGCTGACGCGCCAGATGAAGAAAACCGACGCCGAGGAGCTGGCCATGCATTTCCTGCGCAAGGTCCGCATCCCGGATCAGGCGCGGAAATACCCGCTGCAACTGTCGGGCGGCCAGCAGCAGCGCGTCGCCATCGCGCGGTCGCTGTGCATGGAGCCCGAGATCATGCTGTTCGACGAGCCGACCAGCGCCCTTGATCCCGAAATGATCAAGGAGGTCCTGGACACCATGATCGAGCTTGCCGAAAGCGGCATGACCATGATCGTCGTCACTCACGAGATGGGCTTTGCCCGCACCGTGGCCGACAGCGTGGTCTTCATGGCGGACGGCGCCATCGTCGAAAGCGGGCCGCCGCAGGAATTCTTCGCCAACCCGCGCGAGCCGCGCACCAGCGCCTTCCTCGACCAGATCCTGAAGCACTGACCCGCCGCGCCGGCCCGCCACGAGCCGCGGACCGGACCCGATACACAGGAGCATCCCGTGACCTCCCTGACGCCCCGACTTGCGGCCCGCGCCGCAGGGCTGACCTTTGCCGATCTGAGCCAACCCGCCCGCGACTGGGCGATCCGCGCCCTTGCCGATACCCTCGCCTGCGGCATCGCCGGTGCCGGCGAAGAGGTGGTCCGCCTGGCGGGTTCGGTCCTGACCGCCGGTCCCGGCGCCTCGGCGCTGCTGGGGCGTCCGGGCCGGCTGCACGAGCTGGACGCCGCGCAAATCAATGGCATCTCGGCCCATGCGCTGGATTTCGACGACTGCAACCTGGAAATGGACGGCCATCCTTCGGTTTCCATCGTGCCCGCGCTGCTGGCGCTGGCGGACCGGCTGGACAGCACCGGCGCCGACCTGCTGACCGCCTATGTCGCGGGGGTCGAGGCCGAAATCCGCATCGCCCGCATCGCGAACCCCGCCCATGCCGAGCGGGGATGGCATCCGACCGTGACCTTCGGCGTCATCGGCGCGGCCGTGGCCTGCGGCCGCCTGCTGGGGCTTTCGCCGCAGCGCATGGCGGTCGCGATGGGCATCGCCGCATCCTGCGCGGCGGGGCTGCGCGCCAATTCCGGCACCATGACCAAGCCGCTGCACGCGGGCCAGGCCAACCGCAACGGCTTGCAGGCGGCGCTGCTGGCCCATGCCGGCTTTACCGCCAATCCCGCGGTGCTGGAGCATAAATTCGGCTTCATGGCCGCCTTCAACGGCGCGGTGCCTCAGGATGTCGATGCGGCGCTGGATGGCTGGGGGCAGGATTTCGCGCTGCTCTCGCCGGGCATCGCCATCAAGCAATACCCTTGCTGCGCTTTCATCCATTGCGCCATCGACGCGGCGGCCCAATTGCAGTCGCAGGTCGCGCCCGCGCAGATCGAAACCATCGAGGTGGTGCTGCATCGCAAGCGCCTGAAGAACATCGACCGCCCCGACCCCAGGGACGGGCTGGATGCGAAATTCTCGACCCAATACCTGACCGCGCGGGCGCTGATGGCCGGGGGCGTCGGCTTTGCCGATTTCGAGGCCGGGCGCGTCTTCGACCCCGCCACCCGCGCGCTGGCGGCCAGGGTCCGGCTGGTCGCGCATGACGAGGCCGACCTGTCGCTGGGCCGCGTCGGTGTGGGGCTGGCGGACGGACGGGTGCTGTCGGCGCGGGCCAGCGTCGTCATGGGGCGCGGCCCGGCCAATCCGATGACGCCCGCGCAGTTCCGCGCCAAGTTCGACGATTGCGTCGCCCGCACCCTGTCGCCCGATGCCGGCGCCTCGCTGTTCGCTGCGCTGATGGACCTGCCGCGGCAAGCCTCGATCCGGCGGCTGAGCCGGCTGATGCAGCCTGCCGCGCCCCTTTACGCAGAATGATGCCGCGAGTGACGCGGCCAAGGAAAGGTGATCTGATGTCCCTGTCACGCGAACTTGCGAAGCGCGTCGTCGCGCTGGACCCGGCCCGCTTTGACCCCGAGGCGGTCAAATGGGCGCGCAACGCCATCGCCGACATGATCGGCTGCACGCTGCTCGGCGCGCCGACCGAGACGGCCGAGGCCTCGCTGATGCCCGGGATCTACGGCCCCGGCCCCTGCCTGCTTCTGGGCCGCAAGGAACGGCTGGGCATGCTGGACGCGGCCTTCGTGAATGGCACGGCCGGCCATGCGCTGGATTACGACGACACCTCGAAATCGCTGTCGGGCCATCCGACGGTCATCATCATCCCCGGCCTACTGGCCCTGGCCGAGGCGACGGGCGCATCCGGCAAGGATCTGACCGACGCCTATATCATCGGGGTCGAGGCCGCGACGCGTTTCGCGCGCGGCGTCAACTTCCAGCATTACGAAAAGGGCTGGCATCCGACGGCGACGCTGGGGATCTTCGGCGCGGCGGTCGCGGCCTCGGTCCTGCTGAAGTCGGACGAGGCGCAGATCGCCAGCGCCATCTCGATCTCGGCCTCGCTCGCCTCGGGGATCAAGGCGAATTTCGGCACCTCGACCAAGCCGCTGCACGCCGGGATCGCGGCGAGGAACGGGCTGTTCGCGGCGCTGATGGCGGCGAGGGGCGTCAACGGATCGCCCGTCGCACTGGAGCATCCGCAGGGCTTCCTCGAGGTCTTCAACGGCGCCGGCAATTACGATGCCGACCGCATGCTGGTGAACTGGGCCGAGCCGCTGGACCTGTTGGCGCCGGGCATCTCGATCAAGAAATACCCCTGCGTCTACAGCGTCCATGGCGCCATTGACGCGGCGATTCAACTGCATGATGGCCCGGTCGCAGACAGCACCGCCGTGGCCGATGTGCTGGTGCGCATGCATCCGCGCCGCCTGCTGCCGCATGTGCGCAACCCCGCGACCAGCGCGCTGAACGCCAAGTTCTCGCTGCCCTATTCGGTGTCGCGCGGGCTGGTGAACGGCGCGGTGTTGCTGGAGCACTTCGAGGACGCCGCGCTGAACGACCCGGAAGTCACCCGCGTCATGGGCCTGATCCGCATGGAGCCGCATGACGACGACGCCAACGACTATGGCGCCGAGGTGGTCGTGACGCTGCGGGACGGTACCCTTCTGCGCCAGTCGGTTGCGGCACCGCTGGGCCGTGGCCCGGAAACCCCGCTGCCGCAAGAGATGCTCGAAGCGAAGTTCGCCGATTGCGCGCGCCGCACGCTGACCGACGACGGTGCCGCCACCATCTTTGCCCTGCTCATGCGGCTCGACGCGCTGCCGCGTGCGACCGACCTGACCGACGCCATCGAAGCCGCCACGCGCTGAGTCCCAAGGAGCTTACGACATGAGTTTTGCACGCGAACTGTCCCGCCGGGCGCTGTCGATCAGGCTGAAGACCGCGCCGGCCGAGGCCGCTCATATCGGCCGCCGCGCCCTTGCCGATACGGTCGGCGTGGCGCTGGCGGGGGCGAACGCCCCTTATCTGGACGCGCTGGAGGCGGTGCTGGACACTGACAACGCGCCCGGCCAGGCCACGCTGTGGGGGCGGGGTGGCCGCCGAGCCTCGGTCTTGCATGCCGCGCTGGTCAACGGCACGGCCGCCCATGCGCTGGATTTCGACGACTGCTCGACCACGATGGGGGGCCACCCTTCGGCACCGGTGGTGCCGGTGGTGCTGGCGCTGGCCGAACTGACCGGCGCCAAGGCGGGCAAGGTGATCGAGGCCTGGATGACCGGGGTCGAGGTCGAGACGCGGCTGGCCCGCGGGCTGCTGCCGCATCACTACGAAAAGGGCTGGCACCCGACCGCGACCTTGGGCGTGTTCGGTGCCGCCGCCGCCGCCGGGCGCATGTTCGATTTCGACGAAGAGCGGATGACCACCGCACTGGCGGTCACTGTGTCCATGGCCTCGGGGCTGAAGTCGAATTTCGGCACACCGGTCAAGCCGCTGCATGTGGGCCAGGCGGCGCATAACGCGATCATGGCGGCGCTGGTCACCCAGCGCGGCATGACCGCGAACCCGGAGGCGTTCGAACACAATTACGGTTTCTTCAACCTGTTCAACGGCGCGGGCACCTTTGACGCCGACTCGATCCTGGACGGCTGGGACGGCCCGATGGAGGTGCTGGACCCCGGCATCGCCATCAAGCAGCATCCCTGCTGCGGCTCGGCCCATTCCGCCATAGACGCGGCGCTGCGCATCGTCGCGCGCGAAGGGTTGCTGGCGGCGGATGCCATCGAGCGCATCGAGACCAGCACCCATGAACGCCGCCTGGCGCATACCAGCCGGCCCGAGCCGCGTTCGGGCCTGGACGCCAAGTTCAGCGTTCAGTTCCTGACAGCCAAGGCGCTGACGACCGGGCGCATCCGTTTGGCCGATTTCGACGACGCAAGCTTCCTGACCCCGGACTTGGCCGGGCTGCTGACGCGCGTCGCCTCGACCGGGCATCAAGAGGCCGATGCCTATCTGGGCCGGGTCCGCGTGGTGATGAAGGATGGCCGGGTGTTCGAGGACGCCGCCTCGACCAATTTCGGGCGCGGCCCGAAAAATCCGATGTCGGACGCCGAGTTGCGCGACAAGTTCACGGATTGTGCGACGCCCATACTGGGCGAGGCAGAGGCGGGCGCGGCCTATGATGCGATCCTGTCGCTGGCAGACAACGACCGGCTGGACGCGGTTCTGGCCATGATCTCGGGCAAGGGAGTCTAGGCGATGCTGAAGGTTTACGGACGTCCCAACTCCTCGAACGCGGCCAAGGTATTCTGGCTGCTGGAGCAGATCGGACAGGATTATGACCTGGTTCCGGCCGGACGGGGCTTCGGCCCCACCGACACGCCCGAGTTCCTGGCGCTGAACCCGTTTGGCAAGGTGCCGGTGGTACAGGACGGAGACGTCACCGTCTGGGAATCCAACGCGGTGCTGCGCTATCTGGCCAAGCGGTTCGACGCCACCGCGCTTTGGCCTTCGGATGCCGCCGGTCAAAGCCGCATCGACCGCTGGATGGACTGGGCCTCGATCTCGCTGACGCCGCCGTTGACGCGGCTGCGCAAGGCGCGCGCGGCCGGGCGGGGCGACGACGCCGATCTGCCCGCGATCGTGACCGGCTTTGCGCTGCTGGACCAGCAACTGGCGCGGCATGACTTCATCGCCGGGTCGGAGTTGTCGCTGGCCGACATCACCGCCGCGCCTGCGGTCCACCGTTGGTTCCTGCTGGACGGCGAGCGGCCGGCGCTGCCGCAATTCGAGGCCTATGCCCGGCGTCTGGCGGGCTTTCCTGGCTATGTCCGCCACATCCAGGGTCTGAGCTGAGGCCGCCGCCCGCGTCGGCGGACGGCTCGTCGCAATCATCCGTCATTCAGGGGGCGCGGCAGCGCGCGACCCCCGCGGGGGAGTCATGTCATGTCGCAAAAAGCCATTCCTTTTCTGATGATGCGGGGCGGCACCTCGCGCGGGTTGTATTTCGGTCGCACCGACCTGCCGGAAAACCGGGACCGGCTGGCGCAGGTGCTCATCGCCGCCGTCGGATCGGGCCATCGATACAATATCGACGGGCTTGGCGGCGGCGTCGCGGTCACCACCAAGGTGGCGATGCTGTCGCGCTCGGCGGACCCCAAGGCCGATATCGACTATTTCTTCGCCCAGGTCTCGGTGACCGAGCAGCGCGTGGATTTCCGACCGACCTGCGGCAATATCCTGTCGGGTGTCGGCCCCGCCGCCATCGAAATGGGACTGATTCGGGCCGAGGCGCCGATGACGCGGGTGCGTATCCGCGCCGTCAATACCGGGGCGTTGGTGGATGCGGTGATCCAGACTCCGGATTGGCGCGTGACCTATGATGGCGATCTGGCCATCGACGGCGTGCCGGGCACCAGCGCACCGGTCCAGCTGAACTTCCGCGAAACGGTCGGATCCGTCACCGGCATGCTGACGCCCACCGGCCAGGTCCGCGATCTGATCGACGAGGTCGCGGTGACCTGTTTGGACGTGGCGATGCCCGTGGTCATCGCCCGCGCCGAATCCTTCGGCCTGACCGGGACCGAGAGCCTTGAGGAGCTGGACGCAAATACCGATTTCGTCGCCCGGCGCGAGGCGATCCGCATCAAGGCCGGAGCGCTGATGGGCATGGGTGACGTTTCGGCCTCGGTGACGCCGAAATTCGCCATCATGGCCCCGGGGCGAAACGGCGGCGCGGCCAGCGCGCGCTATTTCATGCCGCAGGTCTGTCATCCCAGCATGGCAGTGACCGGCGCCCAATGTCTGGCAGCCAGCCTGCTGGTGCCGGGCAGCGTGACCCACGGGCTTGCGCAGGCGGCGTCGAGCCCGGCGCTGCTGGTGCTGGAGCATCCGTCGGGCAGCATCGACATCATGGTCGAATATGCCGTCGCCCACCAGGACAGGCCGCTGGTGCTGCACTCGGCCGGGATCATGCGCACCGCGCGCCTGCTGGCGCGGGGCGAGGTGATGATCCCCGCCTCGGTCTGGCCTTGAGGGCGTAAAAGGATGGAGATTGCTGTTCTGCCGAAGCTGACCTGGCGACATCCGGCCACTCTGGCATTGGCGCTGGCGGGAGGATGGGTATTCCATATGCTGCACCTCCCGCTTGCCTGGATGCTGGGCGCGATGTGCGCGACCATGTTCGCCGCCCTGCTGGAACTGCCGGTGGTGACGCGGACCCGACCGATGCGCCCGCCCTTTGCCGCAATCCTCGGGGTGACGCTGGGGGCGACTTTCCAGCCTTCGGTCTTTGCCCAGGGCCAGAGCCTGGCAGTCCTGTTGGTCGCGATCACGGCGTCCACGGTGCTTTGCGGCCTTGCGGGCTATCAGTATCTTCGCCGTGTCGCCGGATTCGACCGGATCACCGCCTATTTCGCCGCGATGCCCGCAGGACTTCAGGAAATGGCGCTGCAAGGCGGACAGGCGGGGGGCGATGAGCGTCGCATCGCCCTGATCCATGCATGCCGGGTGTCGCTGCTGGTGATCTTCGTGCCGTTGCTCTATGGGCTGATCTATCACGTCGATTCCCAGAAAACGCCGCTGATGACCCGGACTGCCGGGGACATCGCGGGCGCGGACTGGCTGTGGCTGACCGCTCTGGCGGTCGTCGGCTGGGGGGTGGCGCGCAGGCTGGAGATGCCTAACGCGCCGATGATCGGTCCGCTGCTGTTGAGCGCCAGCGTCCATCTGCTTGGCTGGACCGAAGCCAGTCCGCCCCATATGCTGATCGTGGTAGCGCAGGTTGTCATCGGTTCGGCGCTGGGGTCGAATTTCGTCGATACCAAATGGAGCCTCCTGTGGCAGACCTTGCGCCACGGGCTTGTGCTGGTACCGATCCTGTGCGGCGTCTGCCTGTCGGCAGCGGCCGTGGCCGGCCCGTTGGTCGGCCAAAGCTTCGGCGTGGTTTTCCTGACGCTTGCCCCGGGCGGAACGACGGAGATGTCATTGATCGCTCTGGCGCTACACGCCGATGTCGCATTGGTCGTTTCCAGCCAACTGATCCGCATATTGTTGGTGAATTTCGGAGCAACAAGTCTGTTTCGCCTTCGGCGATGATGGTTCCCTCGCTCAAGGCGTGGGTCGCTCCAACCCAACCAAGGCCGGCCCAGTGTCCAATACCACCACAGCAGCATCAATCTCCGGCGGGACGGCTGCCTTTTCCGTCCTCGGCGCCGCCAGTCTGTGCCATTTCCTCAATGACATGATGCAGGCGCTGCTGCCTGCCGTCTATCCCATCCTGCAAGGCAACTTCGCGCTCTCCTTTGTCCAGGTGGGGTTTCTGACCTTTGTCTATCAGCTGACACGATCGCAGGCGGTCCCATCGGTGACAGGTTCGGCCGCAAGCCGGTCATCTGGGCCTCGATCCTCGGCGTCTTGCCCTTCACGCTGATCCTGCCGCATGTCGGACTGACGACGACGATCATTCTGAGCGGGATCATTGGCGTGACCATCGCCTCGACCTTTCCGGCCATCGTGGTCTACGGCCAGGATCTGATGCCCGGGCGGGTGGGCATGGTCTCGGGGCTGTTCTTCGGCTTCATCGGAGGGATCGGTGCGGCGATGCTCGGCGGCTTGGCTGACTGGGAGGGCATCACCTTCGTGTTCGACCTGTGCTCGGTCCTGCCGGTGATCGGCATCCTGACCGTGCTTTTGCCCGACACGCGCGAGCGTCAGGGGTAGGTTGGGCATAGGCCAAGGATGTCATCTTTTCGGAATATCATCTGGCCAAGTTCGCCGAAAAGGGAATGGCGGCGACGGCAAAAGCCGGGTCCTGCCCGACGGGCCGCGATGGTGCGTGTTGAAACAAACGCCGGCTTATTCATTAGGTCATCTTATAGCCCTTGTCGAATTGCCCCAGCTTATCGCGAGCGGCGTCATTGCCTAACCTGCCGAGATGGGAACCAATCCCGAAGGAGGCAGGCGATTGAGGCGTTCGACAAGCATCCTCAAGGTGTTGGCGGCGACGGGCACTGTTCTGGCGGGCGTCAGTGCCCTGGCGCAACAAACCGAGCCGCTGGCGATCCGCGAGCAGGGCAGCTTCTTCGCGGGCGGCTCGGTCGCCAGAACACGCGGCACCTACGACAACAACGCGCCCAGTGCCGAGGGGCAGAGCATCCACGGCGATCATCTCTATGCCTTCTATCAGATCCCGTAGGACCCAGTTCCACGCCCATCGTGATGCTGCCCGGCGCGCCGATCTGCATATCCTGGCCGACAAGGGTTATTTCAGTGGTGGCGGGATTCTCGCCTGCCACGACCAGGACATCACGGCGACGGTGCCGCGGCCGGATACGTCCGGGAGCCGGGTACATGGGCGCTATGTGAAGGCGGACTTCGCCTATGATCCCGAGAAAGTACATCTATCGCTGCCCTGCCGGCGAGGTGTTGAGCTATCGGTCCACGGTCGAGCAGCAGGGCTTGCAGATGCGCCGCTACTGGACCACGGCCTGCGCTGACTGCCCGTTGCGCAACCGCTGCACGACGAACATCGTGCGCCGGATCAGTCTGGACCTGTCGCGGTTTGGTGCCGCTCCTTTGATAGCATAATGTGCAGCAAGGGAGACGAACTATGGGCACGGGAAGAACGGATGAATTTCGCAAGGATGCAGTGCGAATTGCGCTGACCAGCGGGCTGACACGCCGGCAGGTTGCGGATGATTTGGGCGTTGGGCTTTCGACGCTGAACAAGTGGGTGACAGCGCACCGCGACACGGATGTGGTCTCGCCCGAGGATCGCGAGCTTGCGCGGGAGAACGAACAGCTTCGGCGCGAGAACCGCATCCTCAAGGAGGAGAGGGACATTCTAAAAAAGCCACCAGTTCTTCGCCAGCCAAAAGCCATGAGGTTCAGGTTCGTCGAAGAGCAACTTGGGGCCTTTCCCATCGAGCGACTGTGTCGGATCATGAATGTCAGCCCGCGTGGGTTGACGCCGTGGTGATGGCCAGCGATCTTTTGCATGCGGATGACACATCGATCCGGGTTCTGGATCGTTCGCTTCGCGACAAGGGTCTGAGCAAGGGCGTGAAGAAGGGCCGGATCTGGGCCTATGTGCGGGATCAGCGCCCCTAAGCGGGGGTCGCCCCGCAGGGCGTGACCTGCCGGCTTGCTCCGGATTGGAAGGAAGAGCATGCTGTCGCCTCCGAGTTCGAGCGACGGCCTGTGGGACGCGAAGGCATCCAGGAAGCTTGCGGCTACTCACTCTCCATGACGCTGTGAAGCCCAACCAAACCACCTGATACCGCGAGCCGATGGCTGGCGTTGCGCTTTACGAAATCCTCGTCGTGGCAAACGAACAGCACCGTTCCACCGGCTTGCGTGAACGCGGTCATTGCCTGTTCCAGCTGGCGCTGATGCCGCAGATCAAGGCCGCGCTGGGTTTCATCGAGGATCAGCAGTTGCGGGCGCGGGGCGACAGCGGCGGCTACGGCAGTCAGCCTGCGCGCACCATTGTGCAGGTCCAGCGGATGGGCGTGGGCCAGCGCCTCCAGCCCCAGCGCGGCCAGCGCCCGCCGCGCCAGCCCGGGCGGATCGGGCAGGCGATGAAGACGGGGACCCATCATTGCCTCGTCCTGCAAGGTGGCGGCAAGGAACTGCCGGTCTGCGTTCTGGAACACCATTCCCAGAACCGCCGCCAGGTCCTTCGGTTTCGCGCGGCCGACCTCCACGCCCGCGACCGTGATCCGGCCGCGCGAGGGCCGTTCCAATCCGGCGATCAACCGCATCAGGGTCGTCTTGCCGGCACCGTTCGGTCCGGTCACTGCGATGGCGGCCCCTTGCGGCAGATCCAGCTCCACCCGCCGGAACAGCGGTCTCGCCGGGTCGTGGGCGAAGTCCAGATCGCGGATCGTGACCAGCTGCCCCCGTGGCTCCGGGCGGGCGGCGAGGGGCGAGGGCTGCGGTATATCCTGGAACCGTTGCAGCCTGCCGTCGCGCAGCTGCATCACTTGGAAGCCCTGCCGACGCCAGGCATCCGCGCTGACGTCCAGTGCCAGTATCGACATATCGGGCGCCAGCCTGGACAGCCGTTCGGTCAGCCCGTCGCGCGCCTCATGGTCCAGATCGGTCAGCGGTTCGTCCAGGATCAGCAGGGCCGGTCGCATCGCCAGCGCCCCGGCGATGGCAAGGCGCTGCGTTTCGCCGCCCGACAGCCGCCTGGGATCGCGCAGGGCAAGGGCCGTCAACCCCATCGCCTGCATCGCCGCCTCGACCCGATCCCGGATCAGGGCGCGCGGCAAGCCCAGGTTTTCCGGCCCGAAGGCGATCTCGGCCCGGACCGTGGCCGCCCGGCCCGACAGTTGCAGGTCCGGCCTTTGTCCGACCAGTTGGGCGATCGCCACGCGGTCGGTCCCGGCCACGGCAGACAGCGGCCGCCCCCGCCACAGCACGGCCTCGCTGCCCGCAAGGCCGGCGACACAACGGGCCAGCGTGGATTTGCCAGCGCCATTGCCGGCGATCACCGCGACCCGGCCTCCGGGCGGAAGGTCGAGATCCAGGCCGTCGAGAACGGCGGGGCCGCCCGGCCAGGAAAAGCGCAGGCCCCGCAAGGACAGGCTCATGCGCGCATTCCCAGGATCAGGATACAGGCGGCCAGCAGGGTCGAGGCCAGCCGCAGCGGGTATTGACCGGGTGTGTCGGGCGGGGGCGCAAGCAGCGTGCGGTGGGGCTGGCTGCGAAAGCCCCGCGCCTCCAGCATCTGCGCGCGCGGGGCGGCCTCGACCAGCTGCAGTCGGATCAGCGCGATGGCGATGTGCGACAGCGCGCGCAGGCGCTGCCATGGTGATCCGCTCAGCGGCAGACCGCGCAATTGCAGCGCGTCGCGCAGCGCCGCCCCCTCAAGGGCCAGTCCCTGGGCCAGGCTCAGCGGCGCCGTCAGCAGATAGGCGATGCCGGAAGGCAGGCCCTTGTCCTCGAGCGCGTCGGCCAGTCCGCCGGGGGTGGTTGAACCCACGATCATCAGTCCCGCCGCCAGCAACGCGGCAAGCCGCAGCAGGGTCATGCCCGCATGGGCAAGGCCGGCCGGATAGATCGCGAGGGGGCCAAGAGCGGTCGCCGGACCCCGCGCAATCAGCACGCCATGCACCAGGGAAAGCGCCAAAGCGACCGGCAGAAGCAGCAGCACCATGCGGCGCAGCACGAAGCCGCCCAGCCCCGAGGCCGCCGCCACGGCAAGGCAGGCGCCCGTCGCGAAGGCCAGCGCGACCGGGCCTCCGACAGGCAGCAGCGCCAGGACCGGCAGGCAGAGCGTCAGCCGGGTCACGGGATGCAGCCACCTGGACAGGCCGGGAAGGGCGGCCACGCAGCGTCAGGTGCGGCTGTAGCGCAGGAAGGGCCAGTCCCCGGTCATGCGCAAGGGCAGGCCGCGCAGGATCGCCCATGCCAGAAGCGCGGTGACCACCTTGTCTGCCAGGTTTGCGGTAACCACCGTGACGAGGGTCGCGCCGAACAGGTCGCGCCCGGTCTGCAGCATCCATGCGGTGATGAAATCCGCGCCGCTGCCGGTGACGCCGCCGAACAGCCAGACCCGGATCGGCACGGCGACCAGCGACAGGACCACGGCGATGACGACGCCCGAGATCGCCGCCTGGACCGGCCCGCGAAACAGGCCCGCCCGCGCCAGCAGTCCGGCGGCCAGGCCGATGACGCCCGCGACCGGGGCGAAGGCGGCCGCTGTCGGCGACAGGATCAGGCCCCAGATCAGGTTGGTGACGACGCCGGTGACCAGTCCCGCGAGCGGCCCGGCCATGACGGCGACCACGATCGTTCCCAGCGCATCGAGAAAGATCGGCAGCTTGACCGCCTGGGCGATCTGGCCAAGGGCCATGTTCACCGCGATGCCGATCGCCATCAGGACCAGCATGCGGGTGGAAAAAATTGAACTCATCGGGTTGTTCCTTGATTGCTGCCGGTCATTCGTCCTGCGTCACGACAAGCTCGTCATAGCCGGACAGGGGGCAGGGCAGGCGGTTGAAGGCAAGCCCGGGCAGGGCAAGCACGACGATCTCGGCGGTGGTGTAGACGGCCGATCCCTCGGGCATCAGGTGTCCTCCGAAGCAGCGGCCCGCGCCGTCCGAGATGGTCAGGTGCAGGTGCTCTCCCGCCGCGTCGATGGTGCCGACGAGGGAGGTGATCTCGAAATGGCCGGAATAATCCGTCGCCTCGGGGCGGTTGGCGTGGCGGATGCGGACATCGGTCAGGCTGCCGACGCAGGTGACCACCGCCATTGCCCCTGTTCCCGATGCCTCGAACGCCGCCCGCAGACCGGCGGTCAGGTTCTCACCCGGCTTCAGGCGGAAGGCATGGAAAATGCCGGATGAATTCATGGCCACCTGTCCCGCGCATGGATGCTGGTGATCCTGTTCATTCCAGAACCGGCCGCCACTTTCAATGAGCTTTGCAGGACGCGGATCCGCAACCGCACGATGGCCGCTTCCCGGATGAAGATCTGCGTATCTCGATCCTCATGCAGCGGAGGGCTCCGGAGCCATTTTGAAGCTCTCGGAGGGCCGATCAGCCGTCAGGTTCTGCTAACAAAAAGATTCGCCGAGCGGCGGTCTAGGGGAGAGGATCTTGGTATCCAAGTTGATAATCCTCTCCACGGCTCTGCCCTCAGAACAGGAAATCTTTACGTTCGTGGTAAGGTGTCATCCTTCCACATCCGGTGCAGGATCACGGCGATGCGGTGGGCCAGCCCAACCATCGCGCGCTTGGCACCACGACGGCGCGCAAGTTTTGCCGCCCAGGTTCGCAGCCAGCTCGCCCGTCCACCAATCGTCGGGAAAACAGTCCCCCGGACTGTTTTCTGACCCTCCTCATACATCATGACGGTTGCCGCCTGGCACAGCGCGCGTCGAAGGTTGACGTCGCCTGCCTTGGTGATCCCGCCCGAGATGTCGCGCTCGCCCGACTGGTTGCGAGACGGCGTCAGGCCGACCCATGGTCCGACCTTCTTCGAGGATGTGAAGCGGGCGGGATCATCGACAGCGGATCGATAGGTCAACGCCACGACGGCGCCGATCCCGGGCATCGACATCAGCCGACGACAGACCGGATCTTCCTGGGAGAGTTGACGGACATTGCGTTCAAGACCCGCCAGCTCTCGCCGCAGCGCCGAGCGCGCGCGAAGCATGGGTTCGGTTGCCGCTTCCAGCATCGGGTTGCCCGCCGCCAGTTCGCGGATACGCTGTTCGAACCTGCCGCGGGATATGGTGCCAACCTTGAGCCCGAAGTTCCGCAGCAGCCCGCGCAGTGACATTTCCAGCGTGATAAACCCTTGTTGCACAGCCTTACGAGGGCTGAGCACCGCTCTAACCTCCTGTGCAGACACCGATTTGCAATGAACGGGTCGGAACCAACCAAGATGAAGCAGACGTGCAATACCCTCTGCATCCCGCCGGTCCGTCTTGATCGGCATGGCCTTCAGGGCGCCTTTTACCTGTCTGGTTTCCATGAGAACGACAGGTCGTCCCGCATCTGACAACCCGCGATGCAGCCACTGCGACAAGGGGCCAGCCTCAAGCCCGACGGCGGCAATTGCGCCGTCCTGGTCGCAGATCCAGCACGACAGCGCCTTGGGCTCGCTGGCCACCTGCGCCTCCTTCACGATCTTCCCATGCTCGCTGATCACGCAGATCGCGGTCTTCTCCAGCGACACATCCAGCCCGACAAACAGCTTCATCCCGCAGTCCTCCATGTGGATCCGATACGGGAATGGCGCCAGCTTGCCCTCAATCTTGCAACGGTAACGGGCGGGTCGCGACGCAGGCCCCGTTACGGCATCTCGTTCACGTGTCACAGCCAGACCATGACGGTAGCGGCGAGAGCGACGGCAGACAGGAAGACCTTCGGGCATCTGTCGCCGCGTGTGGCGGCACGCCGCCAGTCCTTGAGCCTGCCGGAAGATGATCTCGATGCGGTTTCGGCGTTTGCAGCGTCGCTTGTCGTGCTTGCCGCGCGACTTGCGGCCGGGGATGCAGGGCCGTATCCCCTTGTCTTTCAACGCATCCCTGAACCGGTCGGCATCATGGCCCCGCTCGGCCAGCAGTCAGTCCGCCTTCGGCAGGCTGCCCGGCAACGCGGCTGCGCCGGTGTCGTCGCCAACTTGGTCTGCGGTCATGAGTTCGCGGGATAAGGCCATGACCCGGGGGATCATGTCCCCCGAGAACGCGGATCGGGCGGCCTTCGGCATCGGTCACGGCATGCAACCTGGTGTTCATGCCGCCCGTCCTCGGGAAAGCAGTTCCCCGGACTGCTTTCTGGCCCTGGGACTGCGACCGATCAGACGGCCCCTTTGATCGCCGGATCCCCCTTTTTCGACCGCAGGCTGGTCGCCGTGCGGTGCGCCTTCAGATAGGTTGTATCGATCATCACCGTCTCCGGAACGGCCGCCTCGGACGCCGGACCGTCCATCATCCGAGCGAAGATGCCCCGTTCACGGCAATACTCGAACCGATGGCGTGCTGCCGCTCACCTCCATCGCTTCTAGCGGTTGCAGATTGTCTTCGGCGGGCCGTATTCCCTCGGGCATCGCGCCACCGCAAGCCATTGCGATTGATGAAGATCATCCCGTTCGGAACGCGCCGGTTATCAACGCTTGGTTTGCCTCTACCCTACAGTCAGGACTCACAACCAATAGATGACGGTGGCTGCCAAGGCGCAGGCTGAGAGAAACAGGATCGGGCAGCGATCATAGCGGGTTGCAATCCGACGCCAGTCCTTCAGTCTGGCGAACATGTTCTCGATCCTGTGGCGTTGACGGTAGAGGTCGGCGTCGTGTGGGATCGGCACCTTCCGGGCTTTCCGGGATGGGATACAGGGTGAAATCCCCATGTCGATCAGCGCATTGCGAAACCAGTCGGCATCGTCGCCCCGGTCGGCAAGCAATGCCCCGGCTGGAGGGATGGAGGACAGGAGCGCCCCCGCCCCGATGTAATCCGAGGTCTGCCCCGCCGACAGGAACATCCGGATCGGACGGCCCTTCGCATCGGCCAGGACATGCAGCTTCGAGTTCAGTCCGCCTTTCGTGCGCCCGATCAGCCGTCCGCGTCCCCCTTTTGGAGCCCCAGGCTCGATGCCGTCCGGTGCGTTTTCAGATGTGTCGCGTCGATCATCACCGTGTCGGTTTCCTGCGCCTGCCCGGCCAGTTCGGTCATGATGGTGGCAAACACCCCCATCCGGCTCCAGCGCTTCCAACGGTTGTAGAGCGTCTTCGCGGGACCATAGGCGGCAGGCGTGTGCTTCCACATCAACCCATTGCGTTGAATGAAGATTATGCCGCTCGGCACGCGCCGGTCGTCAACGCGCGGCCTGCCTCGTGATTTCGGAAAGAACGGCCGTAACCGCTCCATCTGCGCATCGGTCAGCCAGAAAAGTTCGTCCATCATCCCTCTTCATGTCGGGAGGGTAGAATCATGACGTTAGACTGCGCTCAACTGAATTTATGGGTCCTGACCGTAGGTTCTTTGGACTCTTGGGATTTCTTTTTGTCTGAAGGGGTGATTCAAGTTTCCCGTTGCATGGAGGTTTGCGATGGGAGTGTTGGATCGGCTTGTGCTGTCGGACGGGCAATGGGACCGGCTTTCGGCGCATATCATCGGGGATGAGCGGACGCGCGGCATCAGCGGGCGCGACAATCGCATGTTCGTCGAGGCGGTTCTGTGGATCGTGAGGACGGGTTCGCCGTGGCGCGACCTGCCCGACGTGTTCGGGTCGTGGAACAGCATGTTCCGCCGTTTCAGCCGGTGGAGCTGCAAGGGATCTGGTGGCGGATATTCGCGGCGATGTCGGATGACGCAGACTTTGAATACCTGATCGTGGACAGCACCATCATCCGCGCCCATCAACACGCCTCCGGTGCAAAAAAGGGGCTGAAGATCAGGCCCTTGGCCGATCCCGTGGCGGCCTGAGCACCAAGCTCCACATGGCCGTCCGGGGCCTTGGCTGCCCGATCCGCTTCACCCTGACCGCCGGGCAGCGAGGAGATGCGCCGCAGGCCGAAGCCCTGATCGCAGACCTGCCCGCCGAGGTTATCATGGCCGACACCGCCTATGACAGCGACCGCCTGCGCGAGACGGTTGCACAGAAAGGGGCTGTCGCCGTTATTCCAAACAACCCGTCGCGCGCCCGCAAGTATCCGCTCGACCGGCATCTCTACGCACAACGGCAGTTGATCGAATGTTGCTTCTCAAGGCTCAAGCAATTCCGAAGGGTCGCCACACGATACGAGAAAACCGCCAGAAATTACCTTGCTGTCGTCACCATCGCAGCAATCGTCCTATGGATCAGGTAAATGTCCAAAGAACCTAGGGAAAAAAGGGCTCAAGCCGCGTCATCTGCGCTTCAGTCAGCCAGAAGACGTCGCTCATTCATCGGTCTCCTTGCGGTGCCTGAATCATGCTGCAGGCGCGAGATCAATGGGTCCTGACCCTAGGTGTTTGATCCCCTTATGAGACAAGTCCATCACGGGAGCGCCGCGGTCGCGCACGCCGTTCGAGCAGCATTCGGATCGTAATACCGCAAATACCAGTCAACGAAATCCTGGACGCCCTTACGGATTTCCGTGTTGGGCGACAGGCCGGTCAGCCGGCGCAGCGTCGAGTTGTCGGCCCATGTCGCGGGCACGTCTCCCGGCTGCATGGGCAGAAGCCTGCGGATCGCGGGCCGGCCGGTGGCCCGTTCGACCGCAGCGATCAGCTCGCCCAGCATCACCGGGTGGGAATTGCCGATATTGACGACCCTCCACGGCGCCACCGGGGAAACATCTTCGTCGCCCTCTGGCGGCGGCGTGTCGATCAGGCCGCGGATCGCCGCGACCAGGTCGTCGACATGGGTGAAATCGCGCTGCATGTCGCCGCGATTGTAGACGTCGATCGGTTCGCCGCTGAGGATCGCTCGGGTGAACTTGAACAGCGCCATGTCGGGCCGGCCCCACGGGCCGTAGACGGTGAAGAAGCGGAACATGGTCACCGGCAGCCGGTAAAGATGGGCATAGGCGTGGGCCATCGCCTCGGTGGCCTTCTTGGTCGCCGCGTAGAAAGACATCGGATGGTCGGTCCGGTCGGTCTCACGCCATGGCATGCGGTCGTTCGGACCATAGACCGACGACGTCGAGGCCAGCAGCATGTGCCGGGGCGGCACCGCCCGCGCGGCTTCGAGCAGCTCAAAGGTCCCGGCGATATTGCCGGAGAGATAGGCTCTCGGCTGGTCGATCGAATGGCGCACCCCGGCCTGGGCGGCCAGGTGAACGACGATCTCGGGCTGGTGGTCGCGGAACATGCGCTCCAGCAGGCCAGGGGTCTCGATACTGGCGTTGACCACCGAGAAGCCCGGATCGGCCTGCAGCATCGCCTGGCGCCGCAGCTTCAGATCTGGATCGTAATAGTCCGACAGATTGTCTATGCCGGCGACCTCGATTCCGTCCGCCAGCAGGCGGCGGCAAAGGTGAAAGCCGATGAATCCGGAGCAGCCGGTGACGAGGGCGCGGCGCATCAGTCGGCTCCGAACAGGTCGCGGGTAAAGACCTTGTCCTGCACGTCGTCCAGCTCGGGACTCCAGCGGTTCGCCAGGATCAGATCGCATTCCGCCTTGAAGCTTTGCAGGTCGGGCTGCACCTTGGAGCCGAAAAAGCGATCCTCGTGCAGCTCGGGTTCGTGGACGATGATCTCGATGCCCTTGGCCTTGATGCGCTTCATGATCCCCTGCACGGCGCTTTGGCGGAAATTGTCCGAACCCGCCTTGGTCGTCAGCCGGTAGATGCCTACGGTGCCGGGCGCGGCGGCGACGATGTGTTCGGCCAGGAAATCCTTGCGTGTGCGGTTCGCGTCCACGATGGCGGCGATCAGGCTTTGCGGCACCTGTCCGTAATTGGCCAGCAACTGCTTGCTGTCTTTGGGCAGGCAATAGCCGCCATAGCCGAAGGACGGGTTGTTGTAATGCTTGCCGATCCGGGGGTCGAGACAGGCGCCGCGGATGATCTGGCGGCTGTCGAGGCCGCGGACCAGGGCATAGCTGTCCAACTCGTTGAAGAAGGCGACGCGCATGGCAAGATAGGTGTTGGAAAAGAGCTTGATCGCTTCGGCTTCGCTTGGGCCGGTCAGCAGCACCTCGACATCGTCGGACCGGGTGCCTTCGAGCAGCAGGGTGGCGATGCGGCGCCCGCGGTCCGAACGCTCGCCGACAACCATGCGGCTCGGATGCAGGCTGTCGTGCAAGGCCTTGCCCTCGCGCAGAAACTCGGGGGCGAAGACGACTTGCCGTCCGTCCGGTCGCGATGCCTGTGCCAAGGTGAACCCGACGGGCACGGTGGACCGGACCACGATGGTGGCCCGCGGGTTCACAGCGGCCACCTGCGCAATCACCGAACGGACACTGGAGGTGTCGAAGGAATGGGCCAGAGGGTCGTAATCCGTGGGCGTGGCGACGATAACGAGGTCCGCGCCGCGATAGGCCGCGTCCGCGTCCAGCGTCGCCCGCAACCGCAAGTCCTGGCGTCCCAGCCAGGCCGTCAACTCGCCGTCGGCGACCGGGCTTTTCCCGGCGTTCACCTGTGCCACCCGTTCAGGCGACACGTCGACGCCGGTTACATCGTGGTTCTGCGCCAGCAGCACGGCGTTCGCCAGTCCCACATAGCCAAGCCCAGCGACCGCGATCCTCATGGCTGTGCCTCATCTTCGCGGCAGGCGACGGCAGAAAGGCGGTGCTGCGGTTCCGGCGCGGCCAGTCCCCGGCGACCCGAGCGGCGGATCAGCCATGCCGCCCCCATCAGGTCGGGAATGCCCACCAGCCCTCGCGCGAGGTTCGAGTATTTCGAGCGGCCGCTCTGGCGCGGACGATGGGTGACGTCGACGGTCTCGACCCGCCAGCCCTCGCGCAGCATCATGGCCGGCATGAAACGATGGATGTGATCGAAGAAGGGCAGGTCCAGGTAGGCATCGCGCCGGAACGCCTTGAGCCCGCAGCCGGAATCTCTTACCCCGTCGTGCAGCAGCGCGTCCCGCAGGCCGTTCGCGCAGCGCGAGGCCAGCCGTTTCGCCAGGCTGTCCCGCCGCACCGCCCGTTGGCCCTGCACCAGGCCAAGGCCGGGCGCGTCGCTCGCGAAGGGTGCCAAGAGCAGCGGAATCTGGTCGGGAGGGTTTTGCCCGTCGCCGTCCAGCGTCACGATCAGCGGTGCCCGCGCCAGCCGCACGCCGCTGCGTATCGCCGCGGATTGTCCGCGCGAACGGTGATGGCGGTGCAGGCGCAGGCCCGGCATTCGCGCTGCCAGCGCCTGCAAGATGCGGTCGGTGCCGTCGTCCGACCCATCATCGACCACGATGGTCTCGTAGTGGCGGTCGATCATCGCGGCGGCGATCTCGCGGATCAGCGGCTCGATGGCGGCGGCCTCGTCGCGGACGGGTATGACCACCGAGACGGAGAGCGGCTTGTCGTTCATCCGGGGTTCCTTTCTGTCAGGGGAGCGTCCGCCACGGACCAGATCCCGTAATCCTGATTGCGGAACAGGATCGTCTCGTGCGGCTGCCAGGGCGGGGTGGATTGGTCGATCCGGCCGACGATCAGCCCTTGCGGATGCAGGGCGGCCCAGGACCGCAGCGCGGCCGGGTCGGGCAGTTCGGCGACCGGCTTCGTCAGCCGGGCGGCAAAGTTGAATTCGGCATGGTAAGGGGCGCCCGCGAAGGCCAGCCCGTCGGCCCGATGCGTGGCCATCCGCGCGGCAATGGCCGCGGCGTCATAGACCTGCGCCGTCCGGGTCGTGCCGATCAACAGGTTCGTGGCCAGCAGCAATCCCAGCGACAGGATCATTGCCCCGGCTGCGCCCCGCCAGCGTGTCGCCGCCCAACACAGCGCCACGGCCAGCAAGGCCCAAGCCAAAAAGGCGCTGGCGGGATCGAACAGCATGCGCAGCCGCAGCGGCAACGGGGCGAACCCGGCCCCCACCGCTGCCAGCGCGGCCAGGCCGATTGCGATGATCGCCGGTTGCAGGCCGAAGCCGGGCACATTCCGCCCCAGCCGGGCCGCCACCAGCGCCAGGGCGGGCAGTTCCGGCACCAGGTAATGCAATTGCTTGCCGCTGGTCAGGCTGAACAGCGCCAGCGCCGCGCCTGTCCAGATCAGGCAGAGCCTCAGCCCGCGATCCTGCCGCCACGAGAACTGCCGGCCTTCGTGCCATAGCGCCGGGCTCCAGAGCAGCGGAAAGCCCAAGACCGGCAGCAGGGCCAGATACCACCACCAGGGCCGGGCATGGGCGAAGGATTCGGCCAGCCGCCCGGCGCTTTGATGCCACAGGACGGCCTCGCGCCAGGCCGGACCGCCGGCGATGGCCGCCGGGACCAGCCACAGCGCGACCAGCCCCAGCGCCACCATGACCGCGAAACCGAGGCACCCCGGAAGCTGGCGCCAGCGGATCTCGTTCCGGCTCCACAAGGGAAAAAGCAGCGCGGCGGGCAGCAGATGGAACAGGATCACCGGTCCCTTGGTCAGCACGCCAAGCGCGATGGCGGCACCGAAGCGGGTCCAGGACGTCCGGTCCTCGGGCCGCGCCGCATCCAGCGCGATCAGGCCCAGAAGGACGCAGACCGCCAGCGGCGCGTCGAACATCGTCAGGCTGCCCGAAAGCGCGAAGACCGCGAGTCCCGCGAGTGCCAGGGCGGCACGGCCGCCCGCTTCCGGATCCTCGGGCCAGAGCCGCCGCGCCAGTCGCGCCGTCAGCCAGATTGCCAGACAGGCGCAGGCCGGCCCGACCAGCCGAGCGGCGAGGGTGCTGACGCCGGTCACCAGCCAGACGAGGTTGATCGCCCAGAACAACAGCGGCGGCTTGTCGCTGTAGAACGCGAAGTTCTTGCTGGGCACCAGCCAGTTGCCGGTCGTGTGCATCTCCCAGGCGACGGCGAGATATCGGGTCTCGTCGATGGGTGCCAGCGGTCGCAACAGCAGTCCCAACGTGGCCGTCAGCAGCAGGCAGCCGACGGCCAGGGCTACGGGGTGCCGCCGGATCATGCCGGTTTCTCAAGGCGCGGAGCACGGCCGATCAGCATCAGGTTGCGGATATAGATCACCAGGCCGCTGGCCTGCCCGATGGCGAAAACGGGATCGCGCCGCCAGATCGCATAGGCCAGCAGGGTCGCGCCGCCGGCCAGGCTGAACCACCAGAACGCCAACGGCACGATGCTGCGGCGCGCGCGCTCGCTGGCGATCCATTGCACCAGAAAGCGCGAGGTGAAAAGGAGCTGGCCAAGGAAACCGATCCCAAGCCAGATGGTGTTTGCCGTCATCATGCGTCATCCTTGTGCCGCCCGGCCGATCCATTGGCGCAGCAGCTTTCGGGACGCTTCTGGGGTGCGTACATTACGGTTCGCTTACGAAGAGAATGGGGACGCCGATGAGGCTGCTTGTCGTCGAGGACGAGCCGGATCTGGCCGAGGCCGTCGGCGCGTATCTGCGCGCCGCGGGCCATGCCGTCGATCTGGCAGAGGGCGCCGAGGATGCGGCGGCGGCGCTGGCGGCGACGGATTATGATCTGCTGCTGCTGGACCTGGGGCTGCCCGACGGCGACGGCCTGTCGCTGTTGCGCGGCCTGCGTGGCCGAGGCGCGCGGGTGCCGGTGCTGATCGTCACCGCCCGCGACCGGATCACCGAACGGATCGCCGGGCTGGAGGCCGGCGCGGACGACTATCTGGTCAAGCCCTATGATCTGGACGAGATGCACGCCCGCATCCTGGCGATCCACCGCCGCGCTGCCGGAACCGCCGAGATCGAGCGGCGCTTCGGCCGCTTGCTGATCCTGCCCGAGCGGCGGCAGGTGCTGCTGGACGGCGGCCCGGTGCATCTGACGCTGCGCGAATGGGCCCTGATCGAGCGGCTGAGCCGCCGCCCCGACGTGACCACCAGCCGCGCGCAGATGGAGGACGCGCTTTATGGATTCGGCGACGAGGTGGAAAGCAACGCCATCGAGGCGCATGTCAGCCGGCTGCGCGCCAAGCTGGGGCGGGACGCCATCGTGACCGAGCGCGGCTTCGGCTATCGCATGGGTCGGATCTGATGGGACGCGCCAGCCTTTCGCGGCGCGTCGCCCTGTTCACCACGCTGGGCCTGGCGGCGGTCTGGGCGGGGGCGGTGCTGCTGATGGCAGCGGTGCTCTGGTCGGAGCAGGACGAGCTTTTCGACCAGCAACTTGTGGAAACCGCCCATGTGCTGCTGCCGCTGGTCTCGCGCATGCAGGCCCAGGCCGTGGTGGTCGAGGTGCCGCAGCCCGATGTGCCCATGGATGAGGCGCTGCTTTATCGCCTGGTCGCACGCGACGGACGCGTGCTGCGGCAATCGGCCCAGGCCGGGCGCGCGGTCTTGCCGGATCCGGCGGGCCTTGCCCCCCGCCGGGTCGTCGAGGCGGCGGGCTATCGGCTCTATGCCACGCCCTTCAATGCTTCCGGCCATGCCTTGCAGATCGCCGCGCCGCTGGCCGAGCGGCGCGAGGCGTTTCGCGAAGGCATGACCGGCTTCCTGCTGCCGATGGCGGCGCTTCTGCCGCTGACCTGGCTGATCGTCGGCTGGGTGTCACGGCGGTCGCTGGCGCCGCTGCGCGAACTCGGGGCCGAGATTTCAGCCCGCGACAGCAGCCGCCTCGACATGATCGACGCCGGCGATTGGCCCCAGGACCTGATGCAGATCGCCGGCGTGGTCAACGGCTTCATGGCCCGCCTCTCGCAGGCGCTGCAGGCCGAGCGGGCCTTTGCCACCAATGCCGCCCATGAGCTGCGCACCCCGGTCGCCATCGCCCTGGCCCAGACCCAGCAACTGCGCGAAAGCGCGACCGCGCCCGCGCAGATCGCGCGTCTCGACGCGCTGGAGCGCGCCTTGCAGCGCATGCGACGGCTTGTGGCGCGCCTGCTGCAACTGGCCCGCGCGGATGCCGGAATCGGCGATTCCGCCGTGGCCCATGACCTGGCGGCGCTGACCCGGCTGGTGATCGCAGAGCGCGCCTTGCCGGACGCTGCCCGACTGGACGTCGATCTGCCCTCGGCACCGGTCATGGCGCGAATGGACCCGGATGCCTTTGCCATCGTGTTGTCGAACCTGATCGACAATGCCTTGCAGCACGCTCCGCCCGGCAGCCCCGTGCAGCTCCGCCTGCGGCAAGGCGCCGTGCTTGAGATCGCAAACCCGGGCAGGGCGGTCGCCTCGGCCGATCTGGCCGGGCTCACGCAACGCTTCGCGCGCCATGGTGGCGACGGGTTCGGCCTGGGCCTGCATATCTGTCAGCAGATCGTTTCGGCGGCCGGAGGCCGGCTGGAGATCGTCTCGCCGGCGCCAAGCCGCACGGATGGCTTTGTCGCACGCGTCACGTTGCCGCCGCCCCCGGATCGCGAGGCTTGACGGCAGGACGGGCCCGGGTCAGGCGCGTCCCCGGCCCATTCGGGACAATATCCGGAGGCATGCCGATCAGGACGATCAGCAGGGCGGCAATCGCGGCTTCCTCGTAGGTGCCTTGGGCGGCCTCGCCATAAAGATGGGCCGCCAGGGTCTCGAAATTCAGAGGCCGCAGCAGCAATGTTGCCGGCAGTTCCTTCATGCAGTCCACAAAGACAAGCAGGCCGGCCGAGGCGATCGCGGTTTTGGAAAGCGGCAGATGGATGCCCAGGAACGCGCCCGTGGGCGTTCGGCCCAGCATCCGCGCCGCATGGTCCAGCGAGGGCGGGATGCAGGCGAACCGGGCCTCGATCCCGCCGGTGGAAATTGCCATGAACCGCGCGGAATAGGCCAGCACCAGCGCGGCACCGGACCCCGGCAGCAGAAGGCCGGGTGCAGCGCCGGTCAGCCGCTCGACGCCGCTGGCCCAGAAACGGTCGAACATGCCGACCGGGTAAAGCAGGCCTATGGCCCGCACGGGACACGCGGGCGAGGGAGCTTTCACTCGCGTCGGTTACATATGTCCCGGGTCGGATCGCATCCGGCGCAGGTCTGACCGGCGAATGCCTTTGCCTTCGCCGGGCGTCGCTATCTGCATTTGCCCGGATGGGACAGGCGTAGTGCGGAACTCAGCGGTCGCCGTGCTTCTTGCGGCTCTGGACATGCGCAAAGCCGAACCTGCCCTTGATGCACAGATTGCCGTGGCCGATGTCGTGGTCGTGGGGCGCCGTCACCTTGACGATCTTGTTGTCCTGAACGTGCAGGTTCAGGTTGCAGCCGACGCCGCAATAGGTGCAGATCGTGGTGGTCTCGGTCTGCTTCGCCTCGTCCCAGGTGCCCTCGGCGCGCATGTCGTATTCGGACTTGAACGACAGAGCTCCGGTCGGGCAGACCTCGACGCAGTTGCCGCAGAAGACGCAGGCGGAATCCGGCAGTTCGACGGCATATTCGGTCGAGATCTGCGAATCGAACCCGCGCCCCGCGATCTGGATCGCGAAGGTGTTCTGCCATTGCGTCCCGCAGGCATCCACGCATTTGTAGCACAGGATGCACTTGTCGTACTCGCGCACGTAGAGGTCGTTGTCGACCTTGTCCGGCTGGGCCATCGTGGCGGCGGTGCTGCCGTCCCCGACGTGATGCTCGCCCGGTTCATGGATATCGCGCTCATGGCTCTTGCCGGCCCTCGGGCCGTAACGATCCGGATCGGCGCCGTATCGATCCATCCATTCGGGGATGCGCGGCGTGGTGGACAGGTCGACCGAGGAGCCGAGCAGTTCCAGCACCAGGCGGCGGCTGTGCCGCACCCGTTCGCTGTCGGTCTTGACCACCATGCCGGGCTGGACCTTGCGCGAGCAGGAGGGCACGAGGACGCGCGAGCCTTCAAGCTCGACCATGCAGACCCGGCAGGCATTCTTGGGCGTAAGCGTGTCGCCATAGCAGAGCGTCGGCGTGATCTTCCCCGCCGCGTCGCAGGCCGTCAGGATGGTGCTTCCCTCGGGGACGCTGACCTCCTGGCCGTCGACGGTGATCGTGATCTGCTGGACGGGCGCCTCGGCGGCACCGCTGAAATGCCGGTTCATCTGCTTTCCTCCAGTATGCCAAGGCGGTCGATGGCCGACTCGACGGCGTTCCAGGCGGCCTGGCCAAGACCGCAGATCGAGGAATCCTTCATCACCAAGCCGATATCGCGCAGCAGGTCGACATCCTGTCCCTTGGCCGCGGCATCCTGGCGGTTGCGGATGATGCGCAGCAACGCCTCTTCCTGGCGCACCGTGCCCACCCGGCAGGGGACGCATTGGCCGCAGGATTCGTCCCGGAAGAAGCGCGCGATGCGCAGCAGGATGCCGGGCAGATCGACGCTGTCGTCAAGGGCCAGCACCACGCCCGAGCCGAGGGTGGTGCCGTTGGCGCGGGCGCCTTCGAAGGTCAGCGGGATGTCGAGTTCGTCGGGGCGCACGAACCCGCCCGCCGCGCCGCCCAGCAGCACCGCCTGCAGCTTTCGGCCCGGCGTGACGCCGCCGGCCAGGTCGAGGATCTGGCCCAGGGTGGCGCCGAACGGCACCTCATAGACGCCGGGGCGCACGAGATTGCCCGAAACGCAGAACAGCTTGGGCCCGGTCGAGCCCTCGGTCCCGATCCCGGTGTATGCCTTGGCGCCGATCCGCATGATCAAAGGCACATTGCACAGGGTCTCGACGTTGTTGACGACGGTCGGCTTGCCGAAGAGCCCGGCCTCGAACGGGAAGGGCGGCTTGCTGCGCGGCTCGCCGCGATAGCCCTCGATCGAGTTGAAGATCGCGGTCTCCTCGCCGCAGATATAGGCGCCGGCACCGCGCCGGATCTCCAGATCGTAGCTCCAGCCCGTGCCCAGGATATCGACGCCGAGAAAGCCGCGTTCGCGGGCGCGTTCGATGGCGTTGGACAGAAGCCGATAGGCGCGGGGATATTCGCCGCGCAGGTAGATATAGCCCCGCGCGGCGCCGATGGCGAAGCCGGCGATGGTCATCGACTCGATCAGCAAGAACGGATCGCCTTCGAGGATCGCCCGGTCCTTGAAGGTGCCGGGCTCGCTCTCGTCGGCGTTGCAGACGAGATAGCGGGGCGTCGCCGGCTGATTGGCCGTGCTTTCCCATTTGATGCCCGCCGGGAAGGCCGCGCCGCCGCGGCCCATCAGCCGGGATTCCTTGACTTCGGCGATGACCTGCGCAGGCCCCATCTCGACCGCCCGCCGCAGACCGGCGTAACCATCGGCCGCAAGATAGTCGTCCAGGCTTTCCGGATCGACCTGACCGACGCGCCGCAGCAGCATCAACCCTGCCTCACCGGCCTGCGGCACGGCCATGGCCGGGGGTGCCTCGGCCGCTAGGGCCGCGGGTCCGGCGCTCAGCGCCAGGGCGATCTCGTCGGCGCCGGCGGGTCCGATCAGGTGTTCATGGGGCGGATCGCCGGCCTCTACCGCCAGAGCGGCCGGCGCACGCTCGCAGACGCCAAGGCAGGGGCTGTGCTTCCAGCCGTTCGCGGCACCGGCCGGACCCAGCCGCTCTTCGAGGCTGGCGCAGACCTCCTTCGATCCGCGCGCCATGCAGGCGACGTCGGTGCAGACGTGGACGATGCGCTGCGGCCGGGGGCTGGTCGAGAACAGCGCATAGAAGGTCGCGACGCTGTAGACATCGGCCGCCGACATGCTGAGCCGCCTGCCGATATAGTTCAGCGCGCCGTGACTGATCCAGCCGGTGCGGTCGTTCACCGCATGCAGCACCTCCATGACGAGGTGCCGCCGGCTTCGCGCCGCGCGGCCGCCATGCGCGCGACGAAGGTCCAGCTCGTCGCGCTGGCCGCCATGCCAGCCGCCCTCGCCCGGGCCGCCAAGCCGCCGGTCGACGGCATCGCGTTCCTCCGCTGACGGCTCGGCGTCGGAGAACTTCAGGTCCACGGTTCGTCCTTCCTGGCTAGCTGGCGATCAAGAGTTCGCTGTTCTGCCGCTCGCGTTTGACGAAGTCCTCGATGCCGTCGTCTTCGGGCAGGGCCTCGTTGGTCTTTTCCACTTTGACCGCCGTCGCCTTGAACTCGGCGGTCTTGGAGATCGGGTCGTTCGCCTCGATGGTCAGCAGATTGGTGTCCACCTCATCGGGGAAGTTGCAGGCCATGAACAGCAAGCCCGGACGCAGGCCCGGATCCCGGCGTGCCGGCGCCAGCACGGCACCCCGGCGCGAGGCCACCCGGACCACCTCGCCCTCGTTGATGCCGAGCCGGGCCATGTCCTCGGGGGACATGTCGATGCAGGCGCCGACACGGATCGGAGAGTTGAAGCCGCCGGACTGCACGCCGGTGTTGTAGTCGGTCAGCCGCCGGCCGGTCGTCAGCCGCAACGGGAACTCGTCATTCAGCTTGTCCACCGGAAGCCTGTGCTCGACGATGCCGAACGGGGCAGGGCGCCCGCGCTTTTCGGGATCCTTCTCCCACAGCCGGCCGTGCAGGAACGCGATCTCGGGCCCGTTCTCGTCGGGGAAGGGCCATCGCACGCCGCCTCGTTCCTCGAGCACGCGGTAGGACATGCCATGATGCGCCGGCGACAATGCGCGCAGCTCGTCCCAGACCTGCTCCGCAGTCTGTATCGGCCAGGCATGTCCCAGACGCGCCGCGATCAGGCGCATGATCTCGATGTCGTCCTTGGCCTCCCCGGGCGGCTCCAGCGCCTTGCGCCCGCGCTGCACCCGACGCTCGCTGTTGGTGAAGGTGCCCTCGCTCTCGCACCAGGCCGCGGTGGAGGGCAGCACCACATCGGCGAAGGTGGCGGTCTTGGTCAGGAAGATGTCCTGCACGACCAGATGGTCGAGGCCCTGCAACCGCCGGGTCACCGCCGCGCTGTCGGCATCGGACTGCACCGGGTTCTCGCCGATGATATAGACGTTGGTCAGGTGACCCTCGTCCATCTCCTCCATCATTTCCGACAGCGTCAGGCCGTATTTCGAGGGGATCGGGACACCCCACATGCGCTCGAACTTCGCCCGATGCTCGGGGTTGCCAACATCCTGGAACCCCGGCAGGTTCTTGGGGATCGCCCCCATGTCGCCGCCGCCCTGGACGTTGTTCTGGCCGCGCACCGGAACCAGGCCCGCCCCCCAGCGGCCGACCTGGCCGGTCAGCAGCGCGAGGTTGCACAGCGCCCGCACGTTGTCGGTGCCGTTGTGATGCTCGGTGATGCCGAGCGTCCAGCACAGCTGCGCGCGCTCGGCCTTGGCATAGTCATGCGCGAATTCGCGGATCAGGTCCGCGGGCACGCCCGTCTCGCGCGAGGTGACCTCCAGCGTCCACGGCTCGCATGCGGCGACATAGTCCTCGAACCCGGTCGAGGCGTTCCTGATGAATTCCTCGTTGGCCAGCCCCGCGTGGATGATCTCGCGGCCGATGCCATAGGCCAGGGCGATGTCGGTCCCGACATCCAGGCCAAGCCAGACGTCGGCCCATTCGGCCGTCTTCGACCGGCGGGGATCAACCCCATAGACCTTGGCGCCCTTGTTGATCGCCTTCAGGGCGTGATGGAAAAAGATCGGATGCGCTTCCCGGGCGTTGGAGCCCCAGAAGACGATGAGATCGGCATCTTCGATCTCGCGATAGGACGAGGTGCCCCCGCCAGCTCCGAATACGTGCACCAGACCGGCGACACTAGGAGCATGTCAGGTGCGGTTGCAGGAGTCGATGTTGTTGGTGCCAATGACCGCCCGCGCGAACTTCTGGGCGATGAAGTTCATCTCGTTGGTCGCACGAGAGCACGAGAACATGCCGAATGCATCGGGGCCGTGGAGATCGAGATTGCGGCGGAAACCCTCGGCCGCGCGATCGATGGCCTCATCCCAGGACGCGGGTCGCAGGACACCATTGTCGCGGACAAGCGGCTCGGTCAGCCGCGTGTAATTCTGCTTTCCCTGTCGGCCCATGACGTCCTCCCCTTCAGTCCTCGAAGCCAGTTTACTACGATCCGGATTGAGAGTGACATATGAAACGTTTTTCATAATTCAACGCCTGCGCTCGTGGAGGCCTGGACGGCGCATTGATCCGCCATCACCGGGCCGCCGCCGAAAAACAGCGTGATGTCCCTTCTGGTCGCCGATCTTGGTCGCGAACGCTTGGCGTCCCGGTTCGGCCGTTCGAGGCAGCCGGCCGTCGCTGGCGTGGTTCGTGCAGGTGCCGGTATCATCACGTTCTCCGGCGACACGTCGCTGGACGGACCGCCAACCGGCGCCATCCACGACCGCAGAGAACTGATCGTGCGTATCCACCGGAACCTGATGAGCGGATGCCCGGCGCCGACAAGATCATGCCGGCGCCGACCGGTTCTCGATTCGTAATACGGGCGTGCGGCGGTTCACCGGCGGTGGCGTGTTGCTCGATCCGCCTGTGCCGGGCCGCAGACGGCGGGCCTCGCAGGCGAGTATCGCCCATGTCATGCAATAGAGTTCATATCATTTTTGGCGCTGGCGCAGGATTTTCATTGGCATTTGGTGAAATTCTGCTGGCTTGGAAAAAAATTGCCAGGAATTTTATGAAAATTTCCGATATCTTCCTTGCCGGCTGTAGATTGTGCTGCCGGACAGAAACGCCAAAGACATGAACAGGGATTCATAAGGTGAGCAGGATGATCAAGGTCGAGATCGCCCCGGTCTGGCGGTTCCAGCGCAGCGGCGAGACGCGGGGGCTGGAGATCACGCTGGACCTTCTGTCCGACATCCGCAGCACCGGGAAACTGTCTGTCGCCGCGGCGCGGGCGGGCATGTCCTACCGCCACGCCTGGAACCTGATCGAGAAATGGTCCGCCTTCTTCGAGGCGCCGCTGGTGGAACGCCGGCAGGGCAGCGGCACCAGCCTGACCCCTTTCGGCGACAAGCTGGTCTGGGCCGCCGAACGGCTGGAGGCGCGGCTGCGGCCATTGCTGCAGAACCTCAGCCAGGAGTTGCAGACCGAGGTGAACCAGACGCTGTCCTCGGGCCGCCTGGTGCTGCGGGTGCGCGCCAGCCACGGCTTCGCGGTGCCGAAGCTGCGCGAATTGCTGGCGCGCGATTTCGAGAGCGGGGTGGACTTCCGCTATGTCTCGAACGCCAATTCGCTGGTCTCGTTGGCCGAGGACAGCTGCGACCTGGCCGGGATCCATCTCCCGCGGGGCGAGTTGCGCGCCCGCACCGTGGCCATGACCCGGGGCTGGCTGGACCACAACGATCACCGCGTGATTTCCTTCGTCACCCGCGAGATGGGGCTGATCGTGAAACAGGGCAATCCGCTGGACATCCGCTCGGTCGAGGATCTGGCCCGGCCCGAGGTGCATTTCGTCAACCGCGACCCGGATTCCGGCACGCGCATCCTGCTGGACCAGATATTGGCGCTGCGGCAGGTCTCTCCTGCGGCGATCAACGGCTATTCGCATGCCGAATTCACCCATGCCGCGGTGGCCGCCTATGTCGCCTCGGGTTTCGCCGATGTGGCCTTCGGGGTCGAGGCGGCGGCGCGGCAGTTCGGGCTGGATTTCGTGCCGCTGCTGATCGAGGATTACGTCTTCGTCTGCCGCTGCCAAATTCTGGGCCACCCGGCGATGGCGCGGGTGCTGGCGGTGATGCAAGGCCCCGAATTCGCCGAGTCGATCTCGACCCTGCCCGGCTATCGGGTGCACGAGCCTGGCGTCATCAAGACCATCCGCGAGGTCTTCCGCGCCCGTGGGTGACCGGTGCCGGCCCGTCGCGCGGGATGTTCCAGGTGTCGATCCAGGCCAGTTCCTAATGGCGCTTCGAGCCCTGTTTCCCGAAGTCCCACAGCAACCCGAGGGTTGATGGCCGCAGGGTGCTAAGCGGAATTATTTTCATCGACCGCAATGGGTTGCGGTGGCGTGACGCGCCCGCGGAATCCGACCGGAGCAGCCTTCCGCAACCGCATCCATTCCAGGCCGATGCGCTTCGACATGATCTGCGAGGCCAATGGTATCGAACACCGCCCGACAAGGCCAACCATCCTTGAACCAACGGGCCGGCCGGCGGATGGAACGAACCATAAGGAACGCGACCCTCAAGCGCTTCAGCTCCGCAGCCGGACTCCACGGCAGCATGGCCCTTTGCGCGCAGGCTCAAGACCCTCGGCGGGTTTGCTCCTTATGAAGGCGTCCGCAAAATCCGGACTTCAGAGCTGGATCGATTCACCCTCAACCCCATCCTCCAGATGCCGGGAAGGAACACGTAGAGGCCATTCGGTCGATGCTGCGATCCTGACCGGCATCGGATGGCGTCATCGAGCTCCGGCCGGCAGCCTTGTGCACAACCCGCATTTCGCCGCTGGGCCAGCCACAGCTTTGCCGGGCGCCTTGCCACGGCGGCGCGCAGCCGAGCAGGGGAGGTGTATGCCCACGGCATGCTCTTCGCAGTGAAAATCCCGGCCAAATGGATCGCGCCCGCCGAGCGGCCGGGCAACGGGCGCCGTTGCCCCAGGTTCAGCCGGTCTTGCCGCGCCACTCGCGCCAGGTCAGCCAGATCACCACCGCGTCCAGCACCGAAAGCGCCAGCAGCGCCGGGGAATGGGTGTGCGTCCAACGGTGCATCTGCATGGCGATGAAACCGGCAAAGACCACGATCCCCAGCGGATAGGCGAAGGCGACCCGCCGCATCAGCATCAGCAGGATCACCAGCTTGATCGCGCCATGGCCGAGCAGGTAGAAGGCATAGAAATGCTGGCTTGCCGCCGAGAACTCGGCCAGCGCCGCGGCCACCCGCGCATAGACCGGGCTGTGGTGGCCCTCGATCAGCTCGTTGCGGGTCAGCCATGCGGTGAAATCGGCAATGCGCCGGTGCGGCAGCCACCACAGCCCGGCGCCCGCCGCGATCTCGAACAGCGCAAAGACGGATTTCAGCAGCAGGGTCGACTCGAACAGCCAGTGCAGCGGTCCGTGCTTGCCCTGGATATGCTTCATCAATCCTCGCCCCGATAGGGCTGGACATATTGCAGCGCCATGTCCCAGGGAAAGAAGATCCAGGTGTCCTGGCTGACCTCGGTGACATAGGTCTGCACCATCGGCCGGCCCTTGGGCTTGGCATAGACGGTGGCGAAATGCGCCTTGGGATACATGGTGCGCACATGCTCCAGCGTGCGGCCGGAATCGACGAGGTCGTCCACCACCAGGATGCCGTCTCCGTCCTGCATCACCGCCGGGTCGGGGGCCTTCAGCACCGTGACGTCGCCGCGTTCCTGCCCGCCCTTGCCGCGATAGGATTTCACCGAGATCGTGTCGATCACCCGGATGTCCAGCTCGCGCGCGACGATCATCGCCGGCACCAGCCCGCCGCGGGTGATGGCCAGGATCGCGCGCCACGGGCGGTCTTCCAGCCGCCACGCGAGCGCGCGCGAGTCGCGGTGGATCTGGTCCCAGCTGATGTGGAATCCGCGTTCATGGGGCAGGCGATCGTTCATGCTGGCTCCTTAGTGTTTGACGATCAACAGAAAACCCAGCAGCGCCATGGCGAGGCCGGCGGCCCGGTCGATCCAGGTCTTGGCGGCAAAATAGCGCGCGCGCATCGGCGCTGTCGACATCAGAACCGCGACCAGCGCATACCAGAACAGCTCGGTCGCCAGGCAAAGGCCATAGACCAGGGTCTGGCGCGCGGGCGCCATCGGCTCGGGAAAGACCGAGAGGATCAGCGCGGCATAGAACAGCGCCGGCTTGGGATTCGAGAGATTCAGCGCGATGCCGCCGAAAAAGCCCTTGGCGCCCGCCGCCGCCGGCGGCAGCGGCCGGGTCGAGGCGCGCCACAGCGCCCAGGCGAACCACAGCAGGTAGAGCCCGCCGAGGATCTTCATCCCTGCGAACAGCGCCGGGTGCAGCCGGAAGACCACCGCCAGGCCGCCGAGCGCCGCGACGCACCACAGCGAGGCGCCGAATGCCAGCCCCAGCGCATAGGGCAGAGCACGCTCGCGGCCATGGGCGAAGGCGGTCTGGACCGTGGCGATGATCGCCGGCCCCGGCGTCAGGATCGCCAGCGACAGCGCCGAGACAAGCGCGATGACCTGCTCGACGCTCATCGCCGGGGATCAGTCCTTTTTCGTCGTGGCGATGTCCGGCGCGTCGACGGCCTTCATGCCGACGATGTGATAGCCCGAATCGACGTGATGCGTCTCGCCGGTCACGCCCGAGCCCAGATCCGACAGCAGATACAGCGCCGACTTGCCGACCTCGTCCTGACTGACGTTGCGTCGCAGGGGCGAGTTCAGCTCGTTCCATTTCAGGATATAGCGGAAATCGCCGATGCCGCTGGCTGCCAACGTCTTGATCGGCCCGGCCGAGATGGCGTTGACGCGGATGCCGTCCTTGCCGAAATCCTCGGCCAGATAGCGCACCGAGGCCTCCAGCGCCGCCTTGGCCACGCCCATGACGTTGTAATGCGGCATGACGCGCTCGGCCCCGTAATAGGTCAGGGTCAGCATGGACCCGCCCGGCGGCATCATCGCGGCCGCGCGGCGGGCGACGGCGGTGAAGGAATAGACGGAAATGTCCATCGTCATCAGGAAGTTGTCGCGCGTCGTATCGGCATAGCGGCCGCGCAGCTGGTCCTTGTCGGAAAATCCGATGGCATGGACGATGAAGTCGATGCTGTCCCAGCGCGCGCCGATGGCGGCGAAGAGCGCGTCGATGGACGCCTCGTCCGAGACGTCGCATTCGGCCAGCAGGTCCGAGCCGAGCTGGGCCGCCAACGGCTCGACCCGGCGCTTCAACGCCTCGCCCTGATAGGAAAAGGCCAGCTCCGCGCCCTGGTCGGCCAGGGCCTTGGCGATGCCCCAGGCGATCGACTTGTCGTTCGCCAGTCCCATGATGAGGCCGCGACGCCCTTTCATCAGCCCGATACCGGCTTCACTTGACATGATGCTGCCCCTTGCGCTTCTTCGGTTTTCAGCAGGATTAGGACAACTGCAAGGAGGCATCAAGTGTCGGTGATTGCGCTGCCATGAGCGACCGGGATGGAATTTTCGCCGGGGACGACCCCTTTGCCATCGCCCGCGCCTGGCTGGCCGAGGCCGAACGGACCGAGCCGAACGACCCCAATGCCATCGCGCTGGCCACCGTCGATGCCCAGGGCCTGCCCGATGTGCGGATGGTGTTGCTGAAGGAGATCGAGGGCGCGGGCACGGACGGCGCCTTCGTCTTCTACACCAATTTCGAAAGCGCCAAGGCGGTCGAGATCGATGCGACCGGCACCGCCGCCTTCGTCATGCATTGGAAGTCCCTGCGCCGGCAGATCCGGGTGCGCGGCTCGGTCTCCCGCGTCGAGCCGGAACTGGCCGACGCCTATTACGGCTCGCGCGCCCTGCAGTCGCGGATCGGGGCCTGGGCCTCGCGCCAGAGCCGGCCGCTGGAAAGCCGCGGCGCGCTGATGGCCGAGGTGGCGCGGCAGGGAATCAACCTTGGATTGAAGCCGCCGCGGCCGCCGCATTGGGGCGGCTATCGCATCCGGCCGGTGCAGATGGAATTCTGGGCCGACGGCGCTTTCCGGCTGCATGACCGCTTTCGCTGGACGCGGGCGGATTATGACATTGAAAACAAAGCATTGCACGAATCCCCTCAGGAGGTGGTGCAAAGTTTCTGGCACGTCGACCGTCTTAGCCCTTGATGCGGGTGCGCGATTTATCCATGGTATGGAAAACCTGACCAATCCTGCTACGCCTTCGTTCAGTTGATGCATGATGAGCGCGGCCGGAGTTTCGGGTCATTTTGGTTTTCAGACGGGTGACGAAGAGAGATGGACGAAAACGACGAACAACAGCGCAAGATTGCGGGCGTCGTGAAATGGTTTGATGGCGGCAAGGGTTTCGGCTTCCTGACCGATCCCGAGGGCGGCGCCGACATTCTTCTGCATGCGAACGTGCTGAGGAATTTCGGCCAGAGCTCGGTTGCCGAAGGCTCTCATGTCACCGCCATCATCCAGAAAACGCCGCGAGGCATGCAAGCGGTCGAGGTGCTCGACATCCAGCCGCCGGCCAGCGAGCCGATGCCTGCCATTGCCGACCTGTGCTCGGCCACCCCCGAAGAGGTGGCGTTGCTGCCGCTGTTGCCGGCGCGGGTGAAATGGTTCGACAAGGCCAAGGGTTTCGGCTTTGCCAACATCTTCGCGGACAAGGCGGATGTGTTCCTGCATGTCGAGGTGCTGCGGCATTCCGGCTTCTCCGACCTTGCCGTGGGCGAGGCCATCGCCCTGCGGGTGGTCGACGGCCGGCGGGGCATGATGGCGGCGCAGATCCTGTCGTGGGAAAAGGCAGTGACCGAGGTTCGACAGGCGCAACCGGGGGGGACAGCCGCGCTCGCTAAATTGCGGCTGGTCGCGGGCGCGGTATGAGGTTGCGGGCCGCAGCGGTCCTGGCAGCCTTCCTTCTGACAAATTCCAGTCCTTCCCAGGCTCTCGCGGTCGATTGCCGCCCTGACCTGGCCCTGTTCCAGGGCCGGGGGGCGACGATCGCGGTGCCCGTGGAAATCGCCGATACGGCGGAAGAACGCGCGCGCGGGCTGATGTTCCGCCGCGACCTGCCTGCGGAGCAGGGCATGCTGTTCATCTACGACAGCCCGCAACCGGTCAGCTTCTGGATGCGGAACACGCTGATTGCGCTCGACATGATCTTCATCGACGCCCGCGGCCAGGTGCGGCACATCCATCCCATGGCCCGGCCGCTGGACGAGACGGCAGTCCCCGGCGCCGCGCCGGGCGATCCGGCGCCCGACCGGCTGATGGTGCTCGAAGTGCCGGGGGGCGACGCGGCGCGGCTGGGCATCTTTCCCGGCATGGCGCTGGCGCATCCGCGGCTGCCCCAGGGTGTGGCGCTGGCGCCCTGCGATTGAGCCGGCTGCGCTTTTCGCTTTCCCCCCGCGCGGCCAGCCGCTAGACAGCGGCGCAGGTTCGGGGCGTAGCGCAGCCTGGTAGCGCGACGGTTTTGGGTACCGTAGGCCGGAGGTTCGAATCCTCTCGCCCCGACCACCACTTAGCTATTTCTGGCCCTCTCCGGTTTGCAGTTTTGTTCTGGATTCGGCCCGCGCCAGTTTTTCTGCCAGTCCATCCGTCGTGCTGGGTGACAGTGTCACATATCGCTCGAATGGACCTGTCACGTATTTGTGCCGCTCCGATTGCTCGTTTAAGCCACCTTACGTTCAAAAGCGACCGGGCCTTTCCAGCCCAATGCTGAGTGCCGTCGACGCGGATTGTAAAAGCCGTTGATGTATTCGAAGATCGCCATCTCATCGTGCCGCCGGGTTACCCATGACCACCGCCAGATCAACTCGGCCTTGATGGTTTTGAAGAACGTCTCGACGGCCGCATTATCATAACAATTACCTTTGCCGCTCATCGAGACTTTGAAGCCATGCTGGCGCAGGATCTTCTGATAGTCATGCGAACAGTATTGGCTGCCCCTGTCGCTGTGGAAGATGCAGCCTTTGGGTGGCGACCTGAAGGCAATCGCCATCTTCAAGGCCCGGATCGCCAGATCGCGCTTCATGCGGTTGCTGACGGCCCAGCCGATCACGCGGCGGGAATGCAGGTCCAGGATGACTGCCAGATACAGCCACCCCTCGCGGGTCCAGATGTAGCTAATGTCACCTGCCCATTTCTGGTTCGGCCCGGCCGCACGGAAGTCGCGGTCTAGCAGGTTCGGGGCGATGTTGAATGTATGATCGCTGTCTGTGGTCGCCTTGAACTTGCGCGTTCTTTCAACGGCGATCCCGTTTTCGCGCATCAGGCGACCGACGCGCCGGTGCCCCACATCGACACCGGCCTCTTTCAGTTCCTCGGTCATTCGTGGGCGGCCATAGCTGCCCAGGCTCAGGCGCGATTGTTCCTTGATATGCGCCAGAATGACCGTGTCCATGCGCTGCCTGCGGCTGGCAGGTCGGCTGCGGAAGGCCCGCAACCCACGCGGGCTGACATTCATGATCCGACACAGTCGCTCGATGGGAAAGGCCCCAAGTTGCTCTTCGACGAACCTGAGCCTCATGGCTTTTGGCTGGCGAAGAACTGGTGGCTTTTTTAGAATGTCCCTCTCCTCCTTGAGGATGCGGTTCTCGCGCCGAAGCTGTTCGTTCTCCCGCGCAAGCTCGCGATCCTCGGGCGAGACCACATCCGTGTCGCGGTGCGCTGTCACCCACTTGTTCAGCGTCGAAAGCCCAACGCCCAAATCATCCGCAACCTGCCGGCGTGTCAGCCCGCTGGTCAGCGCAATTCGCACTGCATCCTTGCGAAATTCATCCGTTCTTCCCGTGCCCATAGTTCGTCTCCCTTGCTGCACATTATGCTATCAAAGGAGCGGCACCAAACCGCGACAGGTCCAGGATCACCTTGGCCGCGTGGTTGATCGACCGACCCATATCGGTGGCGATCTCGTTCAGATCGGCCCCGACTTCGAGAACGTGCGTGGGCCTTGCTGCGGGCATCCTTCAACTGCGGCTACGACCCAAGCGTGATCTTGTCCCGCCAGGTGCTGACCGCATCGCCCAGATAATTCTCATGCTGGTAGGGCTGGCCGCCCTTGTCGACGATTTGTTCTGGATTTGGCTTGACCACAGTTTCTCGGCCAAGCCGCTGGCCTTCCAGGGTGACGACGCCGTATCGCCTCTGATCAGGTCGGCACCGCGCTTGATCGACCGGCCCAAGGCCGCGATCTCGTTCAGATCGGCGCAGGCTTCCGCCCATCTGCCGACCTTTGATGTGCCGGTGCGCACCGATTGCGGAAGGATGCGGATCGCACCCTGGACCGTCATTCCGATCATTGCGCATGCATCAGCATACTGCGCAGCCTTCATCGCGCGGCAGGGGCCGGCCCCGGCGGGCGTCGTCGCGTCACTCGTCTTTGCGCTGACCACCGATCTCAAACCGATTGCGCAGAAGGCCATGAGTGGTTACAGAACTGTGAGGATTTTCGGAGATCATCCGGATCCGTGTGACGCCCAATGCCAAGAGCGGGGCGTTCCCTTTCGTCCGTCGGCCGCGCCTCTTGCTGGCACTTACGCCGGATGACCAACAAAGAACTGAAGAAAGGACGTCGCATGTGGACTCGCGTTCCTACGATTGTCGATGGCAACACCATTTCTGGAGACTGGACCATTTCCTTCAGTGACCGGCCCGTCGGTCGCATTTCCTACGCTCCCGAAGCACCCGGCCAAGGCGCCTGGGCTTGGTCCCTGATCGGGGTTCCCGATGTGTCCGGACGGGCCTGGACGGAAGAGGCCGCGATGACGAGCATCAAGGAGACGGCCGCAGGGCCGAGTTCCGAGGTCGCCTGACACGCGATTGCGTTCGATGATGACGGCGAGGCGCGGCAGAGGATCACTCCGCGCCTCACTTGCTCTCCTTTGGCTGGCTCACGTCCCGCGCTGCTTCGATCACTTCACCGCCTGGATTGAATAGCCTCGAGTTTCCTGGACACCTTGGGTCTCATCATCTGCCGTCGCTCGAACGCGGCGGGCGACAATATCCCATTCCTCGCATAGCTTGCGCTGCGGGTCGCAGAGCATCTCGATGCCATCGAACACATCCTGCCTTGCCTCTTCGCGTGTCTGATACGGTAATCTTCTCACTGACGCCGGATACCCGGCAGGCCGAGACCAACCATTGATTCGAGGACAATGGTCGGGCGCGATGCCAGTCCCCTTCGCAGCCATCGACTGCTCGGCCAACTCCCAACCTGACCGTCACTTTTTTCCAAGTGCCTCTCGCAGCAGATCGGCCTGCATGCTCGGGTCGGCGAACATGGAGGCGTTCATGCCGCCATCCTCCGCTCGCCACTTGCGAGGCATGATCCCTTGCTCGCGGCACAACTCGGAGACGCCAGCCCGACGCCTGACGCGGCACGCCCATGGTCCAGGCTTCGGTGAAAAGGCTCCTCTTCATAGAAATTCCCTCGTCCATCCTTCCGAGAAAATTCTACCTCCGTATCCGCAAAAGCCTAAGCGGGACCTGGGATTCCGCTCAGTCGTCGCGCTCCGCGACCCACGCGTTCGTGATGGCAAAGCAGTTGCTCACAGGATGTCGAGCGGAAACCGCCCTGGATTTCGGTGAGGATCGACATAGGACCGGCATTTCCGGCCGGATCGAGGCGGATTTCCCGGTTAAGGGCCCAGCCTCCTCTATCGTGTCGTGTTGGGCAACCTGCCGCGTCGCGGTCCCGCGTCCCAGTGACGCGGCGGTCCTACTGGCGCGCCAGCCATTCGGTGATGCAGCGCCGCAGGTTGGTCTCGCCCAGGTCGCGGGCGTCGTCGATCACCCGGCGCAGATCGGCCAGGTTCACGCGCCGGATCAGGTGCTTGACCGGCCCGATCGAGGCCGGCCGCATCGACAGCCGCCGGAAACCCAGCGCGGCGAAGGTCACCGCCTCGATGGGCCGGCCGGCGTCCTCGCCGCAGAACGACACCGGCACGCGTGCCTCGTCGCAGCGCCGCACGATCTGGTCCAATAGCGTGATGAACGAGGTGTTCAGCGTGTCGTAGCGGCGGCGCACGCGCTCGTTCTCGCGGTCGGCGGCAAAGAAGAACTGCTTCAGATCGTTGCCGCCCACCGAGATGAAATCGCACATCTCGAAGAATTTCTTCGGCGCAAAGGCCAGCGAGGGCGTCTCCAGCATCGCGCCCACCCGCACGTCGACCGGCATGGCATGGCCCAGGCGCTGTTCGCGGGCGATCTGCTCCATCAGCAGCCGGTGCGCCTCCTCGAACTCGCCCATCTCGGTGACGAAGGGGAACATGACATGCAGCGGCCGCCCCACGGCCGCGCGGATCAGCGCCTGCAGCTGCATGCGCAGCACGCCCCGCTTGTCCAGGCCGACGCGGATCGCCCGCCAACCCATGGCCGGGTTAGGCTCGTCCTGCGGCTTCATATAGGGCAGGACCTTGTCCGAGCCGATGTCGAGCGTGCGGAACATCACCGGCTTGCCATGGGCGTTGTCCAGCACATGGGCATAGAGCGCCGCCAGCTCGCCCCGGCGCGGCACGCGGGTGCGGGTCAGGAACTGCAGCTCGGTCCGGAACAGACCCACGCCCTCGGCGCCCGAGCTTTCCAGGCTGGGCAGGTCGGCCATCAGCCCCGCGTTCATGTAGAGCTGGATCGTGGTGCCGCAGGTCGCGGTCGCCGGCAGGTCGCGCAGCCCGGCATAGCGGCTCTGCGCCTCGGCCTGCATGGCCATCTTGTCGCGAAAGGCCGCGGCGACCGATTCCTCGGGGCGCAGGTGCACCGTGCCCATGTCGCCGTCCACCAGGATCGGATCGCCGTTCAGCGCCTCGGAGGTGATGCGCTCGGCATGGATCACCAGCGGGATCGCCAGCGCCCGGGCGACGATGGCGGCATGGCTGCCGACCGAGCCCTCTTCCAGCACCACGCCCTTCAGCCGGCGGCCATAGTCCAGCAGCTCGGCCGGACCGATGTTGCGGGCGACCAGGATCGGGTTCTCGGGCATTTCGGCGCCGGTGTCGCGGCCCTGACCGGTCAGGATGCGCAAGAGCCGGTTCGACAGGTCGTCGAGATCGTGCAGCCGGTCGCGCAGATAGGGGTCGGCGGCGCTTTCCAGCCGGGCGCGGGCCTGGCTCTGCTCCTTTTCGACCGCCGCCTCGGCCGACAGGCCCAGGTCGATCGATTCCTCCATCCGCCGCAGCCAGCTGCGGGAATGGGCGAACATGCGATAGGTCTCCATCACCTCGGCGCTGTCGCCCTTGGCCATGTCGGTCTCGGCCAGCATGGAATCGACCTTGCTGCGCAGCATGGCGACGGCCTCGATCAGCCGGGCCCGTTCCTTGAGGGGGTCGTCGGCGACGGGGTTCGTCACCACCACCCGCGGCTCGTGCAGCCAGACGCGGCCCTCGGCGCAGCCCTCTTGCCCGGTGCCGCCGCGGAACATCACCGGAAAGCGGTGCGCCAGCGGCATGCTGTCCGATTGCGAGCCCAGGAAGGCGCCCAGTTCGGCCATTTCGGCCAGCACCATGGCGACGACTTCGAGCCCGTAGATCTCATCCTCGGAGAACTGCCGCGACTCGCGCGACTGCACGACCAGCACGCCCAGCCTTTCGCCGACGCGCTGGATCGGCACGCCCAGGAAACTGGGAAAGACCTCTTCGCCGGTCTCGGGCATGAAGCGGAAGCCGGGCTCGCCGGGGGCGTTGGCGGTGTTCACGTGCCGGCCGCTGCGGGCGACGCGGCCGACCAGCCCCTCGCCCAGGCGCAGCCGGGTCTTGTGCACCGATTCGGGCTTCAGCCCCTCGGTCGCGCAAAGCTCCAGCGTGTCGGGATCGCGGAACAGATAGATCGAGCAGACCTGCGTCCCCATCGAATCGGCGATGTGATGGGTGATCTGGTCCAGACGGTGCTGGCCGCCTCCGGGGGCGGCCAGAGTCTCACGCAGCCGCAGCAGCAGCTTGCGCGACTCGCTTTCCTTGCGCTCGGCCATGATCCTCCGCGTCAGGCTGCGGCCCCTGGGTCAGGCCTGTTCCAGCTCGAAGGCATCATGCAGCGCCTGCACCGCCAGTTCCATATATTTGCGGTCGATCAACACCGAAATCTTGATCTCGCTGGTGGAGATCACCTTGATGTTGATGTTTTCATCGGCAAGCGCCTTGAACATGCGCGCGGCGACGCCGGCATGGCTGCGCATGCCGATGCCCACGACCGAGACCTTGCAGACCTCGGTGTCCACGACCAGATCGTCATAGGCGATATGGCCGGCGGCTTTGGCCTCTTCCATCGCCTTGCGGGCGCGGGCGACCTGGCTGACCGGGCAGGAGAAGGTCATGTCGGTCACCGAACCCGGGTGATCCTCGTAATCCTTTTCCGAGATGTTCTGCACGATCATGTCGACGTTCACGCCGGCCTCGGCCAAAGGCGCGAAGATCGCGGCCGAGATGCCCGGGCGGTCCTCGACGGTGACCAGGGTGATCTTGGCCTCTTCGCGGGAATAGGCGACGCCGCTGACGACTTTCGATTCCATGATTTCATCCTCATCGCAGACCAGGGTGCCGCTGGTCTCATCCGTATCCTCGAACGAGCTCAGAACCCGCAGGCGGACCTTGTAACGCATCGCCAGCTCGACCGAGCGGGTCTGCAAGACCTTCGCGCCCAGGCTGGCCAGTTCCAGCATTTCCTCGAAGGCGATCTTGTCAAGCTTGCGCGCCTTGGAGGTGATGCGCGGGTCGGTGGTATAGACCCCGTCCACATCGGTATAGATGTCGCAGCGCTCGGCGCCGAAGGCGGCGGCGAAGGCGACGGCGGTGGTGTCCGAGCCGCCCCGGCCCAGCGTGGTGATGCGGCCCTCGGGCGACAGGCCCTGGAAGCCCGCGACCACGGCGACCTTCATGCCCTCGGCGAATTTCTGGTCGATGTTGTGGCGCGGAATGTCCACGAAACGCGCCGCGGAATGGGCGGCGGTGGTGTTGATCGGCACCTGCCAGCCCTGCCAGCTGCGCGCCGGCACGCCCATCTCCTGCAGGGTCAGCGCCATCAGTCCCGCCGTCACGTTCTCGCCAGAGGCGACCACGGCGTCGTATTCGCGCGCGTCGAACAGCGGCGAGGTCGCCTCGACCCAGCCCACCAGTTCATTGGTCTTGCCGGACATGGCGCTGACGATGACGATGACGTCATAGCCGCGCTCGACCTCGCGTTGAACCTTCAGTGCGGCGTTCTTGATGCGGTCCAGGTCGGCCACCGAGGTGCCGCCGAATTTCATCACCAGAAGCGGCATTCCTTGCCCCCCAGCAGTTTCCGGGGCGCGTTCTATGGGCGGCTCGGGAAAAGAACAAGGGGCGGCGGCGGTTTCCGACGGTTTCGGGCGCATTATTTTGCCGCCGCGCCGATGCGGTCCGGCGGTCGACACGCCGCCGCCCGTATCACCGCGGGGCGGGTTGCGCGGAGATCGGGGAAACGCTGATCGGACCTTGCAGCCGGGCCTGTCGCCGAAAGGGCGCCGCCGGATGCGTCCGCCGCGGCACAATGGCCTTGGCGCGGGCTGCGAACCGCTCTGCCTCAGGTTCCGCCCAGGTCGCGCCAGCGGATATGGATGTTCTCGCAATGCGACGTTTCCGAAAATGCGCGATCCATCAACAGCATGAAGGCGCTTCGCCACCGCGAGGGCGGCTGCCGATAGACGCGGGAACACAAGGGTTCCGACTGCCCTCCGCCGAGAGTCCGGTTGATGCAGACGGACACACTCCACCAGGCGTTCATGGGGACCTCACTTACTCGTCAAAACACCTTCCAGCAGAAAAAGGTGACGCTACCGAAACAAACCCTTCCCCAAGGAACATGAATCCCCCCGCGGTGCGGCAAAGTCACGCTGGCTTTTTTGGCAGGCGGGCGGTCGGCGCGGCCGGAAAGAAGGGCTTTGGAAGGTGCCGGTCGGGCAAGAGGATTCGGACCTCCGGCCCGCGGCATGCAAGGTCACGCCGATTCCCCTGCAGGGTCAAAAGTCCCTTGCAAACCTCATGGCAGCAAGACAATTCAACGCATTGCGCGACTTTTCGAACGGTCTGCAGCTGCTACGGTAGCGCCGCCTTGACCTGATGCACCCCGAGCGCGTTTCGGACATCTTACAGGGCATCGTCATAACCTTGTCTCATGCTTGCTCCGGAGACGGGATACAGATGGCTTCGCCCGCGTGGATCGCATAGATCAGAGTTAGCCCATCCACGATCTGCAAGCCCGCTTTCGGCTAGAATACTCGCGAAGGTTTGCTCGCCCTTCAGCTTTACGAGAATGCCGCCAACGACCTTCCTGGCCTCAGGGTCCACCGTGTGCCTTGCGATGTGTAGGAGTTCGGCGTTGCGCACCTCGGCATCATTCAGATCGGCGTCGGTGATCAGCACCAGCTCATCTGCATAGGCAGGCGACATGGCGCTACGCACCTGAGAATGCTCATCTTTGAAACGCAGCCGCTCTACCGATGCCAACATCCCTGCCGATGCCGGTCAATCGGCAAGCGCCGCCAAGGCGACGTGATCGGTGGACCCGTGTCCTCGGCTGCGCCTGCGGGCCGCGCCAAGGCCGCCGATCACCATTGACAGTCATCGTCAGGGCCGTGGGTCGGGCTTCGCCCTCCGCCCACTCTGTTCCGTCCGAATACATGCGTATTCGGTCAGATCAGATCGCCGGAGGCACTACCCGAACTGTCAGAATGAAACGACTCTGTTGCACCAAAGAGTTGATGGCCGGATTTCCCCTTTCCCCGGACAGATCTATCCCACGGCCTCTGTGACGGGGGTGCCAAGCGCGGTGTAACGGTTCAGAATAGCGATACGGACCTGAAGCTCGGCGACCTGTCGGTCAAAGTCCCGTGCCATGAGGCGCTGACCCAGCAGTTTCACACAGTGCATCTTCGTCTCGACGCGGCTTCGGGGGTGGTATCCACTCCATCGTCGCCAGAGGGCACGACCGAGGTATTTCGATGCCCGCAGAGCCTCGTTTCGTGCGCCCGCGCCGGCGGCGACTGTCTTCCAGGGTTTGGCGTTCTTGCGGGGCGGAATGACAGCGTCGGCGCCGCGGTCAGCGATGGCATCGTGGCATTTGCGGGTGTCGTAGGCGCCGTCTGCTGTGACGCGGCCGATCTGCTCGTGCGCCGGGATCTGTTTGAGCAGGTCGGGTAACACCGGCGCATCGCCGATGTGGCTCCCTGTGATCTCCACCGCCCGAACCTCCAGCGTTTCCTCATCAATCCCCAGATGGATCTTGCGCCAGACGCGCCGTTTCGGGCCGCCATGCTTGCGGGCGTGCCACTCGCCTTCGCCCTCGACCTTGATGCCAGTGCTGTCGATCAGCAGGTGCAGCGGCCCCGCGATACGGTATGTTCACAGCCAGGGTCTTCTGGCGACGGGACAGGGTGCTGAAGTCAGGCACCGTCCAGTCGAGACCAACCAACTGCAGCAGGCTCTCGACGAAACCAGTCGTCTGCCTGAGCGCCATGCCGAAGAGCACCTTCATCGAAAGACACGTCTGAATGGCGGCATCGCTGTAGGTCTGCTGGCGGCCACGCCTGCCTGTCGGCGCGGCATCCCAGCTCATCTCGGGGTCGAACCAGATCGTCAGCGAACCCCGGCGCTTGAGCGCTTCATTGTAGGCTGGCCAGTTCCGGGTTCTGTATGTCGGGGATGCGGGTCGGCTCATGCAGACCAGCTACCGTACGGGTTTCATCAGATGAATCCATGACAGGATTTGTGCAACAGAGCCGTGGCGAGGATCAAAGGCGTCAACACGGTGCGCAAGACGCTCGCCAACGGTGCCGTCCGGGTCTATTACTATCACCGGGCGACGGGCACCGCCTTGCCCGGCAAGCCCGGCGACGCTGCCTTTCTCGCCGCCTTTGCGGCCGCTGAACAGGTCCAGCCGAAGGATGTTGGCAACGTCAACGAGCTGATCCGCGATTACCTTCTGAGCCTGACATTCGAGAAGAAGGCGGCCAGCACCCAACGGGAATACAAGCGAATGCTGATGCCGTTGGGCGAGAAATTCGGCAAGCTGCCTATCAAGGCATTGGAAAGCCCTCGCGTCCGGGGCGTGTTTCTTGAGTATCAGGAAGACATTGGCCGCGACCGGCCTCGTGAGGCCGACAACCGGCTGTCCGTCCTGTCGGCGGTGTTCACATATGCGGCGCGCAAGGGTCGGATCAAGGACAACCCGCTGGCGGGCTTCGAGCGTATCTATTCCGGCGACCGTTCCGAAATGATCTGGACCGCAGTAGACATTGAGGCCTTTATGCAGACCGCGCCGCTGGAACTGCAACAGGCGCTGATTCTGGCGCTGCATACCGGGCAGCGGTATGGCGACCTGATCCGCCTGCGGTGGGCCGACTATCAGGGCGAGACGACCAGCCTGCGCCAGAACAAAACCAAGGCGCGTGTGACGATCCACGTTTCGCAGGCCCTTCGGCGGATGCTGGACGGCATGAATAGGGTCGGGCCGTATATTCTGACCCGGCCCGATGGCCGCCCTTGGTTCACCGAGGCTAACGACAAGGAACTGGGCAAGCGGTGGTCGGCCCATATGGTCGCATGCGGCCTGCGCCCGGAAGGCTATGCCGATCTGCCGAAGGCGAAGAAGGCCGAGCATCTGCGGTTCAATGACCTGCGGGGCACGGCGGTCACGCTTCTGGCCGAGGCCGGGAACGCCATTCCACAAATCTGCGCCGTCACCGGCCACACGCTGCAATCGGCGACCCGCATTCTGGAGAAATATCTGGCGATGACGCCCGCGCTTTCGAAAGCCGCGATTCTGGCATTTGAGGCCAGCCCGGCCACAGCGTTTGCAAACCGCTTGCAAACTAGACCTCAACCGCGCAATGATGCGCAGGAAAAACCCAAGGAGAACATGATGCTCAATGGCGGACCCGGAGCGATTCGAACGCCCGACCCCCAGATTCGTAGTCTGGTGCTCTATCCAGCTGAGCTACGGGTCCGCTGTGAGGCGGTTATCTAGAGATAGCGCCGGAGGGGCGCAAGGCCAAAAAACGCCCTCGCGGCAATCTTTTTCCGCGGCAGCTGAAAAGCCATCATTCTCCGGTCAATTCCACTCGGGCGGCGGCAATCGCCAGCTCGCGCGGCAGGTGCAGGATGAACTGGGTGCCCTTGTCGTCGCTGCGCAGAAGCTCCAGCCGGCCGCCGTGGTTGCGCACCAGATCGGCGGCGATGGCCAGCCCCAGCCCGGTGCCGCCCTTGCGCGAGCCGCCCGAGAAGGGCTGGAATAGGAAGTCGCGCGCCTTCTTCGGCAGGCCGGGGCCGGTGTCGCCGATGCGGATCCACCATTCCTGCTCGTCCTCGCCGGCGCCGATCTCGATGGTGCCGGGCTGGCGCGTGGCCTCGATGGCCTGGCGCGCATTGCGCACCAGGTTCGACAGCACCCGGAACAGCTGGTCGCGGTCGGCCCGGATCGACAGGGCCGGGGGAACGTCGGTCAGGAACTCGATGGGCTCGGCGCCGTCCAGCCGGTCGGCGGCCAGCGACTCGCCCTCGGTCACCTCGGTCACCAGCGCCGAAAGGTTGAAGCGCGACAGCGACGGCGCCGGCTCCTCGGCCTTGCCGAAGGCCAGCGTCGTCTCGCACAGGTTCACGGCGCGGCTGATCGAATTGACCAGCTTGGGCGCGGCGCGGCGCACGGCAGGGTCGGCGCTGGTCTCCAGCCGGTCGGCAAAGATCTGCGCCGTGGTCAGGATATTGCGCAGGTCGTGGCTGATGCGCGCCACCGCCTGGCCCAGCTGCGCCAGCCGGTCCTTCTGCTTCAGGGCCGAGGTCACGGTGCGCTGCATGGCGGCGAGCGCCGTTTCGGCCTCGTTCAGCTCGGCCAGGCGGGCGGTGGGGGTGATGATGGCGCGGGCGTCCTCCGGCGCGCCGGCATAGGCGGTCATGTGGCTGATGACGCGCCGGATCGGCACCAGCAGCAGCCGCTGCGCCGCGATGTTCAGAAGCAGCGCCGTCAGGATCGAGAAGGCGGCCGAGATCGCCAAGAGCCGCAGCCCGTAGTCGATCATCTCGGTGCGCAGCCGCGCCGTGTCCATGGTGATCTCGATCAGCTGGCCGGCCTGGTTGACCGGGGCGCCGATGATGCGGATCACCTTGTTCTGCGGATCGGCGAGCAGGGCCAGCGCATCGCGCGCCGAGGTCCAGAACGGTTGTTCGCGCAGGTCGTAGGTGGCCGAGATCGGCCCCGGAATCGGCGAGGACAGCACCAGCTGCCGCACGTCGTTGCGGCGCAGCACCACGTTGAAGACGCCGGCGTTCTCCAGCAGTTCCGATTCCAGGTCCGAGGCCAGCGATTCGTCGGTCGCCAGCAGCGCGAGGCTGGCGATCTGCGCCCGCTCCAGGCGCGACTCCAGGAAGTCCAGCCGATAGTTCGCAAGCGAGGGCAGCAGGATCAGCAATTCGGCCAGCAGCACGAATATGCCCGTCAGCAGGGCGAATCGGCCGGAAAGGGTATTCAGGGCCATGGCAGGTTTCGCGTTTCCCCTCGTCTCGGCAGCCGCTGCTTCACATAATGGCACAGGGCGCGCAGTTCAAACATGCGTGACATTGCCCGGGTTCCCTTGGCCATGGCGCGGCGCCGAAATCCCGCTATTGCGGTTGACTTGCGGGGCGGGGGCGACTATCCAGCGGGCCTCGAATGACCGGCGCGTCCTGCGTGGGCCGGCTGCCCATACCCTGACACGCCCAGACCCGGAGTTTAAAGATGTCGAAACGCACCTTCCAGCCGTCGAACCTGGTTCGCGCCCGCCGCCACGGCTTTCGCGCGCGCATGGCGACCAAGGGCGGCCGCCGCGTGCTGAACGCCCGCCGCGCCAAGGGCCGCAAGACCCTCAGCGCGTAAGCCCTGACGCCGCAAGGCGCGGGCTTGCCGTGATGGACAGCAACGGGCAAGTGGCCGCCGCTGACCGGACCGCCGCAGAAGATGCGGCACCGGGCAGGGCGGCTTCCGGCGTTTCGGCGCCGGAGGTCCTGCGCAAGCGGGCCGATTTCCTGCGTGCCGCCTCGGCGCGGCGGCAGGGGATGCCGGGCTTTCTGCTGCAAGCCCGGCGCCGGGACGAAGGCGAGGCCGGGCAGGGGATCCGCGTCGGCTTCACCTGTTCCAAGAAGATCGGCAATGCCGTGACCCGCAACCGCGCCAAGCGTCGGCTGCGGGCCTTGGCGCGCGAGGTGATGCCGGGGGCCGCGCGCCCCGGCTGGGACTATGTGTTGGTCGGGCGCCCGGGCGCCACGGTCAGCCGCGGCTTCGCCGAACTGCGCGCCGATCTGGCCGCGGCGCTGGCGCGGGTGCATGGCAAATGACCCCGCTGGCGCATCTTCTGGCGCTGCCGGTGCGCGGCTATCGCCTGGTCGCCAGCCCCTGGGTCGGGCATGGCTGCCGCTTCCAGCCGACCTGCTCGGCCTATGCGCTGGAGGCGCTGGAGCGGCATGGTGCGGTCAAGGGCGGCTGGCTGGCCGCGCGGCGCGTCTGCCGCTGCCATCCCTGGGGCGGCCATGGCCACGACCCGGTGCCGGGTGCGCCGCCGCAGGACTGACCGCGCGGCCTTTTCATGCTAACCAGGGCGCGACGGCGCGACGAGGACATCATGCGGGACCAGATCACCGACGAGACCGAAGCCGCCGAGTCGGAGGCGGAGATCCACCCGCTGTTCCGCGGCGCGCCGTCCTCGACCGAGTTCCGCAAGCTGAGGAAGCGCCTGGTGCGCGAGACCCGCGCCGCCATCGACACCTATGACATGATCCGCCCAGGCGAGCGCTGGCTGGTCTGCCTGTCCGGCGGCAAGGACAGCTATACGCTGCTGGCCGTGCTGCACGAGCTGAAATGGCGCGGGCTCTTGCCGGTCGACCTGCTGGCCTGCAACCTCGACCAGGGCCAGCCCGGCTTTCCGGCGACGGTGCTGCCCGAATTCCTGACCGACCGGCAGGTCGCGCATCGCATCGAATACCAGGACACCTATTCCATCGTGAAGGAAAAGGTGCCGGCGGGCCGCACCTATTGCGCGCTGTGTTCGCGGCTGCGGCGCGGCAACCTTTACCGCATCGCCCGCGAAGAGGGTTGCCGGGCGGTGGTGCTGGGCCATCACCGCGACGACATCCTGGAAACCTTCTTCATGAACCTGTTCCACGGCGGCCGCCTGGCCTCGATGCCGCCGAAGCTGCTGAACGAGGACGGCGACCTGAACGTGCTGCGCCCGCTGGCCTTCGTGGCTGAGGCCGACTGCGACCGCTTCGCCCGCGCCATGAACTATCCGGTCATCCCCTGCGACCTTTGCGGCAGCCAGGAGGGGCTTCAGCGCATGCAGGTCAAGAAGCTGCTGGACGAGTGGGAGGCGCGCAGCCCCGGGCGCCGGCAGGTGATGTTCCGGGCGCTGACCAATGTGCGCCCCTCGCATCTCCCGGATCCGAAGCTGTTCGATTTCACGACGCTGCTGCCTGATACTTCGGATTTTAGCGAAAAAGCCGTGCCGAAGCTGCGCGAACATTAACCGAACGAAAAACCTCCCGGTTTAGACTGGATCTTGCACAACAAGATTCGGGACTGGGAATGGCATACGGAATCGCGGCGGCTGCAGCGCGCCTGGCACGGCTGGTCAAGGGCGAAGGGGCTGTGCAGCACAGGGCGCGGCTGGCGCTTGTGCTGCGGGTCGAAAATGTCGAGACCCTGCGGGCCGGGCTGGGGCCGCAGGTGCTGGAGCAGATCCTCGAACACCTGACCCGCCGGCTGGTCGCGGAAACCCGGCTGCTGCCGCAGACGCGCGGTCTTGGCTCGGCCGAGGTGCTGGGTCTGTTCGCCGTCGGCCGGCAGCAGGCGGTGCCCGGGCTGCTGGCGCGGCTTCGGACGATCTGCAGCGAAGGGGTGGATTTGCCCGACCTGCGCATCTGCCCGGTGGTGAATGCGGTGATCGTCAGCGACGAAACCGGTCAGGCCGAGCCGGCGGTCCTTTACGCCCATGGCCGCGCTGCCTTGCAGGGCTGCGATCCGCTCTCGGTCTCGGGCCAGATGCGCTTTGTCGAGCTGCCGGCTGAGGGCAGCGTCCCCGATACAGCCGCGGCGCTGGACCTTACCCGGCTGCGCATCACCTTCCAGCCGCAGATCTGCTGCGACACCGGCGCGGTGCTGGGGCTGCGTCTGCAGGCGCGGCTGGGCCTGGACAAGGGCGAGAGCCGCGACCTGCACGAGATCGAGCCGCGGCTCGACGACGAGGCCCTGGGCCAGGCCACCGCGCATGCGCTGCGCGAGGCGCTGGCCTGCCTCAAGGGCTGGGACCGGATGGGCGCGCGGGTGCCGATGCTGACGCTGCCGCTGTCGGACCGGAGCCTGGCCGATCCGCTGCTGGCCGACTCGCTCCTGTGGGAACTGGACCGCCAGGACCTCTCCGCCGCCCGGCTCGAGATCGAGATTCGCGAGCCGATCGGCCGCAGCGGCGGGCGCATGCCGGTGACGGCCAGCTTGCAGCGTCTTGCGGCGGCGGGTTGCACGCTGGTCTTGGGCGAGTTCGGCACCGGCAGTGCCGGACTGGCCGACCTGCGCCGTTTCGGCATCGGCCGGGTGCGGGTCGGCCGGGAATTCGTCGCCGATTGCCACCGTCGCGCCGACCAGCAGCGCATGATCCTGGCCATCCTGGCACTGGCCGAGCATCTGCGGCTGGCGACCCTGGCCGACGGCGTCGCCAACCCGGACGAGAACGCCTTTCTGGCCCAGATCGGCTTCGGTGCCGTGCAGGGTCCGGCCGTGGCGCCCGCCATGGAGGCGCAAGAGATCGACCGCTTCCTGCTGGACTACGGCCAATCGCTGCCCGCGCCCTTCGACCTGAGGCGCAAGGTCTGATCCGGCGGCGGTCGCGGGGATGAAGATGCTCGCCCGCCGGGTTTTTCCGAAGACCGCGCGGCAGGCTCGGCGGGGCGGACGCCGGGCCGAGCGGCCGGATCAGACGCCTTCGTCGCGCGATGCTGCGGGCAAATTCCCTTGACCTTTGCCGGTGGCTTCTGTTGAAGCGGCCCGAACCCTCTGGCTGGGTGAAGACGAAGGGCTGGTCCGTAATGCAAGACAACAATCGCAACCTCATCCTGGCGATGGTGCTTTCGGCCATCGTCATGCTCGTCTGGTCGATCTTTTTCGCCCCCGAGCCGGCGCCCCCCGCGCAGGATGCGGCCCAGACCTCGGCGCAGGACGGCACGGCGCCGGCCTCGACCCCTGCGGGCGGCCCCGCCGCGCCGGTGGGCACGGCACCGGGCACCGCGCCCGAACTGGCCGCCGAAACCGCGGCCAATGCCGATCCCTCGGCAGGCGCCGGGCGGGTCAAGATCGAATCCCCCTCGCTCGCCGGCACGATCTCGCTGGCCGGCGGCCGAATCGACGACCTGGAACTGACCGGCTATCACGAGACGCTGGACCCGAAATCGCCCTTTGTCCGCCTGCTGTCGCCGACCGCGAAGCCGGCGCTGCAGGCCGAGGGCACCCCGGCCGCCCCCGGCGGCGACCTGCAGTTGGCGGTGCAGAAACCCTATTACGCGGTCTATGGCTGGATGCCCGGCGCCGGCACCGATCCGGCGCTGGTCCCCGGCCCGGCCACGGTCTGGCAGGTGGAATCCGGCGCGACCCTGGCGCCCGGCCAGCCGGTCACGCTGCTGTGGGACAACGGCGCCGGCCAGATCTTCCGCCGCACCTATGAACTGGACGACAAGTTCCTGTTCACCGTGACGCAATCGGTCGAGAACACCGGCACCGCGCCCTTCTCGGCCGCGCCCTACGGCATCCTCGCGCGTCATGGCAAGCCCGACACCCAGAACTTCTTCGTCCTGCACGAGGGCGTGGTCGGCATGACCGACGGCAAGCTGCTGGAGCAAAAGTACAAGAAGCTTCCCGACCTTTCCCCGGTCGCGGGCGAGGGCCCGGCCGAACTGATCGACGTCAAGGAGAACGGCTGGATCGGCTTCACCGACAAGTACTGGATGACCACGCTGGCGCCCGCGCCGGGCAATCCCTTCACCGCCGTGGTGAAATACGCCCCAGGCGCCGACATCTACCAGGCCGAGACCCGGATGCCGATGCAGACCGTGGCCCCCGGCGCCACCGGCACCTCGTCGAGCTATCTCTTCGCCGGCGCCAAGGTCTGGGAGACGATCAACAGCTACCAGCAGACCCCCGGCATCGACCGCTTCGTCGATTCCATCGACTGGGGCTGGTTCTATTTCCTGACCAAGCCGATCTTCCGCCTGCTGCACTGGCTGCACGGCTTCATCGGCAACATGGGCTGGTCGATCATCGGCCTGACCTTCATCCTGAAGCTGCTGGTCTTCCCGCTGGCGCGCAAATCCTACATCTCGATGGCCAAGATGAAGGAATTGCAGCCGCAGATGGAGGCGATCAAGGAGCGCACCGGCGACGACCGGATGAAATACCAGAAAGAGGTGATGGAGCTCTACAAGCGCGAGAAGGTGAACCCCGCCGCGGGCTGCTTGCCGGTGCTGCTGCAGGTGCCGATCTTCTTCTCGCTCTACAAGGTGATCTTCGTCACCATCGAGCTGCGGCACGCGCCCTGGCTCGGCTGGATCCGCGACCTCTCGGCGCCCGACCCGTCCAGCCTGTGGAACTTCTTCGGGCTGGCACCCTGGGCGATGCCGGGGCAGGGCAGCTTCCTGCACAGTTTCACCCTGCCGGCGCTGGCGATCCTGTTGGGCATCTCGATGTGGATGCAGCAGCGGCTGAACCCGGCCCCCGCCGATCCGGCGCAGAAGATGATCTTCGCCTGGATGCCGTGGATCTTCATGTTCATGCTGGGAGGCTTCGCCTCGGGGCTGGTGCTTTACTGGATCACCAACAACACCATCACCATCATCCAGCAATACACCATCATGTCGATGCACGGCCACCGGCCCGATCTGTTCGGCAACATCCGCTCCAGCCTGCCGGCGCGGGCCAAGGCGGGCGACAAGGATGGGCAAAAGGGCGGTAAATGACCGCCCGCATCGCCCGGATACGCCGCCATCCGATCAAGTCGGTCGGCGGCGAAGACCTTGGCCGCATCCGTCTGGATGCGGCCCGCGTCTTGCCGGGCGACCGCGAATGGGCGGTCCTGACCGAAGCGGGCGAGCGTCACGCCGGCCCCGCCCCGGCGCGCTGGCTGCCCAAGGGCTGCTTCCTGCGCGGCGCGGCCGCTCCGGGCCTGCAAGCCGTCAGCGGCGGCAGCATGGGAAACGGCCGGTTGCGGCTGGCCCATCCGCAGCTGCCCGTGATCGAGATCGACCCCGAGACCGAGGGCCCGCGGCTGATCGACTGGCTGCGCCCGCTCTGGCCCGCGGACAAGCCTGCGCCCACGCGGCTGGTGCGGGCGCCCGCCGCCTGGACCGACGTCGGTCGGCCCTGGGTCTCGATCCTGTCGCTTGACAGCCTGCGCGACCTGGCCGGGCGGCTGGGCTTCGATCCGGGCATCGCGCGCTGGCGCGCGAACCTCTGGGTCGAGGGTTGGGCGCCCCATGCGGAACGCGATCTGATCGGTCGGATCCTGACCGTGGGCGAGATCGAGCTGCGCGTGACCGAGCCCATCGGCCGCTGCCCCGCCACCAGCGCCGACCCCGAAACCGGCGGCATCGACATCGACATGCCCGAGGCGCTGAAGGCGCATCTGGGCCATACCGATTTCGGCATCTACGCCGAGGTCGTCACCGGCGGCGAGATTGCCCTCAACGACGAGATCCGCGCATGAAGGTCGCCTTTCCCATCGCCCCCGAACCCGAGGCCGAGGCCGCCGAGGCCGCGCGCAAGCTGTTCGCCGGTCCGGTCGATTTCCTGAAAGGCGTCGTCGCTATGGACGGGCTGCCGCCCGCCGACCGGCCCGAGGTCTGTTTCGCCGGCCGCTCGAACGTCGGGAAATCCAGCCTGATCAACGCGCTGACCGGGCGGAACGGGCTGGCGCGCGCCTCGAACACGCCGGGCCGCACGCAAGAGATCAACTATTTCACGCTGGGCGAGCAGGCCTATCTGGTCGACCTGCCGGGCTATGGTTTCGCCAAGGCGCCGGTCGCGGTGGTGGCGAAATGGCAGGCGCTGCTGAAGAGCTACCTTTCCGGCCGGCCGACCCTGCGCCGCGCCTTCGCGCTGATCGATTCGCGTCATGGGGTGAAGGACGTCGATCACGAGATCATGAAGCTGCTGGACCGGGCCGCCGTGCCCTTCCAGGTGGTGATGACCAAGGCCGACAAGATCGGCACCCAGGCCATGCAGGCCACGGTCGAGCAGGTGCAGGAGGCGCTGCAAAAGCATCCCGCCGCTTACCCCGAGCTTGTGATCACAAGCTCGGACAAGGGCCAGGGCATCGCCACTCTGCGCAGCATCATTGCCGGTCTGGACTGATCTGCGCCCGCGTCCTAGGGTCGAGCGCGACGAACAGGGGCCTTCTATGAGAAAGCAGAACATGAACCGTGACTGGATCGCCACCGCCCGCACCCTTTCCGAGGCGCTGCCCTATATGCAGCGCTATTCGGGCGCCGTGGTGGTGGTGAAATTCGGCGGCAATGCCATGGGCGACGACGAGGCCATGGCCGAATTCGCCCGCGACATCGTGCTGATGAAGCAGGTCGGCATCCACCCGGTCGTCTGCCACGGCGGCGGGCCGATGATCAACGACCTGCTGGCCAGGCTGGGCATCGAAAGCCGCTTCGTGCGCGGCAAGCGCGTCACCACCCGCGAAACCGTCGAGGTGGTCGAGATGGTGCTGTCGGGCCTGGTGAACAAGCGTATCGTGCAGGCGATCAACGACGCCGGCGGCCGCGCCGTCGGCATCTCGGGCAAGGACGACGACCTGATGGTCTGCGAGCCGGACGACCCCGAACTGGGCTTCGTCGGCCGCCCGGTCGAGATGAACGTGCAGATCATCCGCGACCTCTACGCCGCCGGGCTGATCCCGGTCATCGCCCCGGTCGCCACCGGGATGGAGGACAACGAGACCTTCAACGTCAACGGCGACACCGCTGCCGGCGCCATCGCCGGGGCGCTAAAGGCGGACCGGCTGCTGCTCTTGACCGATGTAGCCGGGGTTAAGGATGCCACGGGCGAGGTGCTGACCGCGATGAATCCCGACCAGGTGCGGGCGATGATCGAGGAGGGCACCATCGCCGGCGGCATGATCCCCAAGACCGAGACCGCGCTGAAAGCCATCGAGGAGGGCGTGCGCGCCGTGGTGATTCTGGACGGGCGGGTGCCGAACGCCTCGCTCCTGGAACTGTTCACCGAACATGGCGCCGGCTCGCTGATCCGCTCGACCGAACCGCGGGTCAAGCCGCGCGGGCTGCGGCAGGGCGGCAGCGGGCTTTAGGCCCGCGTCGCGGCAAGGCGCCGGCGGGCCAAGAGAAGGCTTGCCCGCGCGCCGGAAGCTGTGGCAGGCTCGAAGCCGCTGAGCAACTTAACCGTATGGCCGAAAAGGCAATTCGATGACTCCTCTCGGACACTGCCGTCTGATCCTGACCCGGCACGCGAAATCCTCTTGGGACGATCCGGCGCAGCCCGACCAGGAGCGCCCGTTGAACGAGCGCGGCTGCCGCTCGGCCCGCGAACTGGGCGACTGGCTGGCCAGCCGGGGCTACGAGCCCGAGGAAGTGCTGTGCTCGACCGCCGAGCGCACGCGCGAGACCTGGGCGCGTGTCGCGATGGCGCCGCTGGAGGTGCGGCCGCAGGTTCGCTATGAGCCGGGGCTTTACCAGGCCGGGCCGGAAAAGATGCTGGCGATCCTGCGCACGGCCTCGGCACCGACGGTGATGATGATCGGACACAACCCGGGCATCGCCGAATTCGCCGCGATGCTGCCGGCGCGGGTGCCGCTGGACCCGGATTTCCGGCGCTATCCCACGGCGGCGACGCTGGTGGTGGATTTCCAGATCGCCGACTGGTCCCAGTTGCGCCCCGGCGAAGGCAGCGTGATGGATTTCACCCGCATGGACGGCCGGCGCTAGAGCCGCATTTCGCTGACCACGCGGGCGGCGAACAGCCGCTCGACGTCCTCGGCCCGGCAAAGCTCGGTGGCGGGGGTCTGCACGGTCGCGGATGCGGCGGCGGCCGCCAGCCCCAGCGCGTCGGGGATCGGCCAGCCCCTTGCGTAGCCCAGCACGAAGCCGGCCAGGAAGCTGTCGCCGGCGCCGACCTTGCTGACGATGGGCACCCGCGCCGCCTCGGCATGCCAGATGCCTTCGCCCGTGGCGATGATGTTACCGTCGCGGCCCCGGGCCACGATCACCGCCCGCGCCGCGCCCGAGGCGACCAGCCCGGCCGCGAAACGCGCGGTATCGGCGCGATAGGGCAGAGGGTGGCCGGCCAGCCCCTCGGCCTCGGCGTCGTCCATGCGCAGGATCTCGACCCGGCGGTCGACCACGGCGGCGGCCATGGCCAGTGCCTCGCCCGAGGTGTCCACCACCAGCCGTGCGCCGGACCCTTGCAGCCGCTCGGCCAGCCGTGCCGCGAAACCGGCCGGCACCCCCGGCGGGTTCGAGCCCGACAGCACCACCAGCGCGCCCGCCGCCGCATCCGCCGCCGCTTGCAGGGCGGCCTCGACATCGGCGCCGGACCATTGCGGGCCGGGCATGACGAAGCGGAACTGCTGGCGCAGCGCCTGGTCGTCCACGGTGACGGATTGCCGGGTTTCGCCCGGCGCGGGCAGGCTGCGCACCGCCACGCCGGTCTCGGCCAGCAGTTCGGCGATGCGCTGCCCGGTGGCGCCGCCAAGCGCCACCAGCGCCGTGCTGTCGCCGCCCATGGCGCGGATGGCGCGGCTGACGTTGATGCCGCCGCCGCCCGGATCGACCCGCGGCGGCGTGCAGCGCAGCTTTGCGTCCGGGACCACGCGCGGTGCCGAGGTGGTCACATCCAGCGCCGGGTTCAGGGTGATGGTCAGGACCGGCGCCTGGGCCATCATTCCCACCAGCGGTCGATGGTGGCGATGTCCTCGTCCGACCAGCCGAAGTGGTGGGCGAATTCATGGACCACGACATGCGCGACCAGCTGCCCCAGGGTCACGTCGCCGCGGCTGGCCCATTCGTCCAGGATGGCGCGGCGGAACAGCCAGACGGTGTCGGGGAAATGCTGCGGCTCGCTGGCGGATTTTTCCGTCATCGGCACGCCGTCGTAGAGCCCGGTCAGCTCCAGCGGGTCGTCGATCTGCAATTCGTCCAGGAACTCGTCGCCGGCGAAATCCTCGACCCGCAGCACGACTTGCGCCGCCGGGCCGGCGAATTCCGGGGGCAGGGCGGCGATGGCCTCGCGGGCCATTTCCTCGATCGCGCCGGTGTCGGGCGCCTCGGCATTCTTCCAGTCAAGCATGGCCAACCTCGTCTTTGGCCCCGATATGGACAAAAACTGCCACATGTGAAAGAGCGAAGCCGACAGGAGACACCCATGACCACCACCCGTTTCGCCCCTTCGCCCACCGGCCACATCCATGTCGGCAACCTGCGCACGGCGCTGATGAACTACCTGATCGCGCGCAAGGCGGGCGGCACGTTCATCCTGCGCCTGGACGACACCGACCGTGAGCGGTCGAAGCAGGAATATGCCGACGGCATCCAGCGCGACCTGGAGTGGCTGGGCCTGACTTGGGACCGGATCGAGCGGCAGTCGGACCGCCTCGACCGCTACGGCGAGGCGGCCACGGGCCTGCGTCAGGCTGGCCGGCTTTACGAAGTGTTCGAAACCCCGGTCGAGCTGGACCTGAAGCGCAAGAAGCAGCTCAACATGGGCAAGCCGCCGGTCTATGACCGCGCCGGGCTGAACCTTTCGGACGCCGACAAGGACCGCCTGCGGGCCGAGGGTCGCGACGGCTATTGGCGCTTCCTGCTGGATCAGGAGCGGATCGAGTGGACCGACGGCATCCTGGGCGATATTTCCATCGACGCGGCCAGTGTTTCGGACCCGGTGCTGATCCGCGCCGACGGGCAGGTGCTTTATACCTTCGCGTCCTCCGTGGACGATGCCGACATGGGCGTGACCCATATCGTGCGCGGCGCCGACCACGTGACCAATACCGCGACCCAGATCCAGATCATCCGCGCGCTGGGGGCCCAGCCGCCGGCCTTTGCGCATCACAGCCTGCTGACCGGCGCGCAGGGCGAGGAACTGTCCAAGCGCCTGGGCACGCTGTCGATCAAGGACCTGCGCGAGAACGGCGTGGCGCCCGAGGCGCTGCTGTCCTTGATGGCGCGGCTGGGCTCGTCGCAGCCGGTCGAGCTGCGCATGTCGCTGGACGACCTGGCCGAGGGCTTCGATCTGTCGCAATTCGGCGCCTCGCCCACCAAGTTCGACGCCGAGGACCTCTGGCCGCTGACGCGTGAGGCGAACCAGTCGCGGCCCTTCGCCGAGGTCGCGGACCGCATCGCCGCGCTGGGCGTGCCGGCGGAACTGGCCGAGCGGTTCTGGCGCGTCGCCTCGCAGAACATCACCCGGCTGGACGACCTTGCGGGCTGGTGGGAAATCTTCTCGAAAGGCGCCGAGCCGCAGATCGACCCCGAGGATGCCGATTTCATCGCCGAGGCGATGAAGCTTTTGCCGCCGCCGCCCTATACCGATGCGACTTGGGGCGAGTTCACCGCCGCGGTCAAGGCCGCGACCGGCCGCAAGGGCAAGGCCCTGTTCATGCCGCTGAGGAAGGCGCTGACCGGGCAGGCGCATGGGCCGGACATGTCGGACGTGATGCCGCTGTTGCAGGTCGTGCGCGCCCGCGGCTGACGGATCGACCCTTCGACATGAAAATGCCGCCCGGAAGGGCGGCTTTCTTGTCGCTGGGCCTCGTCAAGGGCGCGTCGTGCCTGACATTCCTGCCTGATGATACGCGTCGGAAATGAGCGACCGCGGCAGAGGGGCAATCGGATGAGTGCCGTCTAACACCCATCCGATCATGCTGGAACAGTTAACAGATTACCGTTTATTCTGGATAACAAACAACCGCTTACAGAACTCCGCCTATATGCGCTGCCGCGCGGCGGAAGTGAACCTGTCCTTAAGTTCAGGTTTTTCTAAGCGCCGGATTTCGGCCATGTCCTTGTTCGGATTTGGGTTTCGGGCGGCAGGCGGCGCTTTGGCTTTTTCCGGGACCCCGGACGGTGACCGCAAGGCGCGGATCGGGGTCCGGCGCGGGGCCTGGCCTGCCTTCCTCCTTGCTATGGGCGGCGAAATCCCATAGCTAGCGCGCTGAAACAGGCGGACGCGCGGGGACGGCGTTCCCGCGTCCAAGCGGGGGTCGTCCGGCCTCCGGCCGTGGCATGGTTGGATTGAAGGAAGACAAATGCAGGTCAAGGAAACCCAGAACGAAGGGCTGAAGCGCGGCTATGAGTTCACCCTGCCGGCGGCCACGCTGGCGGCCCAGGTGGACGCGAAGCTGAAAGAGGCCCAGCCCGAGGTCGAGATGAAGGGCTTCCGCAAGGGCAAGGTGCCGATGGCGCTGCTGAAGAAGCAGTTCGGCCAGCGCATCATGGGCGACGCCATGCAGGAGGCCATCGACGGCGCCCTGCGCGAGCACCTGGAAAAATCCGGCGACCGCCCGGCCATCCAGCCCAAGATCGAGATGGTCAACGGCGAGACCTGGAAGGAAGGCGACGACGTGGTCGTGACGGTGGCCTATGAGGCCCTGCCGCAGATCCCCGAGGCCGATCTTTCCGGCATCGAGCTGGAGCGGCTGGTCGTCTCGGCCAGCGACGAGCAGGTGAACGAGGCGCTGGAGAACCTGGCCAAGAATGCCCAGTCCTTCGAGGACCGCAAGAAGGGCACCAAAGCCAAGGACGGCGACCAGGTCGTGATCGACTTCAAGGGCATGGTCGACGGCGTGGCCTTCGACGGCGGCACCGCCGAGGATTATCCGCTGGTGCTGGGCTCGGGCAGCTTCATCCCCGGCTTCGAGGAACAGCTGGTCGGCGCCAAGGCCGGCGACGAGGTCAAGGTCGAGGTCAAGTTCCCCGAGGAATACGGCGCCCCGAACCTGGCCGGCAAGGACGCGGTCTTCGAGACCACGGTGAAGGCCGTCAAGGCGCCGAAAGCCGCCGAACTGGACGACGAGCTGGCCAAGAAATTCGGCGCCGAGAGCCTTTATGCGCTGAAGGACCAGATCCGCGAGCGGCTGGAAGCCGAGTACAAGGGCGCCTCGCGCCAAGTGCTGAAGCGGGCGCTGCTGGACAAGCTGGACGCGCTGGTCAAGTTCGACCTGCCCGAATCGCTGGTCGAGGCCGAGGCGCAGCAGATCGCGCACCAGCTTTACCATGAAGAGCACCCGGACGATCACGGCCATAACCATGGCGAGATCGCGCCGACGGACGAGCACAAGGCGCTGGCCGAGCGCCGCGTGCGCCTGGGCCTGCTCTTGGCCGAGATCGGCCAGAAGGCCGAGATCACCGTCTCGGACCAGGAGATGACCCAGGCGGTGCTGCGCCAGGCCCGGCAGTATCCGGGGCAGGAGCGCGCCTTTTTCGAGTTCATCCAGCAGAACCCGCAGGCCCAGCAGCAGCTGCGCGCGCCGATCTTCGAGGACAAGGTCGTCGACCATATCGTCGATGGCGCCAAGGTCTCGGACAAGGATGTCAGCAAGGAAGAGCTGGAAAAGGCCATCGAGGCGCTGGATCAGGTCTGATCCGGACCGCGCGAGGTCATGCATGAGAAAGGCCGCCCTTGAGGCGGCCTTTTGTTTTGCCGTGCTGCGGCTGGCGTGGCGCGGTTGCCGGGGTATTTGGAAAACGGAAAGAGGCCGCCGGTCAGAGTCGGTGGATGCGCGGATCGTGATCGTCCGGCGCCTCGGCATCGGGGCCGTCCAGCGGATCATGCATCAGCGGGTCGTCGCGCAGGTCGGGCATATGCGCGCCATGACGGTCGCTGGGGCGCGGCGGGTCGGCATGCGCTGGCCGCTGGCGCGGCGCCTCGGCGCGGTTGCGGCCCAGGATGTCCTGGACCAGCGTGGCGGCGTCGCCGAATTCGCGCATGATCCCTCCGGCCTGGCCCGCGACCTCGCGAAAGCCGATCACCGCCGAGGTCAGCGCGCGCATGACGTTGTCGACGCCTTGGGTGAGGCTGGCGGTGTTGGATTCGATTTCCTGCATCAGGCTTTGGCGCGGGGCGCGGCTGCGCCGCCGCGGCGCCTGATCCGCTGCGCGACCGGCATGCGCGGGGCGGGCGGCGGGTTCGCCGGCGTGCGGGCGCGCCTTCTTGCTGTGCGACCGCGGCTTGTCGTCCCCCAGCGCATCGGCAAGGTGGCGCGCCGCGTAGACCGTCCCGGCCGTCAGCGCCGCGGCGGTCAGAGCGGTGCCGCCCCAGACCAGCCATTTCGCCCCGCGCGAGGGGTGCGGCCAGGGCCGCTGCCCGTCCGGCGACACATCGCCGTGGGGCGGGGTGCGGCGCGCCTCCGGCCGCTCGTGCGGCGGGTGATGGCCGGGGGGCACGGGGCGGGGGCCGAAGCGGGTCTGGCTGGTCTCGTCGGCATAGGTCCGGCCGGTCGGGCGCGGGTCGTCCTGGTGCTGCATCGGGCTTCCTTTCGCGAGGGGGCGCTTTGCGGTTCAACACCGCAAGCGGCGCGAATGTTCCGGCCGCCGCTGCTGCTGCTGCACATGAAAAAACGCGCCGGGTCGCGGCGCGTTCTTCCTTGTTCCGGTGACGGCTTTCCAGTAACGGCGCGATCAGTTCGCGGCATCGTCCTCGTCGCGGCCGGCCGAGCCGATCTCGTCGAAGAGTTCGGCGATCTCGAAATCGGCGGCGGCATCGGCTTCCGCGGCCAGTTCCTGGATCGACTTGCCGGTGGCTTGCAGCTCGGCTTCCTCGGCCGAACGGGCGACGTTCAGCTTGATGGTCACGTCGACTTCCGGGTGCAGGTGCACGCGGACCTCGTGCAGGCCCAGCTCCTTGATCGGGGCGGTCAGGACGACCTGACGGCGCTCGACCGCGTAGCCTTCGGCATTGGCGGCATCGGCGGCGTCACGCGGGGTGACCGAGCCGTAGAGCGCCCCGGCGTCCGAGGCCGAGCGGATGATCACGAAGCTCTGGCCGTCGAGTTTCTCGGCCAGTTTCAGCGCGTCGGCGCGGGTCTCGTCGTTGCGGACGGCCAGTTCGGCCTTGCGCTCTTCGAAGGCCTTGATGTTGGCTTCCGAGGCGCGCAGCGCCTTGCCCTGCGGCAGCAGGTAGTTGCGCGCGAAGCCTTCTTTGACCTTCACGACTTCGCCCATCTGGCCCAGCTTGGCCACACGTTCCAGCAGGATGACTTGCATGTTCGTCTCTCCTTACTTCACGGCATAGGGAAGCAGGGCGAGGAAGCGGGCGCGCTTGATGGCGCGGGCCAGTTCACGCTGCTTCTTGGCCGAGACGGCGGTGATGCGCGAGGGCACGATCTTGCCGCGTTCGCTGATGTAGCGCTGCAGCAGGCGGGTGTCCTTGTAGTCGATGGCAGGAGCGTTGTCGCCCGAGAAGGGGCAGACTTTCCGGCGGCGGAAGAAGGGTTTGTTGGCCATGATATGCGTCCTTTCCCTCAGTTCCGGTCGTCGCGGTCGCGACGCTCGCGGCGTTCGCCGCCACGATCACCACCACGGTCGCCGTCGCGGTCGCGACGCTCGCCGCGATCCCCGCGGTCGCCACGATCACCGCGCTCGCGCTCGTCGCGCTTCTGCATCTGGATCGAGGGGCCTTCCTTGTGCTCGTCCACGCTGACGGTCAGCACGCGCATGACGTCGTCATGCAGGCGGGCCAGACGCTCCATCTCCTGCACGGCGGCCGAGGGCGCGTCCGAACGCAGGAAGGCGTAATGGCCCTTGCGGTTCTTGTTGATCTTGTAGGCCAGGGTGCGCACGCCCCAGTATTCGTTCTCGACCACCTTGCCGCCGTTGTCGGCCAGCACGGTCGAAAAATGTTCGATCAGCCCTTCGGCCTGCGTATTCGACAGGTCCTGGCGGGCGATCAGCACATGCTCGTAAAGCGGCATGTCTGTTCCTTTTTCAGGGCGCATTTCAACGACGGGACAACACCTTCCGCGCCCCGTCACGAGAGGCTGCGCCGGTTTCGTGTCTGCGGAAGGATGCGGCCTTATACAGCGAGGGGCGGCGAACGCAAGGCGAAACCCCCTCCGGGGCGGGATAATCCTCGCTGCGGCGATACTGTATCCCTGCTGCGGCGCAACACGAAATTGTCAGGAAAATGCAAGGAAACCTGTGTTGAAATCAGAAGGTTCTCTGTGGGAACCATGCATGATCAATTCAATCGGGAGTTCACAATGAAAGCCGTTTTCGCCCCCTTTGCCGCCGTGGCCCTGCTTGGTGCGGGTGCCGCCATGGCTGCGCCGGTGCAATATGACTTCGATCCCTCGCACAGCCAAGTGGTGTTCGAATACAGCCACCTGGGCTTTTCCAACAGCACCGGCGTCATCAACGGGGTGACCGGCACGCTGATGCTGGACGCCGAGAACCCGGCCAATTCCAGCGTCGAGGCGACCATTCCCCTGTCCGGCCTGCATCTGATCGCGCCGGAGCTGGACGAGCATTTCTTCGGCAAGGACCTTCTGAATGCCGACAAGGCGACGGCCGTGGCCACCTTCAAGTCGACCAAGGTCGAGCCCGACGGCGACGACGAGGCCAAGGTGACCGGCGATTTCACGCTGAACGGCGTGACCAAGCAGATCGTGCTGGACGTGGACCTGAACAAGATGGGCGCCCATCCGATGAGCGGCAAGGAAGCCGCCGGCTTCGACGCCGAGACCGAGCTCAAGCGCTCGGACTTCAACCTGGGTCTGTTCACCCCCGCCGTCGGGGACGAGGTCGAGGTTAACATCACCGTCGAGGCGGTCAAGGCCGAGTAGGCCCGACCGCCATGCAGCGACGCAAAGGGGCCCCGGAGGGCCCCTTTTTCACATCGGCGCCGGCAGCGGCGTGGCGTCGGTCCTGACCGGCAGGATCGGATGGACGATCTGCGGCTGTTCGCCGGTCACCGCGCTCAGGAAGGCCACGATATCGTCCACCTGCTGCGGGTTCAGCTCGGTTCCCAGCTGCGACGAGGACATGATCTGCACCGCCTCCTTGAGGTCCCAGACCACGCCCGAGTGGAAATAGGGCGCGGTCAGCGCCACGTTGCGCAGCGGCGCGGCGCGGAACACGTATTCGTCGTCCACGGTCTTGGTCACCTCGAACCGGCCGGTGTCGCCCACCGGCAGCACCTCGGCCCCGGGCTTGGCCACCAGGCCGAAGGGATAATAGTCCTGCCCGCCCAGGTTGATGCCATAGTGGCAGGCGGTGCAGCCGGTCTCCATGAAGGCCTGCAGGCCGCGTTTCTGCGCCTCGTCCATGGCCGCGTCGTCTCCGGCCAGGAAACGGTCGAAGGGGCTGTTCGGGGTGATCAGCGTCGCCTCGAACTGCTCGATGGCGGCGGCGAAATTGTCGAAGCTGACCGGGTCGTTCTCGCCCGGGAAGGCGTTCTGGAAGGCCGTCACATATTCCGGCATCGAGTTGATGGTCTTGACCAGTTCGTCGGGGGTGTTGCTCATCTCGACGCTGGCCTGCACCGGGCCCTTGGCCTGCTCGGCCAGGTCGGGGGCGCGGCCGTCCCAGAATTGCGCGGCGTTGAAGATCGCGTTCAGCATGGTGGGGGCGTTCCGCGGTCCCTTCTGCCAGCCGTGCCCGACCGAGGTCGGCAGCCCGTCCACCCCGCCCAGGCCGACGTTGTGGCAGGTCTGGCACGAGATCAGCCCGGACCGCGACATGCGCGGGTCGAAGAACAGCACCTTGCCCAGCTCGATCTTTTCGGGCGTCAGGGCGACGCCCTGGGGGTCCTCGTCGGTTTGCTTGATGGCGGACAGGTTCGCGGGAATCGCCTCGAACACGCCCTTGGCTTCCTCGCGCAGGGCGCTGCTGTCGATGGCTGCGGTCTGGGCGCTTGCGGGCAGGGCCGCCAGCGCCAGGCTCGTTGCGGTCAGCAGGGGGACGAATTTCACCTTTGTCTCCTTTCGGCGTCTGGTTCGCGCGTCCTGCGCATTATGCGGCGCAGGGCGCCGGGCCGCATTGATCTGGGTCACGCCGCGGCGGCGCGGTTGCACCTTGCCCGCCGCCGGTGCAGCGGCTAATCCCCGGACCATGCTGCCGCAGGACCGCCTTTCCCGCATCGTCGAGCGTTTCGAGTATCTCGAGGCGCGGCTGAACGCCGGCCCGGCGCCCGACGAGATCGCCGCGATCAGCCGCGAGTATTCCGATCTGAAGCCGGTGGTCGCCCAGATCGCCGAATGGCGCGCGGCCCAGGACGGCATCGCCGAGGCGCAGGCCATGCTGGCCGATCCCGAGATGCGCGAACTGGCCACCGATGAGCTGGGCCGGCTGCGCGATGCGCTGCCCGGGCTGGAACACGCGCTGCGCATCGCGCTTCTGCCGCGCGACGCCGCCGACGCCCGGCCCGCGATCCTGGAGATCCGTCCCGGCACCGGCGGCGAAGAGGCGGCGCTGTTCGCCGGCGACCTTTTGTCGATGTATCGCCGCTTCGCCGAATCGCAGGGCTGGCAGTTCCAGCTGCTGGAACTGGCCGAATCCGACCTGGGCGGCGTGCGCGAGGCCGTGGCCCGGATCGAGGGCGAGGGCGTCTTCGCCCGGCTGAAATACGAATCCGGCGTGCATCGCGTCCAGCGGGTGCCGGAAACCGAATCGGGCGGCCGCATCCACACCTCGGCCGCGACCGTCGCCGTGCTGCCCGAGGCCGAGGACGTGGACATCGACATTCCCGCCGGCGACATCCGCATCGACACCATGCGCGCCAGCGGTGCCGGCGGCCAGCACGTCAACACCACCGATTCGGCGGTGCGGATCACCCACCTGCCGACCGGAATCGTGGTGACCAGTTCCGAGAAATCCCAGCACCAGAACCGCGCCAATGCCATGGCGGTGCTGCGGGCGCGGCTCTATGACATGGAACGCTCGCGCGCCGACGCCGAACGTGCGGCCGACCGCAAGTCTCAGGTCGGCTCGGGCGACCGCAGCGAACGCATCCGCACCTATAATTTCCCGCAGGGCCGGATGACCGACCATCGCATCGGCCTGACGCTCTATGCGCTGGACCGCATCATCCAGGGCGACCTGGCCGAGATCGTCGACGCGCTGACCGCGCATGACCAGGCCGCGCGGCTGGCGGCGCAGGGCCTGGAATGACCGGGGCCGAGGCGCTGAGCCAGGGTGCCCTGCGCCTGGCCGCGGCGGGTGTCGAGGATGCGACGGGCGACTCGCGCCTGCTGCTGGCCCATGCCCTGAACCTGCCGCGACACCATCTGACCGCCGCCCTGACCGCGCCGCTGCCCGACGAGGCCCTGCGTCGTTTCGACGCAGCCGTCTCGGCCCGCGCCGCCCGCCAGCCGGTCAGCCAGATCCTGGGCCGCCGCGCCTTCTGGAAGCACGAGTTCCGGGTCACCCGCGACACGCTGGATCCGCGGCCCGAGACCGAGACCCTGGTCGAGGCCGCACTGGCCGAGCCCTTCGCCGCGGTGCTGGACCTGGGGACGGGCACCGGGGCGATCCTGCTCTCGCTTCTGGCCGAGCGTCCAGTCGCCCGCGGCACCGGCACCGACATCTCGCCGAAAGCGCTGGAAGTCGCCAAGGAAAACGCGGCGATTATAGGCGTTTCCGCGGATTTCATCGAATCGGATTGGTTTTCCGGAGCGGTGGGGGACTATGACCTGATCGTCTCGAACCCACCCTATATCGCTCTGGCCGAGATGGCGGGCCTCGCCCCCGAGGTCCGCGACTGGGAGCCGCGCGGCGCGCTGACCGACGAGGGCGACGGGCTGGCCGCCTATCGTGCGATCGCCGCCGGCGCCCCTGCGCATCTGCGTCCCGGCGGCCGGCTGATGGTCGAGATCGGCCCCACCCAGGGCGCGGCGGTCGCGGCGCTGATGGCGGCGGCGGGGCTGGTCCTGCCGCGAATTCTGCCCGATCTGGCCGGCCGCGACCGCGTGGTGCTGGCCCGCAAGCCGGCCTGAGGCGGCAATGATCCGCGCGTTTCGCGGCATTGCGCGAAATTTTCGCTTGTAAGCGGCCCTGCGGCGTGTTTATTCGCAGTTGTGACGGGGGCGCTGCCCACGCATGGGTCAGTTATACTCAGATAACCCAGCTATTCCCTGGCAAAGCGGGAAACGGACCTTGATCCGCTCCTGTTCTGGACACTCGCTCCCGAGATGACCCCAACCTCAGCCGGCGCAAGCCGGACGACAACGACAACAAGCTGATGAGATCATCCAAATCCCGTTCGCGTAACAAGTCGAACAGACAGCGTTCGCTGGGCAATATCGTCAACCGCGTCTTCGATTCCTCGGGTCCCGAGGGCAAGGTGCGCGGCACGCCCCAGCAGATCATCGAGAAATACCTGACGCTCGCCCGCGACGCCCAGCTTTCCAACGACCGGGTCGCCGAGCAGAGCTTCCTTCAACATGCCGAACACTATACCCGCCTTCTGGGCGAGGCGCAGCGCGAGCAGGCCGAGCGCCAGCAGCAGCACCAGGGCCGCGACGACGATTTCCAGGACGGAAACGGCCACGCCGCCCAGCCCGAGAACGGCAATGCTCAGAACGGCCACGGCAATCGGCAGGACCGGCACGACCGCCAGGACCGGCACGAAAGGCAGGAGCGCCGCGACGACCGGCGCGAAGAGCGCAGCCGCGACGACCGCCAGCCCGCGCGCGTCGAACCGGCCGCAGAGTCGGGCCTGCCGCCGGTGATCGCCTCGGACGAGGACGCCGCCGGCCCGGTCGAGACCCCGGAAAGCGCCGTCGCGTCGGAGGCCCCGGCCGAGGCTGCGCCGACCGCCGCGGCACCGGCCGATCCCGCACCCGAGCTTGCCCTGGAAGACCCCGCCGAGGCCGCTCCGGCGCCGCGCCGCCGCAGCCGTTCGGCCGCGCCCGCGACGCCCCGCGCCCCGCGCACCCGCCGCAAGCCCGCCGAAGGGTCGGAAAAAGCGTCGGCCGACAAGGCCTCCAGCGAATAGGCGCTAGCGCGGCGCGGCGGCCAGTCCCCGCGCCAGCGCGCAGAACTGCTCCAGCCCGATTTCCTCGGCCCGGGCGGTCGGTGCGATGCCGGCCGCGCGCAGCAGGTCCTCGATCTGCGGATGCAGCCCCTTCAGCGAGGCGCGCAGCATCTTGCGCCGCTGGTTGAAGCCCGCCGCCACCACCCGGCTCAGCACCACCGCATCGGCGGGGAAGCGCGGCCCGGGCAGGGCGGTCAGCTGCACCACAGCCGAATGCACCTTGGGCGCGGGCACGAAGGCCTCGGGCGGCAGGGTCATCACGATCTTCGCGTCGCTGCGCCATTGCGCCAGCACCGCCAGCCGGCCATAGGCCTTGCCGCCAGGTTTCGCCACGATGCGCTCGGCGACTTCCTTCTGGAACATCAGCGTCAGCGATTCCCAGAACGGCGGCCATTCCGGCGGCGTCAGCCAGCGGATCAGCAGCTCGGTGCCGACATTATAGGGCAGGTTGGCCACGACCCGGATCGGCGGCGTCAGATGCGCCAGCGGATCGACCTCCAGCGCATCGCCATGGATGACCTGCAACCGGCCCGGATAGGCCGCGGCGATCTCGGCCAGGGCGGGCAGGGCGCGCGCGTCCTTCTCGATGGCCAGCACATGGCGCGCACCCTCGGCCAGCAACCCGCGCGTCAGCCCGCCCGGACCCGGTCCGACCTCGATCACGTCGCAGCCGCTCAGGTCGCCGGCAGCGCGGGCGATCTTGGCGGTCAGGTTCAGGTCAAGCAGGAAGTTCTGGCCCAGCTGCTTCTTCGCCCGCAACTCGTGGCGGGCGATGACATCGCGCAGCGGCGGCAGCCCGTCGAGGGCGCTCATGCCCGCGCCCCGGCCCGGCGCCCCGCCATGTCCCAGGCCATGCGCAGCGCGGCGATGACGCTCTCGGCATCGGCGATGCCCCGGCCGGCGATGTCGAAGGCGGTGCCGTGGTCGGGCGAAGTGCGCACGAAGGGCAGGCCCAAGGTGACGTTCACCCCGCCGGCGAAATCCAGCGTCTTGATCGGGATCAGGGCCTGGTCGTGATAGGCGCAGATCGCCGCGTCATAACGGGCGCGCGCCGCCGGATGGAACATGGTATCGGCGGGCAGGGGCCCGGCCAGATCGAACCCCTCGGCCCGCAAACGCGCGGCCAGCGATGCGATCCAGCGCGTCTCCTCGCGGCCCATGACGCCGTTCTCGCCGGCATGCGGGTTCAGCCCGGCCAGCGCCAGCCGCGGCGCGGCAATGCCGAAATCGCGGCGCAGCCCGGCATCGGTGATGCGCAGGGCCTCCTCCAGCAGTTCCGGCGTCAGCGTGCGGGGCACCTCGGACAGCGCGATATGGATGGTCGCCGGCACCACCCGGCAAGGCGGCTGCACGCCGGTCGAGGCCAGCATCATCACCACCGGCACATCGCCCGCCAGATGCGCCAGATACTCGGTATGGCCGGGAAAGCGGAAATCGGCGCCCGTCTTCAGCGCCTCCTTGTTGATCGGCAGGGTGCAGATGCCCCCGGCGGCCCCGCTCTGCGCCAGGTCGACGGCGCGGGCGATGACTTCGATCACGCCTGCCGCATTGGCCGGGTCGGGATGCCCGGGCACGGCCGGCGCCGCGAAGTCATGCCGCAACACCGGCAGCACGCCGGGTGCAACCGCCTCGCCCGGTGCCGAAACTTCGGCCCAGGCAGCGCCCTCGGGCAGATGCCGCGGGTCGCCCAGAAAAACGAAGGGTACCCCGGCCGCCAGCGCCTTGGGGGCCAGCTCCGGCCCGATGCCGGCCGGTTCGCCGCAGGTCAGGATGATGGGTCGCGGCTCGGTCATTCTTTTGTGTCCAAATATCCCGGGGGGAGCGCCTGACGCACCCCGTCGAGGGGTGCGTCAGGCGCGGGGGGCAGAGCCCCCCGAAGCCTTGCGTCACGGTCGCCGGATGATCGCATTCGAGCGCAGCTCGGCCAGATAGCTCTCGGCCGCCTGGCCCACCTTGCGGTTGAAGATCATGTTGCGCACGTCCTCGCGCCCCGGCAGCGCCTCGGGATCGGGTGCGGGCTGGGGCTCGCCCTCGGCGGTGGTCGGCACCGGCGCCCTCTCGGGCGCCTCGGCCAGGGCGGCCGATTGCCGCTTGCACAGCATCAGAAGCTCGACCGCGCCGCCATAGGCGACCACGGTCGACTCGTTGTCGTCGAGCACGGCCAGCCGGATCGCCTCGCCGGTCGGGATCTGGCCCTGCGGCAGGGTCTGGCGGGTGATCTGCTCGGCCGGCAGGCCGCGGGCATGCACGAAAAGATCGGCGCACGTGTCCGAGACGGCGGCGATGCGCCGCGCCTCCTCGGCGCTCGACAGGCGGAAGCGGACGAAATCCAGGACCTGCGCCGTCGCGCCGGGCCGCAGCGTGCCGCGGGTGTCGCGCAGATAGAACAGCACCACCGCGCCCTCGACCCGCAGGGGCTGGCCGACCTGGCCGGGCTTCATCGACAGGATGATCGGCTGCAGCGAGGGCGGCAGGTTCGCCAGCGGCGTCCAGGGCAGCCGGCCGCCGTTCTGGGCCGAGGGCGTCGCCGAATATTGCCGGGCGAAAGCGGCGAAATCGCCCTCGGAGCGGGTGCCGGCGACGATGCGCTCGGCCTGGGCCATGGCGGCGGCCTCCTGCCCGGGCGGGGCGGGAATGATCAGTTCCGACAGCGCGACATGGGTCACGCGCGGGGTCTCGATCACCTTCTGCAATTCCTGGTCCACCTCGGCATCGGTGACGCGGACCTGCGGCACCACGCGCTGGCGCACCACCTCGCGCCAGACTACCCCGGCCGAGACGAAATCGCGGAACGCCTGCCGCTCGACCCCGGCGCGGGCCAGTTCGGCGGTGAATTGCTCGGGGTTCAGATTGGCGCGGCCGGCGAATTCGGCCAGGCCCGCGTCGATCTGTTCGTCCGTGGCGGTGATGCCCAGCTGCTTGGCCGCGAACAGCCGCAGCCGGTCGTCGATCAGCGCCTTTTCCGAGGCGGCGCGATCGGCGTCGGGCGCCCGCAGCAGCTGCATGAAGCGCACCCGCTGGTCCAGCTCGTAGCGCGTGACGGCCGAGTCGTTGACATAGACCAGAGGCTGGAACGGATTGCCCTGCGCAAGCGCGGGGGCAGTTCCGCCCGCCGCCAGCATCGCGGCCATCGCCGCCCCCAGAAGAATTCGCCGCATCAGCTCCCTCGCCGCATGGTTTTGCCGGACATTAGCGCAGGCAGGCGCGGCGCGCCACCGTTCCCGGACCGGCCTTCTGCTGGCCGAAGCCGCCCAGGCGCACGCCCAGGTCGAAGCTGGTGTCGGGCCGCACTTCGCCCGACGAGGTGAAGCGCCGTTCCAGCGACATCTCGACCGTGATGCATTCGTTGCGGTATTCCAGTCCCAGCTGCGCCTTCTGCGCCCGGTCGGCGCTGAAGTCGTAGCGGGTCTCGGTCGTGGCCCACCAGCCGTCGCGGATCTGCCAGCCGCCGGCCATGGTCAGTTCCGACACATCGTCCAGCCGGTCCTCGCGCAGATCCGAATCAAGCCACAGATAGCCGGCCGAGACCTGAAGCCCCGGCTTGAACCAGCCCAGCCGCAGCTCGTTGCGGCTGATGCTGAGGCTGTCGTCGAACAGCGCCCGGTTGGCGACGGCCAGCCCGTTTGCGCCCTGGTAGGTGGCCGAGACCAGCCAGTCCGAGCGCTTCTTGCCCTGCGGGCCGGTAAAGGCCGGGTCGCCGGAATTGTCGATATAGGCGAAGGCCGGGTCCGGCTCGGTGCGGAAGACGCGGCCGGCGGTCAGGCCGATGGACCAGCCGGCCGGATCGATACGGGTCCAGCTGACGCCCAGGTTGGCGCGGAACCCCGATTCGCGCGCGTCCCAGCCCGGGAAGCGATTCAGCGAGAACAGGTTGCCCTCGTCGAATTCGATCAGTCGGCTGTCCTCGTTCGGCACGTCGTCCTCGCGCGTGCGCTCGGGCGACCAGACCAGCTGCGCCACCGGCTCGATGATATGGGTGACACCGCCGGAGTGCCGGGCCAGCGGCCAGCGCAGCTCGGCCGCCAGCGTCGGATCGGCGCGCGCCACCCAGTCGTCGTAATCGCTGTCCTGATTGATGCGATAGATGTCGGCATCGACCTGGCCCTCGACCGTGCCGACGAAGCCGCCGGGCAGGATCTCGGTCCGCTGCCAGTCCAGGCTGACCGAGCCGCGCGCCATGTCGCGCCCGACCACGTCCAGGCTGGACGACCGGCGATGCGCGTGCAGCGACCATTCCAGGCTGGCGATGCCGCCGATCCGGGCCGGCGTCCAGCGCCGTTTCCACAGCGCATCGGCGACGACCGAGGGCGTGAACTCGTCCGGCTCGTCGTCGCGCAGCGATTCGTAATTGCCGACCCGGGCCATGACCATGCGGTCGCGGCGCACCTTGTCGAGCGTCAGCCCGCTCCACAGCCGGTCGGCGTCGGAAATGTCGTAGTCCAGCAGATAGGCCCGGTTCGAGGCCATCTGGATCTGCACCCCCAGCATATAGCCGCGCGGCAGCTCGAACCGCGCGCCGCCGAACAGATAGCCGCGAGTCTCGCCCTCTTCGATGTCGTCGCGGCTGACGGCGCCGTTCCATTCCATCGCGCCGTTGGCGAAGGCCTGGCGATAGCGCAGCTCCAGCGTGCGGGTGCGCGAGGCGGCGACATAGGGCGTCAGCGTCACGTCGGCATGATCGCCCAGGGTGACGAAATAGGGCAGCTTGATGCCGAAGCCCAGGCCCGAGGTGGTGCGCAGCTGCGGCCGCAGGAAGCCGGTCATGCGGTCCACGCTGGGATCGGGCGCGGTCAGCCAGGGCAGGGCCGCCACCGGCAGGCCGAAGGCGCGCAGTTGCGGCCGGTCGAAGCGCAACTGCCGCGTGCGCGCGTCGTGGGTGATGGACCGCGCCCGGATCTCCCACAGCGGCACCGGGTTTTCGGCGCAGATCTGGCAGCTTGACGCGACCACGTTGTCCAGCCGGGTGACGGCGCCGTTCTCGGTCCGCCGCATCTCGCGCGCGGCCATCTGCATCTCGCGCGCCAGGACCAGCCGGGCGCCCTTCAGGATGCCGTCCTGCAGGTTCGGGTCCAGCTGGGCGCTGTCGGCGATCAGGATGGTTTCCTCGGGCGTGCCGGCGCGGGCGGGCTGGGTCAGGTGGATCGGCCCCTCGATCGTGGCCGCGCCGGTGCCGTTGTCGTAGATCACGCGCGAGGCGATCAGCCGGCTGCCGCGATACCAGATCACCACGCCGCCCGAGGCGATCAGCCGCTTGTCCACCCCCAGCGTCACCTGGTCGGCCAGCAGCGTCGCCGGGCCGCCCTCGCCGTCCTCGCCGCCGCCCGAGATGCGCACCGAACCCGGCCGCGACGCGACCGAAGGCGTGTGCGAGGCCTCGGTGCCGTCGGCGAAACGGGCGTTGTCGCCGGCCCCGGCCGTGGGCGCCAGCGCGGGTCCCGCCGGGGTTTGCAGGAAATTCTCGTCGCGGTCGTAAAGCGGCAGGGTCTGGCCGTCCGGGGTCAGGCTCTGCCCCAGCGCCATGCCGGGCAGCAATGCCGCCAGCAGCGCCGTTCGCGCCGCGCCGCCCTTGCCGATCTTGCCGCCCTGTCGCCTGCGCGCCATCAACCGTCCTCCAGCCGCAATAATGCCCCCAGCGCAAAGAGCAGCGCCACCACGGGCGGCGCCCAGCCGGCCAGGACCGGCGGCAGGCCGCCGTTGTCGCCCAGCACCTGCGCCAGGTTGCGCAGGAAGAACAGGCCGATGCCGCAGCCGAAGCCCGCCAGCACCAGCAGCCCCATCCTGCGCCCGCGCGTATGGCGCATGGCGAAGACCGCGGCAATGGCCACCATCGCCGCCATCAGCAGCGGGCGGGCCAGTTCCATCTGGAACCAGACCTTGTGGCGCTGGGCGGAAAAGCCGGCGCGTTCCAGCCCGCGGATGAAATCGGGCAACTGCCAGATCGGGATCGCCTCGGGCTTGCCGAAACTGTCGCGGATGCGGGCGGCGGTCAGGTCGGTCGGCAGCTCCAGCCTGGGGAATGTGCGGGCCATGGCCTCGGGGTTGGGCTGGCTCAGCGGCCATTCCTTGACCCGGCTCAGCTGCCAGGCGCCCTCGGTCAGGCGGGCCTCGGCGGCGTCGATGCGCCGCGTCGGCCCGGTCTCGCGGGCGAAGATCATGAAGGTCGCGTCGTAAAGCGTGGTCGCGTCCGGGCTGGCGCGGCTGGCCTGGATCACCACCTGGCCGGTGGTCCGGCTGCCGTCCGGGCCCTCCATCGGCAGTGCCTGGCGCAGCCAGACCGCGTTGTCGCCGACGCTGATGGTCTGCCCGCCGCCGGTCTTCATCCGCGCCACCGCGTCGTCGTAGCGTTTCGAGGTCGCGGCCACCACCGGGTTCAGCACCGCGACCGCCAGCATCCCGGCCAGCGCGGCGGTGACGGCGGGCGCCGCCAGCACCCGGATCCCCGAGCGCCCCGAGGCGCGGATCGCCACCAGTTCCGATGTGCGCGACAGGCCCAGGAACAGCGCGATCCCGGCCAGCACCGTCATCAGCGGCATGATCGAATAGAAGCTGGCGGTGATGTTCAGCAGCGACAGCACGGCGGCGCCCGACAGGCCGATGTTGTCGTCGGAAAAGCGGCGGATCTGCTCGACGATGTCGATCAGGAACAGGATGGCGCCGAAGATCAGCGCGATCAGCAGGAACATGCGCAGGAAGCGCCGGGCGACATAGGCGGACAGGATCATGCGGGTGCCCCCCCCGACGCGCCGCCACGCAGCCGCCTGGGCCGGGCGGCCAGCCACAGCACCGCGACGCAGATCGCCGCCCCCACCAAGGGCGAGACATAGATCAGCGGCCAGCGCGAGGCATCGGCCGCGACCTGGTTCTCGGCCGCCGTGGCCAGGAACTGCACCACGATCAGCGCCCCCACCGCCCAGAGCACCTGCCTCCAGACCCCGAAGCGGCTGAAGCCGCCCAGAAGCAGCATGGCAAAGCCCAGCATGGCCGCGACCGGGGCCTGGAAGGGCTTGGCCAGCCGCTCATGCGCCTCGGCCCGGGCCTTGTCGGCGCTGGCGCCGGTCTCGGCCAGCAGGGCGGCGTCCGGGTCCAGCAGCCGCGCTGTCGAATAGGCGCGCAGGTCGCGCTTGCGGGCGGCGCTGGGGTCGATCAGCGTGCCGAGGTCATAGGTCAGCTCGGAAAAGCGGGTGACCGACAGGTTCTGCTTTTCGCCCGTCCGGCGCAGGCTTTGCACCATGCCCTGCATCATCACCAGCCGCGGCCCGGCCTCGGTCCTGACCAGCAGCGCCTCGGCGGCGGTATAGGTCGCCTGCTCGCGCGGGTTGCGGGCGTCTTCCAGAAAGAAATAGATCATGCGCCCGTCCGGCGCGATCTCGCTGATATACAGGGTCACGCCGCGCGCCGGGTATTGGAAGCTGCCGGCGCGCAGGAATTGCGCGGTGACGTTCTGGGCGATCTCGGCCTGGCGGTCGGTCAGCCGGGCGCGGGCCAGGGGCACGATGGAATGCACCAGCAGCGCCACCATCAGCCCGACCATGACGCCAAAGACCAGCACCGGCCGCGCCAGCCGCCAGGGCGACATGCCCGCGCTCTGCATCGCCACCAATTCCGATTCCGAGGACAGCCGGTTGGTGCCATAGGCGCTGGCCGCGAAGGCCGCGATCGGCAGCACGACCGAGATCACCAGCGGCAGGGTCAGCGCGGTGAACTCCAGCACCACCAGTGCGGTCTGCCCGTCCGAGATCAGCTGCTCGAACAGCGACACCGCCCGGTTGATCCAATAGACCGAGACCAGCACCAGCGCGAAGAACCCGAACAGGGTCAGGAACTGCGTCAGGATATAGCGGTCGATGCGGGGCATGGCGGCTTTCACGGGCTCGGTCCCCGTTTGATTAGCGGCTGCGCGGGGATTGGGAAAGCCCCGGCTCTGGTCAAGCGGGCGCCGGATGACTAGTTTCCGCCCATCGGATCAACGCGAAAGGCAGGACCATGACTCACCCGGTCGAAATTTCCTTCACGGCGACGGACGCTACCGATCTGGCCGCGCGGCCCGGCCGGATCGCGATCCTGGTGCCGCAGACCGGGCGGCTGCCGGGCGGCCTGCCGCGCGCGGCGCGCGAGGCGGCGGCGCGTGCGCTGGACTCGGAGGCATGGAAGGGCGTGAAGCCCGGCGGCGCGCTGGAACTGGCCTTTCCCGCCGGGCTGAAGGCCGAGGCGCTGCAGCTGGTTTCGCTGCCCAACGGCGCCGACGTGGCTGCGGCGCGCAAGGCCGGCGCCAGCATCGGCGCCAAGCTCGGCAAGGCCGAGACGCTGGTCCTGGCCGGCGGCCATCCGCGCGCGGCCGAGGTCGCGCTGGGCCTGGCGCTGCGCGCCTATGATTTCTCGGCCTACAAGACCAGGAAGCCCGAAAGCGGCGCCCCGTCCGCCGAGGCCGCGCCCGAAGGCGACGCCCCGGCGGCGCCGGCCGCGTCCACCAGCCGGACCGGTGCCGCCGAGGACGCGCGGCTGTCGGATGCGGCCGAGGCCACGGCGCCCGCCGCCATGCCCGCGCCCGGCGAAAAGCCGCGCGGCAAGGTGGTGTTCATGCACAAGGACCCCGAGGCGCTGGCCCGCGCGGCCGGCGACGGCGCCGCGGTGGCCGAGGGCGTGTTCTTTACCCGCGACCTGGTGAACGAGCCGGCGAACGTGCTGACCACCAGCGATTTCGCCGACCGCCTGCTGGCGATGCGCGAGTTGGGACTGGACGTCGAGGTGCTGGAGGAGGACGAGCTGGCCAAGCTCGGGATGCGGGCGCTGCTGGCGGTGGGCCAGGGCTCGGAAAGCCCGTCCAAGGTGGTGGTGATGCGCTGGAACGGCGGTGGCGACGAGGCGCCGCTGGCGCTGATCGGCAAGGGCGTGGTCTTCGACACCGGCGGCATTTCCATCAAGCCGGCCGCCGGCATGGAGGAGATGACCATGGACATGGGCGGCGCCGGCGTCGTCGCGGGGGTCATGCGGGTGCTGGCGCTGCGCCGGGCCCGGGCCAATGTCGTGGGCCTGGTCGGCCTGGTCGAGAACATGCCGGACGGCCGGGCGCAGCGTCCGGGCGACATCGTGCGCTCGATGAAGGGCGACACGATCGAGGTCATCAACACCGATGCCGAGGGCCGTCTGGTGCTGGCCGACGTGCTTTGGTACGCGCAGCAGCGCTTCAAACCGGCCGCCATGGTCGATCTTGCCACCCTGACCGGGGCGGTGATCATCGCGCTGGGGCATGACAACGCCGGCGTCTTCTCGAACGACGACGCCTTCGCCGATGCGGTGCTGGCCGCCGCCAAGGCCGAGGGCGAGGGCGCCTGGCGGCTGCCGCTGGGCGCGGCCTATGACAAGCTGATCGATTCGCGGCTGGCGGACATCAAGAACACCGGCGGCCGGGCGGCGGGCTCGATCACCGCGGCGCAGTTCCTGCAGCGTTTCGTGGCCGAAGGCACGCCCTGGGTGCATCTGGACATCGCCGGCGTGGCCTTGCCGCCCTCGGCGCCGGCGCTGGCGCCGAAAGGAGCCAGCGGCTGGGGCGTGATGACGCTGGACCGGCTGGTGCGCAACCGCTTCGAGCGCAAGGGCTGATGGGCTCGGCCCTGTTCTATCACCTGACTCGCTCGGGGCCCGGGCAGCTTTTGCCGATGCTGATCGGCAAGAGCCTGCAGGCCGGCTGGCGGGTCGAGGTCAGGGGCAGGGACCGCGCCCGCCAGGCGGCGCTGGACGAGCAGCTTTGGCTGGGCGAGGGATTTTTGCCGCATGGGCTGGCCGGCGGGCCGCATGACGCGCGCCAGCCGGTGCTGCTGACGGTCGAGGGGCAGGCGGCGGCCAATGCGGCGCGCTGCCTGATCGCGCTGGACGGGGCCGAGGTCCGCGGCGCGGAATGCGCGGCGCTGGAGCGCGCCTGCCTGGTCTTCGACGGCAACGATCCCGAGGCGCTGGAGCGCGCCCGGGCGCAGTGGCGGGCGCTGAAGGCCGAGGGTGTCGAGGCGGAATACTGGTCCGAGGCCGGCGGGCGTTGGGAGCGCAGGCAATAGGGGGCTCCGCCCCCCGCGCGTGCCGCGCTCCCCCCGGGATATTTGGGCACAAAAGAAGGCCGGTCAGCGTTCGAGGATCAGGCGGTTCCCCTCGATACTGACGCGGGCGAAGCGCGACAGGTAGGACATGCCCATCAGCGACTGGTCGAGGTCGCTCTTCAGCACCATGGCCGGGACACGGCTGTCGTGGATCTCGCCGAAGCCGACGCTGTCGAGGGTGACGGGCGCGGTCTCGATGATGCCGTTGGCGGTGCGGGCCTGGCCGACATAGGCCAGTGCCTCGGGGTCGATGCCGACGCGGCGGGCGTCGCGGGGGCCGAGCGCGATGCTGCTGGCGCCGGTGTCGATGACGAAGCGCACGGGCGTGTCGTTGACCTGCGCCGTCAGGTGGAAATGGCCGTCGTTGCCCAGCGGCACCTCGATCCGGCCGCCCTCGATCATGCGGGCCTGGGGCGCGATGGCGTTGCGGATGTCGCCCCAGAGCCCGGCGAGCGCGATGGCGCCGAGGAAGATCAGCCCCCAGGCCGCCGCCTGGCGCAGGGTCTTGCCGGGCCGGGCCCGCAATTCGACCAGAAGGAAGCCGCCGACCGCGATCAGCAGGAGCACCAGATAGGCCGCGCGGCCGAATTCCTCAGTCATTCAGAACAACCCCGTTCCCTTGAGCCCGTCGATCACGAACTGGATCGAGAGCGCCGCCAGCAGCATGCCGAAGAGCCGCGTCACCACCATGGTCCCGGTGCGGCCCAGCAGGTGCGAGATGGTGCCGGCCATGGCGAAGAGCAGCGCGGCGATCCCCAGCACCGCCAGCATCACCAGGTGGATCATCAGCGTATGGCCCGCGCTTTCGTTCTGCCCGACCAGCAGGATCATCGTCGCCAGCGCCCCGGGCCCGGCGACCAGCGGCGTCGCCAGCGGAAAGACCGAGGGGTCGTCGTCCTCGTCCCGGGCCTGGCCCTCGCGCCGCTCGGTCCGACGCTCGAAGAGCATGTCGATGGCGGTCAGGAACAGCAGCAGCCCGCCGGCGATGCGGAAGGCGGGCAGCGAGATGCCGATGCCGCGCAGGATCGATTCGCCGGCGAGGCCGAAGAGCGTCATCAGCGCGGCCGCGATCGCCAGCGCCCGCCAGCCGATCAGCCGCCGGCGCTGCGGTGTCATGTCCTGGGTCAGGGCGATGAACAGCGGCGCCAGCCCGACCGGGTCGATCACCACGAACAGGGTGACGAAGGCGCTGATGATCTGGGTCTGGTCCATGATGCGCCAGTATCGCCCGCTTTGCGCCGCGGGGAAAGCCGGCCGCGTCAATCCGCCCGATCACGGATTTGGGGGTTTCGTGGCGGGCGATCCGCACCTATATCGGGGGGGCTGAAAGACATGCAAGGCCCTGCGGGCCCTGCCACGGAGGGTAAACACATGCACGCACCTTCTCCCATGGCGCTGCTCCTGATCGCCATCGTCGTCCTGGTCCTGTTCGGGCGCGGCAAGGTCTCGTCCCTGATGGGCGAGGTCGGCAAGGGGATCACCGCCTTCAAGAAAGGCGTGAAGGAAGGCTCGGAGGACATCGCCGCCGATGCCGGCGAGCCCAAGGAGCTGGAGCTGAAGACCGGCGACGACATCGAGCGCGCCCGCGCCGAACTGGCCGCCGAACGCGCCAAGCTGGAAGCCGAGCGCGCCCGCCTGGCCGCGGACAGCACGCTGCGCGACGTGACGCCGACCGACCAGACCAAGCTCTGATCCGCCGGTCCGACGCGCATGTTCGACATCGGCTGGAGCGAGCTGCTGCTGATCGGCGTGGTGGCGCTGATCGTCATCGGCCCCGAGGATCTGCCCAAGCTGTTCCATACGCTGGGCCGGATCACCGCGCGCGCGCGTTCGATGGCGCGCGAATTCAGCTCCGCCATGGAGGATGCCGCGAAGGCCTCGGGCCTGGACGACGCGGCCAAGACCCTGAAGGACGTGAATTCGCTGACCTCGAAACGGGGGCTGGGCCTGGATGCGCTGGAGCGCGCCACCGAGCGATTCGAGAAATGGGATCCGCTGAACCCCAAGGAAGAGGCGCGGCGCGCAAGCCCCTTGCCCGATCCGTCGGCGCCGCTGCCGCCTGCCGGAACCGGAACGGGCGAGACCGGCATGGTCGCGGCCGAGCCCCCGGGCGCGCCGTCCGAGGGACGGCGGCGCCTGCATGCCGTGCGGCGCTCGGACCGCGAGCAAGACTGACAGAAAGGCCCGCCTCGTGGCAATGAAATCCGCCAAGCCGGACGACATCGACGATAGTTCCGCGCCGCTGATCGAGCATCTGAAGGAATTGCGCACCCGGCTGATCTGGTCGGTGCTGGCCTTCGTCGTGGCGATGGTCGTCTGCTATTTCATCTGGAACCCGATCTTCGACTTCCTGACCCAGCCGATCTGCCATGCGCTGGAAAAGCGCGGCCAGACCTGCGGGCTGATCCTGCTGAAGCTGCAGGAGGGGTTCTTCGTCGCCATGCGCATCGCCTTTTTCGGCGGCTTCGTGCTGGCCTTCCCGGTCGTGGGCTACCAGCTGTGGCGCTTCGTGGCGCCGGGGCTTTACCGCAGCGAAAAGAGCGCGCTGCTGCCCTTCCTGGTCGCCTCGCCGGTGATGTTCCTGATCGGCGCCGCCTTCGCCTATTACATCATCCTGCCCTGGGCCTTCGACTTCTTCCTGGGCTTCCAGCAGGGGCCGCTGGCGCTGCCGGACGACCCGGCCGGCACGGCCACGGCGGCGGCGGGTGCGGCCGCAGCCGTCAAGGAGCCCTGGGCCGGCATCGTCTTCCAGGGCTCGGTCGAGGAATATCTGACGCTGACCACCAAGTTCATCCTGGCCTTCGGCCTGTCGTTCCAGCTGCCGGTGGCGCTGACGCTGATGGGCAAGGCCGGGCTGGTCAGTTCCGAGGGGTTGGGGAGCGTGCGGCGCTATGCGATCATCGTCATCCTGGTGCTGGCCGCCATGGTGACGCCGCCCGACGTCATCAGCCAGATCGTGCTGTTCTCGGTGATCTACGGGCTTTACGAGGTGTCGATCTTCCTGGTCCGCCGCATCGAACGGAAACGCGAGTTGGAAGAGCAAGCCGATGTCTAAGAAAGTCCTGCACCGCATCGCCGAAGCGCTGGAACGGATGGCGCCGCCGCCCGCGCCGGCGCCCAGCTTCACCGAGGCCGCGGCCTATGTCTGGCAGCCCGATCCCGACCGGCTGCTGCCGGTGCCCGAGGTCAGCCGGGTCGAGCTGGTGCAGCTGATCGGCATCGACCGCGCCCGCGACACGCTCTTGGCCAATACGCTGCAATTCGCCCGCGGCCATGCCGCGAACAATGCGCTGCTCTGGGGCTCGCGCGGGATGGGCAAGTCCTCGCTGGTCAAGGCGGTGCATGCCGAGGCCGTGCGCCAGGGCCTGCCGCTGGTGCTGGTCGAGATCGCGCGCGAGGATCTGGGCTCGGTCGGGCGGCTGCTTTCGATCCTGGGAGGGGCACGCGACCGGCGCTTCGTGCTCTTCTCGGACGACCTGTCGTTCAGCCATGACGACACGCAATACAAGTCGCTGAAGGCGGTGCTGGACGGCGGCATCTCGGGGCGGCCCGAGAACGTGATCCTTTACGCCACCTCGAACCGGCGCCACCTGATGCCGCGCGACATGATCGACAACGAACGCTCGACCGCGATCCACCCCGGCGAGGCGGTCGAGGAGAAGGTCTCGCTGTCGGATCGCTTCGGGCTGTGGCTGGGTTTCCATCCCTGTTCGCAGGACGAATACTTGGCCATGGTGCGCGGCTATTGCGACGCCTATGGGGTCGAGATCGCCGAGGCGGAGCTGCGCGCCGAGGCCATCGAATGGCAGGCGACGCGCGGCTCGCGCTCGGGTCGGGTGGCCTGGCAGTTCTTCACCGATCTGGCCGGGCGCAAGGGCATTTCCGTCTGAGTTTTCATAGGCCTGGCCCTGGTGGGGCAGGCTGCCGGCGTGGCGCGGCCGCGACCGGTTCCCTTGTGTATTTGCAGAGCAAAGAAGCTCGGGCCGGATCGCGCGCCCGAGACTTTTGAGTATTTGGGAGACGGTGAAAGGCGAGGGCGGGGTGAGCGCGAAAAACTTTGCCGAAATGCGGGCGCAAGCCCTTGACGGCCCCGGCGGCGCGCCGTAAATCCCACGCACTCCGTGGCGGAGTAGCTCAGCTGGTTAGAGCAGAGGAATCATAATCCTTGTGTCGGGGGTTCAAATCCCTCCTCCGCTACCAAAAATCCGCGCCGATCCCCCCAACCAAAGGTGCGATATCCCCGATAATCTCGCACATGACTCGGCCGTCCTCTCGGTCGTGAACGATCACCCGCAAGATCAGCGTGCGGAATCCCTCGAAGATATCTGGGTTCTTGACCGGATCGATTGACGGCAGGTCGCGAGCAAGTTCGCCCAAGGCATCGGCCATTTGCCGCAGGGCAGCGCTTTCCATCGTCACGACATGTTCCGACGGCGCTTCGTCCAAGCCTGGCTGCCCGTCTGTTTTCCCCGAACAACAAAAGTCGTTTTCACGCCAGTGTGTCGAATGTAGTGGATAGGCTTACCACCGCCCTTTCGAGGAAAGTTGATCTCGCCGCAGTCGGCGCCGAAGTCGCTGTAGCCAAAGCGCGCGGGGGCCACGTTGCAGTCTAAGCTTAAACGCAGTTGTCATCTTCACCCGGTTGGGCGCGCGCTGTTCGTCTGGCATTTCGCGGTTTGCTTTGACGCGTCCGTCGCGGACGACATCCCTCTCGGACTGCGCTCTGCGGCCAAGGGAAAAGGCCACGGAGATGATCCGTGGCCTTCTTGAGAGAGTTTGTCGATTGGTTCAGCAGACCATGGCGCGGTCATGCTGGAGATGGCGGTTCGCCAGCTTGCGCGCCTTGCGGCCCGAGGGCATCGGGCGGGCGGGCTCGGGGGTGAAATCCGCATCCCGCAGCTGCGGGAACAGGGCGAAGATTTCCTCGCGCGCCGCCTTGCCGACCGATTTCAGCGCCTGGGCGCCGGTATAAAGCGACTCGGTCGCGGCGCCGTTGGAATGGACCACCTCGTGCCGGTCGAAGAGGAAGTGGAAATACTCCACGCTCTCCATGTCGGCGGCGACGTCCACGCCCTCGATCTGCAGAAGCTGCTTGGCCGCGACCAGAACCTCGAGCGCGCCGAACATTTTCAGCGCCACCTTCGAGCGCACCAGAACCCGGTGCTGCGGCGACACCAGCAGGTCGGAGGAGGGCGTGTTGTCGCCCAGCGCGCCAGCCTTGATGCGGATCGGCCGCAGCTTGGGCTGGGTCGCCAGCGCCGCCGGGGACAGTTTGACCGAGCCGATCCAGCGAATGGGTTGATAGCCGTTGTCGCGCGTCGCGATCAGGTCGCCGAGCTTGAGATCCTCGACCGAGACGAGACCGTCCTTCGTCTCGATCAGCGTGCCGGCGACGAAGCAGGTTACGTCCTCGGCGTCCAACGGCAGGGTGCCATTGGGATCGTAGGCCGTGTTCACGACAACGGTGTCCAGTGTGGACTGAACGGCGTTCAACACCGGGCCGACGGGCAAAACATTACCCAATTGAGAAATCGGCACCGAAGTTGCAACGAGAGGAATTCCCGAAAGGCTTCCGCTGACCGTCACGCCAAGGTGGCTTTGATCGAAAGGTTCTTCCGTAATCAGATAAACATTGCCGTTGCCGTCGACCATATAGTCGGCGTCGATCGGGTTAAGCTGAACGGTCAAAGAAGCCAGCGGCGGAAGGCCGGGGAGGGGGTTCGGAACGGTGACGCCTGCAGCGGCCGTCGAAACGGTGCCCGAGCCGGCATAGGTGCCCGAAAGGGGTGCACCCCCGCCAGAGGTCGTGAACGTGTCGCCGGGCTGCAAGGTGGTCGCCCCCGGGGATCCGACATCATATTGGTCGAACTCGGTTGAGCCACTCAGTTCGTTCAGAATAAGGCTGTTTCCCAGTGAAATCACCGGAGTCTCGGCGTTCAGGTCGATCGTCGCGTCGGGGATGAGCGTATAATATGGCATGGGCTTACCTTGTCACAGACCAGCCGGGAGGGCGGCGGTCGATAGGTTGAGAATATAAAACCGGGAGAACGAGGAACGGTGCGCACAACAAAACAAAATAGTGCACATCTACAACCTATGAGCGATTCTCCGCCGTCGATCAAATGGATTCACGTTGCCGTGCGTAAAAAGTTCCCAATGAGAACGTTATGTTCATTTTGATTGCAAATTTCCGACCGAGCTGCAAAAGAGAAGGCTTTCGCGAGGATGTTATTGATCTGCGGATCAATCAACGCTCGCTTGCTGCAAAGAATGGGCGTTCATTCCTGCCCAATCTGATCGCTCGCCAATAGAACGCCCCGTGCTTTCTGTCTTGGGAATGATTTTCGATACTTTCAATATCAAAACCACGGCTTGTTCCGTTAAGGGGCGGGACATTTACCTGCCGGTCGTGGCTTTTTGTTCCGCTAATCATAAAATGATCTTTCCCAACTAGAATGGTTCGGCAAGGTGATGAAAAGTAATATTTTCAATTATTTATAGATTTGCATTTTTTCTTTCTGCGGCCGCAAAGTTACCCTCGAAACTTCGTCACCCTGGAAGCCCGTTTCGCCCACGGGTCGGATGCTCGTAGGCGAAGCGACCCGCTCCCGAAGCCCGGACACGGGCTTCAGCCGGTGGCAGAACCCGGCATGGCGGGGAACCTTGCAGCCATCGTCAAGGCTGTTGAGCAGCAGGGCTGCGATCACCCGTTCGGGCTACGCTCTACGCCCAACCAGAGGCAAACGCTCCAGCATTGCCTTTGGATTGATGGCATCCCAAGGCAGGTGCTCGGCAATCGTCAGGCCCGCAATCCGGGGTGCCAACAGCGCGACGCTCAACGCGGTAACAAGGCCGATCCCGGCGATCAGCCAGAACACCAGCCGCCGGTCGTAGACCTGCGCAAGCCAGGTTCCGGCCGGCACGCCGATCAGGTTCGCCATCGTCAGCCCCGAGAACATGAAGGCGATGGCGCTCGCCTGCCGGTCCCTCGCTACCAGCGAGGCGGCGATGATCGAGCCGATGCCGAAAAGGTGCCGTGGTTGAACGCCGTCAGGACGCGGCCCGCCAATGCGATGGGCAGCGAGGGCGCAAGGGCGGTCAGCGCATTGCCCAAGGTGAAGATGACGGCGAGGCCGATCAGCATCGTCTTGCGCGGCACTCTTGCACCCAGGATGGTCAGGATCGACGTGCCCACGAACATGCCCATGGGAGGTCTCCGATCGTGATGTTTCAACCCGAACGATGTTCGGCCAGGATGCTCAGATAAGACATGATGTTCGGAGATAAACCCAGGATGACGGCTTTGGACAAAGAAAAAGATGTGGTTCGGCAGGTGCGTCACCATCCGGCCGAACTGGACGCGATCTACCGAAGGATATTGGGTGCGCTGGCCGAGGATGCCTCGCGCAGCTACGCCGAACGCAGCAAGATCGTGCAGCTCTCCGCGCCCGCCGTGCATGACCGGGTCAAGCGCCTGAAACACAATGGCGTCATCAAGGGCACCGTCGCCGTTCGCGCCCGGCGTCGGCCCACAGGTCGAGATGCAGGTCGGCCGTCATCAGGATGTTCATTGGCCGCGTGCCTGCGCGGCAAGAATGAGTGCGACCTGGCCTTCGTTCGGATTGAAAAACGGGCTTCGATAAACAGGACGCTGGACATGGGATACTCCGGGCATGCGGGGACTATCGGCCGGGAGAGGCCCGGTCGCGGAAGAGGGGCGCTGGCTCCTTTTCAGAGACAAGCCCGGGCCGTTCGGAAAGCAGGCGCTTTTCCGGTGTGGAGAGTGACGATTGGTGATGTTCCAGGGTCAGCAGCGGGATGGAAACGGACCGTGACCGGCAGCCGATCATGGAGCGGATGCCCTGACGATGCGCAGCCAGCCAAAACTCGTCAATGGGATCGCGCTCAAGCCGGACAAGCGTGAAGCGACCGCAGGGCCTGAAGGAGCAAATTCATCATTATATTGATAAATAAAAATAAAATGAGCCGAGAAAAATCCTGGGCTCAGTTTATGCTTGCAAAAAGGTTCAAACAGTCCGGGTAAGGCTCATTTCATGCTTGGCCGCACAACAAGTCTCCTCCGCGCTTCAGCCGCATTCGGAGTGGCCGCAGTTCGGGCAGGTCATGCAGCCCTCGATCATCCGCATGCCGTATTGGCCGCAGGCGGGGCAGGCCGGCCCGCCGGGGCGCTCGCCGACCGCGCGGGCGCCGGCCTTGGGATCGGATTTCAGCCCTTTGCCCTCGGCCTCGATGAAGCCGATGGCGATCATGTGGCGCTCGATCACTCCGCCGATCGCGGCCAGGATCGAGGGCACGTAGCGCCCCTCTATCCAGGCGCCGCCGCGCGGGTCGAAGACCGCCTTCAGCTCTTCGACCACGAAACTCACGTCGCCGCCGCGCCGGAACACCGCCGAGATCATCCGGGTCAGCGCCACGGTCCAGGCGAAATGCTCCATGTTCTTCGAGTTGATGAAGACCTCGAACGGGCGGCGGTGGCCGGCCTGCACGATGTCGTTGATGGTGATGTAAATCGCGTGCTCGCTGCCGGGGAACTTCAGCTTGTAGGTGGCGCCCTCCAAGGCCGCTGGCCGGTCCAGGGGCTCGGTCAGGTAGACCACGTCGGCGCCGCGGTCGGGCTGGGGCGCGGCCTCGGAGCCCTCGCTGACCGCCAGCACGCTGCCGGTCACGTCGTTCGGGCGATAGGTGGTGCAGCCCTTGCAGCCCAGCTGCCATGCGGCCAGATAGACGTCCTTAAAGGCCTGAAAGCCGATGTCCGCGGGGCAGTTGATGGTCTTCGAGATCGAGCTGTCCACCCATTCCTGCGCCGCGGCCTGCATGGCGACATGGTCCATCGGCGCCAGCCCCTGCGCATCGACGAAAGCCGTCGGCAGGCCGTCGCCATGCGCCTCGCGCCACAGCGCGACGGCATAGTCCACCACCTCTTCCTCGCTGCGCGAGCCGTCCTTTTGCAGCACCTTGCGGGTATAGGCATGGGCAAAGACCGGCTCGATGCCCGAGCTGACATTGCCGGCGTAAAGGCTGATCGTCCCGGTCGGCGCGATGCTGGTCAGCAGCGCATTGCGGATGCCATGGGCGGCGATGGCGTCGCGCACGTCCTCGTCCATCTGCTGCATGAAGCCCGAGGCCAGGAAGGCCTCGGCCTGGAACAGCGGAAACGGGCCCTTTTCGCGTGCCAGTTCGGCCGAGGCGAGATAGGCCGCCCGGGCGATGGCATGCATCCATTCCCGGGTCTGCGCCACCGCCCCCGGCGCGCCATAGCGCAGCCCCAGCATGACCAGCGCATCGGCCAGCCCGGTGACGCCCAGGCCGATGCGGCGCTTGGCCTGCGCCTCGGCCGCCTGCTGCGGCAGCGGGAAGCGGCTGGCGTCGACGACATTGTCCATCATCCTGACCGCCGTGCGGGTCAGCTCATCCAGGGCGCGCAGATCCAGCCGCGCCTCGGGCGTGAAGGGCGCCTCGACCAGCCGGGCCAGGTTGATACTGCCCAGCAGGCAGGCGCCATAGGGCGGCAGCGGCTGTTCTCCGCAGGGGTTGGTGGCGGCGATGGTCTCGGCATAGCCGAGGTTGTTCAGCTGGTTGATGCGGTCGATGAAGATCACCCCCGGCTCGGCATAGTCATAGGTCGCGCGCATGATCCGGTTCCACAGGTCGCGGGCCGCGATGGTGTGATAGACCTTGCCGTCGAATTGCAGGTCCCAAGGGGCGTCCTCGCCGACCGCCTGCATGAAGGCATCCGTCACCAGCACCGACAGGTTGAACATGCGCAGCCGGGCGCTGTCCTGCTTGGCCTCGATAAAGGCCTCGATGTCGGGATGGTCGCAGCGCATGGTCGCCATCATCGCGCCGCGGCGCGAGCCCGCGGACATGATGGTGCGGCACATCGCGTCCCAGACGTCCATGAACGAGAGCGGCCCCGAGGCGTCGGCGGCGACGCCATGCACCGCCGCGCCCCTGGGGCGGATGGTGCTGAAGTCGTAGCCGATGCCGCCGCCCTGCTGCATGGTCAGCGCGGCTTCCTTCAGGGCCTGGAAGATGCCCTCCATGCTGTCGGGGATGGTGCCCATGACGAAGCAGTTGAACAGCGTCACCTCGCGCCCGGTGCCGGCGCCGGCCAGGATGCGGCCGGCGGGCAGGAAGCGGAAATCCTCGAGCGCGGCATAGAAGCGGTCCTCCCACAGCGCCGGGTCCTGCTCGACGCGGGCGAGGTCGCGGGCGACGCGGCGCCAGCTGTCCTCGACCGACAGGTCGATCGGCGTGCCGTCGGCCTGTTTCAGGCGGTATTTCATGTCCCAGATCTGTTCGGCGATGGGGGCGGCAAAGCGGGTCATCGGCATCCTCTCGGGCGGCCCAAGGGGCGGGCCGGAGCTTCAGGATAACAGATAAGCACGGATCCGGGGCGTGAAAGTCCCTTGGGCCGGTGCATGGGCTGTGTACGCCCGCTGCACAGCACAGGCCGGGGGGTCAGCGTTCGTCGGGGCTTTGCGAGGTAGTGGTCCCGACGCAACGCGCGCTGCTCTTCGCGTCAGGCGCGGCCGGTCAGCTCGTAGATGAGTCCTGCCACAGGCTCGCCGGCTGGGCGCATGCGACGACATGAGGCCCGGCCGCAAGGAAAGTCGGGACCGAGCCGATGCCGCGCTGGCCGTCGTGGATTTCGCGCGCTGCTGTTCGCGTCAGGCGAGGCCGGTCAGTTCGTCGATGACGTTCTGCCACAGGCTTGCCGGCTGGGCGCCGGTGACGACATGGGTCTCGGCCACGATGAAGGTCGGGACCGAGCCGATGCCGCGTTGGCGGGCGTGAATCTCGCGCGCGTCGATTTCGTCCCGATCCTCGGCTGTGGCGAGCAGCCGGCGGATCACCTCGCCGTTCATGCCGGCCTGTTCGCCGATCCGGGTCAGCACGTCGGGGTTGCCGATGTTCTGGCCCTCGCGCCAATGCGCCCGCATCAGCCCGGACATCACCGGGGTCTGCACCCCTTCGAGCCCCGCCCAATGCAGCAGGCGATGGGCGTTCAAGGTGTTCGGCACCCGCTCGATCAGGCTGGGGTTGATCCAAAGGCCCAGGCGCTCGCTGGCCTCCATCACCGGCTTCATCGCGGCCAGGATGCCCTTTTCGTCGCCGAATTTCATCTTCATGTAGGCGACGTAATCCATGCCGGCCTGCGGCATCTGCGGGTCCAGCTGGAAGGGCTGCCAGGTGATCGCGAAGGGGTGGTCGGGCCGGCTTTCCAGCGCCCGGTCGAGTTCGGCCTTGCCGATCAGGCACCAGGAGCAGACCGGGTCGGCAAAGATGTCGAGGCGGATCTGGCCGGGGAGGGGCTCGGTCATGGCTGGTCCTTGCGGTATTGCTCGCGCAGGGCGCGGCGGTTGATCTTGCCGGTCGGCGTGCGGGGCAGGGCGGAAAGGTGAATGTATGCGCGGGGTTGCTTGTAGCGCGCCAGCCGGGCCTCGGCATGGTCGCGCAAGGTTTCGGCCGGGGCGGGGCCGGTCCAGAAGGCGGCGATGACGCTTGAGCCGGGGCCGACCGGCAGGTCAGTTGCCGCCACCTCGCCGACCTCGGGATGGGCGGCCAGCGCATCCTCGACCTCGCCCGGCGCGACGCGAAAGCCGCCGGCGTTCATCATGTCGTCCGCGCGGCCCAGGGTGCGGATCGCGCCCTCGGGCGTGGTCTCGGCCAAGTCGCCGGTCAGGAACCAGTCGCCGAGGAATTTCCCCGCCGTTTCCTCGGGTTGGTCGAGATAGCCCAGGAATAGGCCGGGGTCCGAGCGATGCACGGCCAGGGTGCCGGGTCCGGCGGTTTCAACCCCCGCTTCGTCGAGGATGGCCAAGCGGCGGCCGGGCTGCGCAAAGCCGGCCGTGCCTTCTGGTGCGGGGCGTGCCGGGCTGCCGGACAGGAAGGTCGAGCATTCGGACATGCCCATGGCCTCGTGCAGGTCGGTGCCGGTGCGGGCCTGCCAGGCGCGGCGCAGGCCCGGGTCCAGCCGCTCGCCCGCCGTCAGTCCATGGCGCAGTCCCGGCCAGGGCTGCCAGTCGGCCCGCAGCATGCGGCGGAACACGCCGGGCGCGGCGGCGATCAGCGTGGCGCCGTGGCGGCTGGCCAGCAGCGGGATCTGTTCGGGGGTGATGCGCTCGGCCGGGATCAGTGCCGTCGCGCCCAAGGTCCAGGGGTCCATCAGGCCGGTGCCCAGCGTGAAGGTCCAGTTGAAAGCGCCGGCGTGCAGCAGCCGGTCCTGCGGGGTCAGCCCGTACCAGCCCTGGAACATCATCTGCCGGGCCAGGATCGCGCGATGGGCGTGGCAGACCGCGCGCGGCTGGCCGGAGGTGCCCGAAGTGAAGACGATATAGGCCAGATCGTCGGGCTCTTGGTCGGCGAAGTCCGCAGGAGGCAGCGATTCGTATCCGGCGAGCGCCGTCGCCGGCAGGATCGGGGCGGGATGGTCGGGCAAGGCGATGCCCTTGTCGGCGACGATCATCGCCGGGCGGATCGCAGCGGCGATCTTGCCGATCTCCGGCGCGGTCAACATGGCCGATGTGGGGACCGGCACGATTCCCGCCGCGATGGCGCCGAGATAGGCGATCGGAAACGTCGGGCTGTTGCCCAGCCGCATCAGCAGCCGGTCGCCGGGAGTAAGGCCCGCCTCGCGCAGTCCGGTCGCGGTACCCAGCACCGCCTGGCGGAGCCGAGCATGCGACCAGCGGTCCGCGCGGCCCAGGCCCAGCACCGACATGGCCAGCCTGTCGGGACAGGCGAGCCCCGCTTTCAGCACATGTTCCGCCAGGTTCATCCGTCGCTCCGTCCTATTGCGCGCTCCGAGATAGGCTTTTGCGGTGCGCTGGAAAAGGGGGCTCTGCCCCCGCGCGCCGCCGCCCCCTCGATGGGGGCGGCGGCGCGTTCCCCCGGGATATTTCCGCACAAAAGAATCAGGGGCCGGAATATGAAAACGGCCCGCGACGGGGCGGGCCGTTTCCGGAATTCCTGGTCTGGGCGGATCAGAGCAGCTTGAGGTCGCTGGCCGAGCTGCGGCCGTCGCGGCCGGCTTGCAGTTCGTAGGCGATCTTCTGGTTGTCGTTCAGCCCGGTCAGGCCAGCACGCTCAACGGCGGAAATGTGGACGAAAACGTCCTTGCCGCCGTCATCGGGTGCGATGAAGCCATAGCCTTTGGTGGCGTTGAACCATTTCACGGTGCCGGTAGCCATTATACCGTCTCTCCTTCAAGTCATCCCGGGAGCGAGATTGCGCCCGGGCCGTGCAGCCCTTTCCCGTCAAGTCCGGCTGCCCCGTGAAGGGAGGCGGTAGAAAGTCGTGCTCACGAGGACGGGAGGATGAACGAATTCCGGAAAAACGCAAGCAATAATGCGCCGGGCGGGTTGACGCGCGGTCGACCCGCCCGGCGGCGTGGGCGAATTCTTGCTGATGGTCTTAGCGCAGGTCGGGTGGCGTCGCCTCGGCGGCCAGGGTCCGGATCGCCTGGTCCAGCGCCAGGCTTTCGCTGCCCTGGCGGTCGAGGCGGCGGATCGAGACGCTGCGGTCCTCGACCTCTTTCAGGCCGACGGCCATGATGACCGGGACCTTGCCGACCGAATGCTCGCGGACCTTGTAGTTGATCTTTTCGTTGCGGGTGTCGGCCTCGGCGCGGATGCCGGCTTCGCGTAGCGCGGCCACGACCTCATGCACATAATCGTCGGCGCCGGAAACGATCGAGGCGACCACGACCTGGCGCGGCGCCAGCCAGAGCGGCAGCTTGCCCGAGTAGTTCTCGATCAGGATGCCGATGAAGCGCTCGAAGCTGCCCAGCACGGCGCGGTGCAGCATGTAGGGCCGGTGCTTGGCGCCGTCCTCGCCGACATATTCGGCGCTGAGCCGCTCGGGCAGGTTGGGGTCGACCTGGAAGGTGCCGCATTGCCATTCGCGGCCGATGGCGTCGGTCAGCTTGAAGTCCAGTTTCGGCCCGTAGAAGGCGCCGTCGCCGGGGTTGATCTCATAGGGCCGGCCGAGTTTCTCGATGGCGCCTTTCAGCGCGCCTTCGACCTTGTCCCATTGCGCGTCCGTGCCGATCCGCACTTCGGGCCGAGTCGAGAGCTTGATGTCGAAGCCGTCGAAGCCGAGGTCCTGATAGACCGAAGAGAGCAGCGCGATGAAGCCGGCGCATTCGTCCTCGATCTGGTCCTCGGTGCAGAAGATATGCGCGTCGTCCTGGACGAAGCCGCGCACCCGCATCAACCCGTGCATCGAACCCGAGCTTTCATAGCGGTGGCAGGAGCCGAATTCCGCCAGCCGCAGCGGCAGGTCGCGATAGGATTTCAGGCCCTGGTTGTAGACCTGGACGTGGCAGGGGCAGTTCATCGGTTTCAGCGCGTTGATGCGCTTTTCCTTGGCGCCTTCCTCGTCCACCTCGACGATGAACATGTTCTCGCGATAGGCTTCCCAGTGGCCCGACTTCTCCCACAGGATGCGGTCGACGACCTGGGGCGTCTTGATTTCCTTGTAGCCGGCGCGGATCAGGCGGCGGCGCATATAGGCCTCGAGCTCGCGATAGATCGTCCAGCCGTTCGGGTGCCAGAACACCATGCCGGGGGCTTCTTCCTGGAAGTGGAAGAGCTCCATTTCCTTGCCGAGCTTGCGGTGGTCGCGCTTGGCGGCCTCCTCCAGCATCGTCAGATGGGCCTTGAGGTCGTCGCGGTTCTTGAAGGCCACGCCGTAGATGCGCTGCAGCATCGGCCGCGAGGCATCGCCCAGCCAATAGGCGCCGGCGACATGGGTCAGGCGGAAGGCGTCGGCCGGGACCTGGCCGGTGTTTTGCAGGTGCGGGCCGCGGCAGAGGTCCTGCCAGTCGCCGTGCCAATACATGCGGATCGGCTCGTCGCACGGGATGCGGTCGAGGAGTTCCACCTTGAACGGTTCGCCGCGCTCTTCGTAATAGGCGCGGGCGCGGGCGCGGTCCCAGACCTCGGTGCGGACCGGGTCGCGGGCGGCGATGATCTGCTTCATGCGCGCCTCGATGGCGCCGAGATCTTCCGGCGTGAAGGGTTCGGCGCGGTCGAAGTCGTAGAACCAGCCCTGGTCGCGGACCGGGCCGATGGTGACCTTGACGTCGGGCCAGAGTTCCTGCACGGCGCGGGCCATGATATGGGCGAGGTCGTGGCGGATCAGTTCCAGCGCCGGCTCGCTGTCCTTCATCGTGTTGATGGCGATCTTGCCCGATTTCCGGATCGGCCAGGCCAGGTCGATATGCTGGCCGTCCAGGCTGGCCGAGATGGCGTTCTTCGCCAGGTTGGGGGCAATGGAGGCCGCGACCTCGGCCGCCGTCGTGCCGGCGGGATAGTCGCGCGCATTGCCATCGGGGAAGGTGAGGGAGATCTGGGACATATGTCCTCCTCGTCGGTTTGGCGCCCACGGAACGCCCGGTTGCGGGTTATGTGGGGCGGGTGTCGCGCGATTGTCGGGGCTTGTCAATGCGGCTAGGGTGCCGCGAGATCGAAGGAGGGGGCTTTGCGCCCCCGTCGCTGGCGCGACTCCCCCGCAGGATATTTGGACACAAAAGAATGACGGAATTTCTGGATGGGCCGCAGGGGCGGCGGATCGCTTGCAACCGGCTGGACGGGCAGGGGCCCTGCGTGGTGTTCCTGGGCGGGTTCCGTTCGGACATGCAGGGCACCAAGGCGGTCTGGCTGGAGGATTGGGCGCGGGCGCGCGGGCGCGCGTTCCTGCGGCTGGATTATTCGGGCCATGGCGAATCCTCGGGCGCCTTCGAGGACGGTTGCATCGGCGACTGGCTGGCCGATGCGCAGGCGGTTCTGGATCGGGTCGAGGGGCCGGTGGTGCTGGTCGGATCGAGCATGGGCGGCTGGATCAGCCTGCTTCTGGCGCGGGCGATGCCCGAGCGGCTGGCGGGGCTGGTCACCATCGCGGCGGCGCCGGATTTCACCGAGGCCGGGTTCTGGACGGGCATGGATGCGGGGCAGCGCGAGGCGCTGCTGCGCGAGGGCCGGGTGCTGCGGCCCAGCGACTATGATGAGCCTTATGTCATCACCCGCCGGCTGATCGAGGACGGTCGCCGGCATCTGGTGCTGGACCGGCCCCTGGCCCTGCCGTTCCCGGTGCGCTTCCTGCAGGGGACGGCGGATGCCGACGTGCCGATGTCCTGGGCGCTGGACCTGCTGGAGCATGCCGAAGGGCCGGACATGCGGCTGGCGCTGGTCAAGGGTGCCGACCACCGCTTTTCGACGCCGGATTGCCTGGAAATGATCGGGGCGGCGGTCGAGGAGGTTCTGGCCCGCGGGTGACGAAAAAAGGCGCGCCCTGGAAGGGCACGCCTTTCGCTGTCCGGGGCTGCGGGTCAGACGGCGATCTTGCCGTCCTGCTCGGCCGGGTTGACCACGCCGCAATCGACCGGTGCGGCGCCGCCGCGACGGCGCCGGATCGGACGGGCCGGGGCGCTGATCTGTTCGTCGATGAAGTCGAGCACCACCGGGCGGATGTTGAGCCGCCAGCTTTTCCCGGCGAAGATGCCGTAATGGCCGGCGCCCGGTTCCAGGTGCTGCTGCTTCTTGGCGTCGGGGACGCCCGTGCACAGCGCCAGCGCCGCCACGCATTGGCCGGGGGCCGAGATGTCGTCGTTGGCGCCCTCGATGGTCATGACCGCGACATCGGTGATCTTGCCCAGGTCCACGGGCTTGCCGTTCACGCTGAAGCGGTTCTGCGCGATCTCGAGCCCCTTGAAGATGCGCTCGACCGTCGAGAGATAGAATTCGGCGGTCATGTCCATCACCGCCAGATATTCGTCGTAGAACTTGTAGTGCTTGTCGCCCTCGGACCCCTGGCCGCGCGCCTCGGCGAAGATCTTGTCGATGAAGGCCTTGGCGTGGGTTTCGGCGTTCATGGCGATGAAGGAGCTGAGCTGCGCCAAGCCCGAATAGACCATGCGCCCGGCGCCGCGATACTTGAAGCCGACCTGCTGGATCATCAGGTAGTCGAGCTCGCCCATGGTCACGCGGTTGCCGAAGTCGGTGACCTCGGTCGCGGCGGCGTCGGGATCGATGGGGCCGCCGATCAGGATCAGTGAGCGGGGCTGGGCCTTGGGTTCCTCTTCGGCCAGGATCGCCGTCGCGGCCAGCGCCAGCGGCGCCGGCTGGCAGACCGCGATCACGTTCACGTCCGGGCCGAGGTGGCGGATGAAGTCGACCAGATAGCCGGTATAGTCCTCGACGTCGAACTTGCCGCAGCTGACGGGAATGTCACGGGCATTGTGCCAATCCGTCACATAGACTTCGCAATCGGGAAGCAGTGATGTGACCGTGGTCCGCAGGAGGGTGGCATAATGGCCGGACATGGGAGCGACCAGCAGCACCTTGCGCGCCATCGGCTCGCGCCGGGCGACGCGGAAATGCACGAGATCGCCGAAGGGCCGCTCGATCACCGGCTCGACATAGACGACGTGGTCCTGGCCGTCCTCGGAGACGATGGGCGGGATTTCCCAGTCGGGCTTGATCACCATGCGGGCGAAGCTGCGCTCGGTCACCCGCCCCCAGGCCGACATCAGCTTGAACATCGGATTGGGAATCAGCGCGAATGCCGGATAGGATGACAGGGCCCGCGCGCTGGCGCCCATCCATTCGTTGGTGTTGCGGATCGTCTCCATCGCGTCATAGGAGATGATCCCCCGCAGCCCTTTGTAAGTCGCCATTCGCCAGTTCTCCGTTGGTTCGCCGGATTCGGCCTGCCGGGAAAGGTCACGGCTTTACCTGCGTTATGTGCTGGGCATAATGATTTTACGCTTAGGAGAGGAATGTCAATTATGGCGGGCAAAGACGAAAAGCCGGAATCCGGGGCCGATGCGCAGGTTACGGCCAGGACGGGCAAGTCCCGCGCCGGCACTGGAAAAACCCGCGCGGCCGCCAAGAGCGCGAAGGCGGACGGGCCCACGACCGATTCGGCGCGCGCGGCCACAAGCCCGGCTGCCGGCCCGGCGGAGAAGCCCGCCGCCCGCGAGGCCGAGGCCGCGCCGGAGGCCGAGGGGGCGAAAACCGCCGCCGCGACCGGTGCCAAGCCTGCTGGTGGCAAGGCCCCCGCGACCAAGACCGGCACCCGCAACGCAGCGGCGCGCGCCCGCGCCGCGGTGCGCAGCGATACCCGCACCGGCACGCGCCGCAAGCCGGTGGCCAAGGGTGCGGCCAAACCGGCCGAGGCGCCGACGCTGGGCGCCGTGGACGACGCGCTGCGTCCCCTTGGCGCGACCGGTCCCGCCGCGGCCGTCGAGGCGGCGCCGGCCCGAGCCCCGGCCGCCGATGCCCCGGCCGCGGAGGCGCCGCAGGCCTCTGCGCCCGCGGCCCCGGCCCTGGGCAGCCAGACCGCGGCTTTCGTCGAAGCGGCCTTCGGTCCCGGCAGCCGCCTGCCCGAGCAGCTGGCGACCAATATCGAGCGCATCGAATCGCTGACCCAGCGCCTGATCAGCGCGCTGTCGCAGCGCAAGCCGCACAGCCCCGGCGTCGAGATGCCCGGTCCCGACCTGTTCGCCACCGCGACCTCGGCCTGGATGAAGCTGCTGGCCGAACAGCCCGAGCGCGTGATCGGCCAGCAGGTCAGCTATTGGGGCGAGACCCTGCGCCATTTCGCCGAGGCCCAGGCCGCGCTGGCCCGGGGCACGCTGGTGCCGCCGTCCGACGAAGGCCCGCGCGACCGCCGCTTCTCGAACCCGCTGTGGGAGGCGCATCCCTTTTTCAACTTCATCAAGCGCCAGTACCAGATCAACGCCCAGGCGCTGCGCGAGGCGGCCAGCGCCCTGGACCTGCCGGGGATGACCGACCGGCGGCGGATCGAGTGGTTCACCCGCCAGATGATCGACATGATGGCGCCGACGAATTTCCTGGCCACCAACCCCGACGCCCTGGAAAAGGCGCTGGCGACCGAGGGCGAAAGCTTGGTCCGCGGCCTTGAGAATCTGGTCCGCGACGTCGAGCAGAACAGCGGCGAGCTGATCGTGTCGCTGGCCGACCGCGAGGCTTTCCGCGTCGGCGAGAACATCGGCACCACCCAGGGCACCGTCGTCGCCCGCACCCCGCTTTACGAGCTGATCCAGTACAAGCCGACCACAGAAAGCGTGCACGAGATCCCGCTGGTGATCTTTCCGCCCTGGATCAACAAGTTCTACATCCTCGACCTCAAGCCGCAGAACAGCCTGATCAAATGGATCGTCGATCAGGGCTATACGCTGTTCGTGGTGGCCTGGAAGAACCCCGATCCCGGCTATGGCGACACCGGGATGGAGAATTACGTCTCGGCCTATCTCGAGGTCATGGACCGGGTGCTGGACCTGACCGACCAGAAGAAGCTGAACGTGGTCGGCTATTGCATCGCCGGCACCACGCTGGCGCTGACGCTGTCGCTGCTGAAGCAGCGCGGCGACGACCGGGTGAATTCGGCCACCTTCTTCACCACGCTGACCGATTTCGCCGAGCAGGGCGAATTCACTGCCTATCTGCAGGACGATTTCGTCTCGGGGATCGAGGAAGAGGCTTCGCGGACCGGCGTGCTCAGCGCCCAGCTGATGACGCGCACCTTCAGCTTCCTGCGCGCCAACGACCTGGTCTGGGGCCCGGCGATCCGCAGCTATATGCTGGGCGAGACGCCGCCCGCCTTCGACCTGCTGTTCTGGAACGGCGACGGCACCAACCTGCCGGGCCGCATGGCGGTGGAATACCTGCGCGGGCTGTGCCAGCAGAACCGTTTCGTCCGCGAGGGGTTCGACCTGATGGGCCACCGGCTGCATGTAAGCGAGGTGGAGGTGCCGCTGTGCGCCATCGCCTGCGAGACCGACCACATCGCCCCTTGGCGCGACAGCTGGCGCGGCGTGGCGCAGATGGGTTCGGCGGACAAGCGCTTCATCCTGTCCGAATCGGGCCATATCGCCGGCATCATCAACCCGCCCAGCAAGAAGAAATACGGCCACTATACCTCTGACGCGGGTTTCGAGCAGGGCGAGCAGGCCTGGCGCGACAAGGCCCAGTATCACGAGGGCAGCTGGTGGGGCCGCTGGCGCGACTGGCTGGCCCGGCATGCCGGCGGCATGGTCGAGGCCCGCGACCCCGGCGAGGGCTTCGGCCCGGCACCCGGCGTCTATGTCCACGAGAGGGCCTGACGAAAATTTCTGCACTGCAGCGAAAACCTCTTGCAATGCTGCAGTGCAGAAAGTATATGGGGGACAGAATAATTGAACCCGGTGCTCAACTTCGCGCCGATCTAGGAGAGAGCAAATGGCCAAGACCCCTGACTTCACCAAGACCCTGCAAGAAATGATGGCGAAAATGCCGATCGACACCTCGTCCTTCCAGGACGCCTTCCGCTCGCAAACCGCGCTGGGCGAGAAAATGGCCAAGGTTGCGCTGGCTGCCGCCGAGCGTTCGACCGAGATCTCGTCGCAGTGGGCGAAAGACACCATCGCTCGCCTGGGCGAACTGACCGCCTCGAAGGAAGAGCCGGCCGAATACGCGAAAGCCGTCAGCGATTTCGCCTCGGCCGCTGCCGAAGCCGCTGCCGAGCACATGGCCGCCTTCGCCGAAGTCGCCAAGAAAGTGCAGATGGACACCGTCGATCTGATGCTGACCGCCGGCAAGGACCTGGCCGCCGACGCCCAGAAAGCCGCCGAGCAGGCCACCCGCGAAACCCAGGCCGCGGTGAAGAAAGCCGCTGCCGCCGCTTCTTCGGCCAATCCGACCGCCAAGGTCTGATCCCGGCTGGAATTGCTGGAACGGGGGGCAGCTCTGCTGCCCCCTTTTCCTTTGACCGGATGCCGCGTCGCGTTCCGACGCCATGCCCGGCCATCCGCCCCGGGCGGCGATTTTCTTTGCATTTCTCCGGCCCATTTCCCATCATGCTGCAAATGCATTGCCGGAGGAGCCATGGCTGAGGCCGAGAACACGACCCCGCTGCTGATCAAGCGCTATGCGAGCCGCCGCCTCTACAACACCGAGACCAGCGACTATGTGACGCTCGACGACATTGCCGGCTTCATCCGCGCCGGCCGGCAGGTCCGCATCGTCGATCTGAAGACGGGCGACGACCTGACGCGGCAATATCTCTTGCAGATCATCGCCGAGCACGAGGGCCGGGGCGAAAGCGTGCTGCCCATCGATGTGCTGGTGGACCTGGTGCGCAGCTACACGACCCAGGCGCAATCCGTCGTGCCGCAATTCCTGGCCGCCAGCTTCGAGATGCTGCGCGAGGGCCAGTCGAAGATGATGGAGAACCTGTCCACCTTTCCGAACCCGATGTCCTCGATGCCGGGCTTCGAGGCATTGCAGCGCCAGCAGCAGATGTTCCTGCGGGCCATGGCTGCGGGCTGGGGCACCGCCGGCAGCAGTGGACCCGCCCCGGACGAGGAGGAGGAGCCGCGCCGCGGCAAGAAGGCCGAATCCGAAGACATGGCCGAGATCCGCCGGCAACTGGCCGAATTGCAGAAGCGGATTTCCAAGCTGTGAGCGATCTGCGGCTTGCGCAGCGCTGCCCGCCGCGCTAGACGAGCCGCCACGGACGGTTGGCCGAGTGGTCGAAGGCGCACGCCTGGAAAGTGTGTAGGCGGGGAACCGTCTCGAGGGTTCGAATCCCTCACCGTCCGCCAGCAATTTTTTCTATTTAAATTCAGTGTGTTAAGGGTAAGTGACCACACACGTTGACCACACACGTTAGCAACACACGAAATGAGCTTTGGTCAGTTCAGTTCCCCGCTGAGACACACGACTCAACCTGTGCGTTTTTTTTGTAGAATCAGGCATGGGACCTTAAACGGTTTTCCATAAAGCCTTGATTTTATTTTTTTTATTTTGCGGATAGGTAGGGTTACGCTGCGGCGGAGGGGTGGCCTAGCTTGAAATCAGGGGGGACCCTAACAAATTCTCTGTTAAGGTGAGCTGCTACAACGTGGAGATGACGACGTATGGCTGTTTGCGCTGCTTGCAGAAATGAAGATTTTGCGATTGATCCTGTGTCGCAGCTATGCCGGTCCTGCCAAGACGAGCTTGGCGAAGGTGACTACGCTACAGAGGAAGAAGTACCAGAGGCCGTTAGGTCAGTTCTCCTGACAACAGAATCCTCAAGCAACCTAAAGGTGATAAAGCGCCTAGGGATTGTCTCTTCTGAGTGTGTAGTAGGTCAAAATATCTTCAAGGATGTAGCTGCTGGGTTCCGGGACTTGTTCGGAGGCAGAAGCAAGGTAATGCAAAATGGGTTGAGAGAGGCAAGAAAGGTTGTGTTGCAAGAGCTATCACAGGAAGCGGTAGAGCTTGGGGCCGATGCTATTGTCGCAGTCCAGCTTCACTACGCCTCAATCGGTGGGTCAGGGTCAGTAAATATGCTACTACTTACCGCTACAGGAACAGCCGTTAAGCTGTGAATTTTACTCCCATTTTGTTAGTGCAGTTTCTGCTTGCTCAGGGTTGTCCTTGATCCTGATAACTGCCTGCCGTGACAAGCTGTAGGTTCTGGCAATCTCAGACACACTCACAGAGCTACGGAGAGCGTCACACACGGCGAGGAATGTCTTACGGTCATAGGAAGGCTTACGTCCTAAGTACTGTTGAACGGCTTGCAATAAGGACCCCGCTTCTGGGGTGATCGGCGTCCAAAATGGACCCCACCGACCGGGGGTTGGGTCCATTGTGCCTTCGATGATTATCGGAGGCCGAGCACGGGATGCTGATCGTGGAGACAATCGCAAAAATCAGGCGGCTACATTTCACCGAGGGCAAGGGGATCAAGACGATCTGCCGTGACCTGAAGCTGTCGAAGAAGGTGGTGCGGAAGGTGATCCGCACCGGGATTACCGAGTTCACCTATACCCGGACGGTGCAGCCGCGCCCGAAGCTGGGTGCCTGGCTGGGGGAACTCAACCGGCTGCTGGAGGTCAACGCCGCGCGGTCCAGCCGGGAACGTCAGTCTCTGATACAGATCTACGAAGAACTGAGCGGTCTCGGTTATGAAGGTGGGTATGACGCGGTGCGCCGCTACGCCTCGAACTGGGCACGCACTCAGAGTTCAGGCGCTTCTGCCGCCTTCGTGCCCCTGAGCTTTGCGCCCGGTGAAGCCTATCAGTTCGACTGGAGCCACGAGGTTGTGGTGATCGATGGGGCGACCACCACCATCAAAGTGGCCCATGTTCGCCTGTGCCACAGCCGGATGTTCTTTGTGCGGGCCTATCCGCGCGAGACGCAGGAGATGGTGTTCGATGCCCACGACAGGGCTTTCGCCTTCTTCAAGGGCACCTGCACCCGCGGGATCTACGACAACATGAAGACGGCGGTGGAGACCATCTTCACCGGCAAGGAACGCCTCTACAATCGTCGGTTCCTGCAGATGGCCAGCCATTATCTGGTCGAACCCGTTGCCTGCACCCCTGCTGCGGGTTGGGAGAAAGGCCAGGTGGAGAGCCAGGTCGGCACTGTCCGTCAGCGGTTTTTCGCGCCCCGCGTCAGGGTCAAGAGCTACGAGGAACTGAATGCCTGGCTGCTGGACAAGTGCATCGCCTCGGCCAGAACCAGCAAGCATCCGGAGCTGACGGACAAAACCGTCTGGCAGGTCTTCCAGGAAGAGCGCCCGCACCTTGTCCCCTATGCCGGGCGCTTCGACGGATTCCATTCACTGCCTGCGGCGGTGTCAAAGACCTGTCTCGTGCGCTTCGACAACAACAAATACTCCGTCGCGGCAACGGCTGTCGGGCGGCAGGTCGAGATCAGGGCCTATGCTGAGCGGATCGAGATCCGGCAGGAGGGCCGACTGGTCGGAGACCACCCGCGTCACTTCGGCCGGGACCGAACGGTTTACAATCCCTGGCATTATGTGCCTGTTCTGCTTCGCAAACCCGGGGCGCTGCGTAACGGCGCACCGTTCAAGGACTGGGTTCTTCCCGGAGCTCTTGAACAGATCCGCCGCAAGCTGCAGGGCTCCTCAGATGGCGACCGCCAGATGGTGAAGGTCCTCGGCGCTGTGCTGACGGAAGGGATGCCTGTGGTTCAAAAGGCATGTGCCGAAGCTCTCTCGCAAGGCGTCCATTCTGCCGATGTAATCCTCAATATTCTATCCCGCAGGCGAGATCCGGAACCACCACCGCTTCTGCTGACCTCTCCGGCCTTGCAGTTGACCCATGAGCCTGTGGCGGACTGCGCCCGTTATGATCTGCTGCGGAGGGCCTGCTGATGGATCGTGCTGACATCATGGCTGCAATGGGCGAGTTGAAGCTCTACGGGATGCGCGCCGCTTATGACGAACTCATGGCGGTGGCTGTGCGCCGCCAGCACGAACCCCGCCAGATCGTTGGAGATCTTCTGGCCGCCGAGATCAACGAGAAGAAAGCGCGGTCGGTCAAATACCAGATCACCACCGCCAAGCTGCCCTATGCCCGGGAGATCGAGGAGTTCACCTTCGATGACACCCCAATCAACGAGACCCTGGTGCGAGATCTGGCCAGCGGGGAGTTCCTCAGCCAACAGCGCAATGTCGTGCTGGTTGGCGGCACCGGGACCGGCAAGACCCATATCTCTGTGGCCATAGCGCGCGCGGTCATCCGCAATGGTGCCCGGGGCAGGTTCTTCAATGTCGTCGATCTGGTGAACAGGCTGGAGGCCGAGGCCCGTGCCGGACGGGCAGGCCGGCTTGCAGAACATCTGATGCGGCTCGACTTCGTCATCCTCGATGAACTCGGATACCTGCCATTCGCGCAGTCCGGCGGCCAGCTGCTGTTCCATCTGATCAGCAAGCTCTATGAGCAGACTTCCGTCATCGTCACCACCAACCTCGCATTCGGGGAGTGGCCGACCGTCTTCGGAGACGCAAAGATGACCACCGCGCTGCTCGACCGGCTCACCCACCACTGCGACATCGTCGAGACCGGCAACGACAGCTGGCGCATCAAAACCCGAGCCTGAACACCCTCCAAAACGCAGGCCCGCGTCGGCTGCGCCAGCTGGAAAGCTACGCCGCCACGGGCCTGCTCACCCGCGCGCCAAAGGGGTCACTTTTGGACGCCGATCAGGGGGCCCGTTTGAATGCCGATTGACACGAAGAGCAACGTAATGGGTTTGAGGTCAACAACTTGCCTGTTGCCAATCCCCTTGAAGTTCTCGATTTCGATTTTTGCTAGTCTCATGATTCAATCCGCCCTAAGCCCGAAAAGTGTTCGGCGAATGCATTCCGCACCGCTTCCCACTGGGCGGCATCGTATTGCTTCTTGCTGTGGACGACGTTCAACACCGGATGACCGGCCTCCACCAGCGCATCCCGCAACTTCTTTTCCAACGCGGCCATCTGGTCCCGCACGGGAGTATGCAGCAGCATTTGGTCGGCACGAAGCTGATCCTTAGTCATCCCTATTTCCGGAAAGATCGGGCCGTATGAGATCAGGTCGAACTGCCCGCAGCTTTCAGGTTCCACTCCAGCCTCGATCAGCAGACGTCGCAGGCTGTTCTGGGCCTTGGAGAAACCAAGGTGCTGGCCCATGCGGGTGTAGGGGGCAGTGGCGTGGGGACTGCTGCTGTCACCGGTGCGGCCCACATAGAGCCGCTCCCCCTTGGGGGTCTGGACCCGCCAAACATAGAGCCAGAACCCCCGCTGTAGCATCTGGCCAGGAAGCGTCACGCGGTGCAAGCTAGCCACTGAAGTGGCACCGCTGGGGGTGCGATCGTGCGGGATGGTCCGGGCGCTCATGACATGCTCCTACAGGTCACCGGAGAAAGCACGTTGCGAGAGTGCCGGGAACAGGTCAGCCCCATAACCCAGCTTTTCCTTCGACCGGGCCACACGATCCACAATCGTCTGGAACCGTTTCTGAGCCTCCATCGGCGGCACCGGTATCTTGATCGCACCGGCGGCGGTCTGGTTGATCTTGAATGTTCCGTTGGTCGTTCGAGCCGCCTCACGGATTTGGTTCCTGACAAACGGACCATTCCAGATGCTCTCCAGAAAGGCACGGGTCACCCTCTTGGGGTTAGGCTTGGCCGCGATCATCGTGTCGGGGAACGCGGTGCCCGGAATGTCCTGATCCGAATAGAACCCCTTACCGATCAGATCGGGAGAGCCGTTGCCGCGACAGATGTAGAAATCCGAAGTGCTGACCGTATCCTTGACGGAAATGGGTTCGAGGAACTTGCCTTCCTTGGCATAGCTGCCGTCAAACCGATCACCCGTGATCGCAGTCAGGGTCAGAACCCGTGCGGTGAAGGTTCCACGGCTGGCCGGTGATATGCCGTTGCGAAGCGGGATCGACAGAAGGGATTCGAAGGTTTCGACAGGGTGGTTCAACGGGTTGACACCGGGATCACCAAACATCTCCAAGAACACCGACCGGAGGAAGTCATCCGCCAGGGCAAGAGCCTGTTCACGTTTGCGGCGGATGGCATCAGCCATATCCAGTATCGTCGCGATCCGGCGTTGCTCATCTGGCAAAGGGAACGGGATTTCAACCGTATCCAGTTCCGATTTCCTGATGTTCTTGATCCCGACACCAGAAGAGTTTCGGGTCCAGTCGCGAAACCTCGGCGACTGGAGATAATGAAACAGATATCGGGGATGACACTTGCCAGGCTTGGGCCGCACCACCGCACAGAACGCACCGAATGAACCGTTCCAATCACGATCCGTGAAGCCGGTCTTTCCGACGATTTCCGCACTGCCCGAAGACGTGCACATAACTATATCGCCGCGGCGAAGCCGCTGCTTGTCCGATACCATCCGCTCAGGAACATAGACGAGATCCTCGTCCAAGATCAGATGACCTTGAATGTTTCCCGCCCTCAACACGGGAGTGTATCCGTCCCGAGGCTGTGCAACCGCGTCACCCTTGGAGAACGTAACGCCCCGAATGACATCAGCCTTGTCCGCCAGTGGAGAAGGAGAGGTGGCGCTCATCCGAGAAGTGCCTCAAGTTCTGCCAGATCAGATGCAATGTCGTCATTTAGCTTTTTCATCTGATCCAGTATCACTGCTGGGGCGTCGTAGTCTTGAGCAACGTGGGGTCGAACCTTGTACTTGCTCAGCGACAGGTCGTAGTTTGAATCCCTGATCTCTTGAGACGACACGAAGAAGGCCTTTTGCGTCCTGTCAGTATCGCGGCCCGCGTCGCGGTTCCGCCATGCCGCGAGACATCCGGGCAGATCATCCTTGTCAGGAGTAGCGTCCCGCTTGTCGTCGAGAGTGTAGCCGTCAAACTCGACATCATAGAAGAACACGTCATCCGTCCGCCCGCCCTTGGTGAACACCAGAATGCCCGTGCTGACCCCTGCATAGGGTTTGAACACGCCCGAGGGGAGCGAGATGACCGCCTCCAACTGGTTGTGTTCTAGCAATAACTTGCGCAGGCCAACGTGGGCCGTCGAAGAACCGAACAGAACACCATCTGGCACGATGGTGGCCGACCGCCCGCCGGTCCTGAGCATGCGCAAGATGAGCACGAGGAAAAGCAGTTCCGTCTTCTTCGTCTTCACCTGACGCAAGAGCGAAGCGTGGACATCCTCAAAATCGAGCTGCCCCTTGAAGGGTGGGTTCGCCAGGATAACGTTGAAGCCTTCGGCCGCAGTTTTCGGGAACTTGTCGGTGAAGCCTGCGCTGAGCGTATCCTGATAATGGATGTCGGGATCATCGACCCCATGCAGCATCAGGTTCATCGCCGCGATACGGAGCATCGTGGCGTCAAAGTCGAACCCGTGGAACATGTCACTGCGGATATGCTCGCGATGCGCTTCCAGCAGATCGCCGGTGTAGGTCCTTTCCGTCTTGCCCGTCTCGGGATCGGTCTCTTCCAGCACTCCCTCGGGCGAGGTGTAGGTTTCCAGTAGATACTGCATCGTCTGGACAAGGTGTTGAACGGCTTGCAATAAGGACCCCGCTTCTGGGGTGATCGGCGTCCAAAATGGACCCCACCGACCGGGGGTTGGGTCCATTGTGCCTTCGATGATTATCGGAGGCCGAGCACGGGATGCTGATCGTGGAGACAATCGCAAAAATCAGGCGGCTACATTTCACCGAGGGCAAGGGGATCAAGACGATCTGCCGTGACCTGAAGCTGTCGAAGAAGGTGGTGCGGAAGGTGATCCGCACCGGGATTACCGAGTTCACCTATACCCGGACGGTGCAGCCGCGCCCGAAGCTGGGTGCCTGGCTGGGGGAACTCAACCGGCTGCTGGAGGTCAACGCCGCGCGGTCCAGCCGGGAACGTCAGTCTCTGATACAGATCTACGAAGAACTGAGCGGTCTCGGTTATGAAGGTGGGTATGACGCGGTGCGCCGCTACGCCTCGAACTGGGCACGCACTCAGAGTTCAGGCGCTTCTGCCGCCTTCGTGCCCCTGAGCTTTGCGCCCGGTGAAGCCTATCAGTTCGACTGGAGCCACGAGGTTGTGGTGATCGATGGGGCGACCACCACCATCAAAGTGGCCCATGTTCGCCTGTGCCACAGCCGGATGTTCTTTGTGCGGGCCTATCCGCGCGAGACGCAGGAGATGGTGTTCGATGCCCACGACAGGGCTTTCGCCTTCTTCAAGGGCACCTGCACCCGCGGGATCTACGACAACATGAAGACGGCGGTGGAGACCATCTTCACCGGCAAGGAACGCCTCTACAATCGTCGGTTCCTGCAGATGGCCAGCCATTATCTGGTCGAACCCGTTGCCTGCACCCCTGCTGCGGGTTGGGAGAAAGGCCAGGTGGAGAGCCAGGTCGGCACTGTCCGTCAGCGGTTTTTCGCGCCCCGCGTCAGGGTCAAGAGCTACGAGGAACTGAATGCCTGGCTGCTGGACAAGTGCATCGCCTCGGCCAGAACCAGCAAGCATCCGGAGCTGACGGACAAAACCGTCTGGCAGGTCTTCCAGGAAGAGCGCCCGCACCTTGTCCCCTATGCCGGGCGCTTCGACGGATTCCATTCACTGCCTGCGGCGGTGTCAAAGACCTGTCTCGTGCGCTTCGACAACAACAAATACTCCGTCGCGGCAACGGCTGTCGGGCGGCAGGTCGAGATCAGGGCCTATGCTGAGCGGATCGAGATCCGGCAGGAGGGCCGACTGGTCGGAGACCACCCGCGTCACTTCGGCCGGGACCGAACGGTTTACAATCCCTGGCATTATGTGCCTGTTCTGCTTCGCAAACCCGGGGCGCTGCGTAACGGCGCACCGTTCAAGGACTGGGTTCTTCCCGGAGCTCTTGAACAGATCCGCCGCAAGCTGCAGGGCTCCTCAGATGGCGACCGCCAGATGGTGAAGGTCCTCGGCGCTGTGCTGACGGAAGGGATGCCTGTGGTTCAAAAGGCATGTGCCGAAGCTCTCTCGCAAGGCGTCCATTCTGCCGATGTAATCCTCAATATTCTATCCCGCAGGCGAGATCCGGAACCACCACCGCTTCTGCTGACCTCTCCGGCCTTGCAGTTGACCCATGAGCCTGTGGCGGACTGCGCCCGTTATGATCTGCTGCGGAGGGCCTGCTGATGGATCGTGCTGACATCATGGCTGCAATGGGCGAGTTGAAGCTCTACGGGATGCGCGCCGCTTATGACGAACTCATGGCGGTGGCTGTGCGCCGCCAGCACGAACCCCGCCAGATCGTTGGAGATCTTCTGGCCGCCGAGATCAACGAGAAGAAAGCGCGGTCGGTCAAATACCAGATCACCACCGCCAAGCTGCCCTATGCCCGGGAGATCGAGGAGTTCACCTTCGATGACACCCCAATCAACGAGACCCTGGTGCGAGATCTGGCCAGCGGGGAGTTCCTCAGCCAACAGCGCAATGTCGTGCTGGTTGGCGGCACCGGGACCGGCAAGACCCATATCTCTGTGGCCATAGCGCGCGCGGTCATCCGCAATGGTGCCCGGGGCAGGTTCTTCAATGTCGTCGATCTGGTGAACAGGCTGGAGGCCGAGGCCCGTGCCGGACGGGCAGGCCGGCTTGCAGAACATCTGATGCGGCTCGACTTCGTCATCCTCGATGAACTCGGATACCTGCCATTCGCGCAGTCCGGCGGCCAGCTGCTGTTCCATCTGATCAGCAAGCTCTATGAGCAGACTTCCGTCATCGTCACCACCAACCTCGCATTCGGGGAGTGGCCGACCGTCTTCGGAGACGCAAAGATGACCACCGCGCTGCTCGACCGGCTCACCCACCACTGCGACATCGTCGAGACCGGCAACGACAGCTGGCGCATCAAAACCCGAGCCTGAACACCCTCCAAAACGCAGGCCCGCGTCGGCTGCGCCAGCTGGAAAGCTACGCCGCCACGGGCCTGCTCACCCGCGCGCCAAAGGGGTCACTTTTGGACGCCGATCAGGGGGCCCGTTTGAATGCCGATTGACAGTCAACATCGGGTCCGCCGCCGCCGGTGCTGGCGGGACGGCGGTGATCAACACGCCAACCGTCACCTTCGCCAATGCGGTGACGCAGGTCGGCATGCCGCAGGCCAACCTGACTGCCCAGCTTCTGGGCCTCGGCGGCGCGACGGCCGACAGCTATAACCGGCTGTCCGTGAACACCCCCGCGGTGCTTCTGAACAACGCCGGCGCCGGCGTCGAGGCGACGGTGAACAAGGCCGCCCCGGCGAACGACGCGGCCTTCGCCTTCAAGACCAACTGGTCGGCACGCGCGCTGATCGGACTTCTCGGCAACGACGACTTCAGCTTCAAGGTCAGCCCGGACGGCTCGACCTTCTTCGATGCCATCCGGATCGACCGCAGCAGCGGCCAGGTGGAACTACGGCAACCCACGATCTTGCCGGGGCTCAGTGCGGCGCCGACCCCGCCGCCCGCAGGCAAGGCTGCTCTCTACGCCCGCAATCGCGCCGGTGCGCCTTGGATCGACGTCATGCGCCCCTCGGGGCGGGACTTCCCGCTCCAGCCCCACTTCGGGGTCAACCGGATCGCCAACTGGTCGCCATCGACAGGCACCACGATCAACAGCGAGGGCCTGCCGATCACTTCTGTCGGTACCGTTTCGACGCCCACGCTCGCCGCGACGAACCTTGCCACCTCCATGCGTCGCTGGCGTCTGACCTCCGCGGCGGTCGTGGACTCAGTCGCCGATCAGCGATCCGCAGGCTGGGCGTGCTGGCGCGGCAATGCAGCGGGGCTGGGTGGCTGGACCTTCGTCACGCGGATTTCGCTGACGACGCTGCAGGCTACCGGCATGGGATTCTTCGGCCTCTACGGATCGACCGCCGCACTGGCGACCACCCTGACGCTGGCCGCCGCCATCAACTGCATCGGCATCGGCTTCCAGCGCGGAACCCACACCCGCTGGCAGCTGGTCGCAAACGACGGCGCCGGCGCACCGACCCTGACCGACATGGGGGCGAGTTTCGCCATTGCGACGGGTGGGGTGCTGACCCTCTACATCGCAGCGCCACCGAATGGCAGCTCCGTCTGGGTGCGGGTGGTGGATGAGGTATCCGGCGCGGTGTTCGAACAAGAGATCACCGCTGACCTGCCCGCCGCGACCCAGTTCCTGTCGCCGCGCCTCTACATGAACAACGGCGCTACGGCCGCCGCTGTCGCCTACGACTGCGCCGGGGTCTACCTGGAGACGGATTTCTGATCTGTAGGCATAGACTGCCAGTCCGATTCACGGCTGCGAAGAGCGGAAGGGATTCGCTGCAAGGGATGATGGCAGGTGCTGGCGCGTCTGTCGCGCGCGCCCGATCGAGGCCGGCATTGAGGCCGAAAGGTGCCGAGGTGCGCGAGATCAGCGGATTGCGGACCTCGCATCTTGACAGACATGCTTCCGTCAATCAGATGTATGTAATTACTTACTCACTTATCAACGTCCATGCGAAAGTCAGCAGAACGGCGCAAGGCCGAGATCGTCACCGTAGTTCTCGCTCTGGCCGACAGGATCGGGCCGGACCGGGTGACGACCGGGGCGGTGGCTACGGCAATCGGGGTGACGCAGGCGGCGTTGTTCCGGCATTTTCCCACCAAGGCCGCGTTGTGGCAGGCAGTCGCCGAACATGTCGCCGAAGGGCTCGCAGCGGCTTGGGAGGACGCCCTCAGCCGCGGCGATGGGCCGATTGTCCGGTTGCGCGCGCTGATCGCGGCGCAATTCGCGCAGATCGCCGCGACGCCAGCGCTGCCGATGCTGCTGTTCTCACGCGAGTTGAACGTCACCAACGCGGAACTGCGCGCCACGTTTCACGGCTTGCTGACGGCCTTTCGCGGCTTGCTCGCGCGCGAGGTCGGCGCCGGGCAGGAAGCGGGCATTCTGCGCGGCGACATCGAGACAGTGGATGCGGCGGTGCTGCTGACCTCGCTGGTGCAGGGGGTGGCGATCCGCTGGGCGCTGGGTGCGCGCGATTTCGACCTGCAGGGTGAGGGGTTGCGGCTGTTCGAAGTGCAACTGCGGCTTCTGGCCGCGGAAAGGGAATAGACGATGCGGCGCGTCTGGCTTTTCGGGTTCCTTGCGGCGCTGGCGATCGCGGCTGGTTTTCTGTTCCTGACCGAAAGGCCGCTGACGGTAACGGTCGCGCAGCCCGAAAGCGATGTGGCCCTTCGCATCTATGGGCTTGGCACCGTCGAGGCGCGCATCCTCAGCCGCGTGGGGTTCGAGGTCGGCGGGGCGTTGACGGCGCTGGCGGTCGATGCCGGCGACCGGGTGGCACCGGGTCAGGAAATGGCCAGCCTGCACGCCGACGAACAGGAGGCGCGCGTGGCTCGCGCCCGCGCTGCGGTGGCGGCCAATGAGGCCAATCTCGCCAAGGCCGATGCCGCAGTCGTGCGCGCCCGCGCAGTGCTCGCGCAGAGCGAGGCGGCGAACCGCCGCCAGCAGGGGTTGGCGCAGCGCGATGTCGCCTCGGTCCAGCGCGCCGAGGAGGCGCAGCGCGACGAGGATGTGGCCCGCGCCGATCTGGCGGTAGCCGAGGCCGATGTCGCGGTGATCCGGGCCCAGGGCATGGATGCGGCGGCGGGTTTGCGGCAGGAGGAAACCCTGCTGGCCCATCACCGCCTGATCGCGCCCTATGATGCGCTGGTCGTTGCCCGCCATGCCGAGGCGGGAGCAGTGGTCAAGGCCGGCGATCCGGTCCTGACCCTGATCGACCCCGCGACCGTCTGGATTCAGGCCTATGTCGACGAGGAACGCGCCGGCCAGCTTGCCCTTGGCCAGCCCGGCACCATCCGGCTGCGCTCGCAGCCCGCGGCCGAGTTTCGCGGCACCATTGCCCGCATCGGCATCGAAAGCGACCGGGTGAACGAGGAACGCCGCGTCTGGCTGACCTGCGCCGACTGTCCCGCCGAGATGTTTCTCGGTGAACAGGCCGAGGTGCGCATCCTGACCGGCACCCGCGCAACCGCGCTGATGGTGCCCGAACTGGCGATCACCGGCTTCGACGGGCATCGCGGCACGGTCTGGACGGTTGTGGACGGGCGCCTGACCCGCGCGGAACTGACCTTCGGCGCCCGCGACGATCGCGGCCGGGTCGAGGTCATCGGCGGCCTCCCTGAAGGGGCCATGATCGTCGCCCGGGTGCCGAAGGGCGCGGCCGAGGGCCGGCGCGCGCGCATTGGGGAGGCGCCATGAACCTCGCGCTCAAGGACATCCGCCACGGGCTGTTCCGCTTCGTGCTGACCTGTTTCGGGCTCGGGCTGCTGATGACGGTCGTGCTGGCGATGATCGGCATCTACAACGGCCTCGTCTCGGACGCGCTGGCGGTGGTGAAGGCGCCCATGGCCGATGTCTGGGTGGTGGAGGCCGGCACCAAGGGCCCCTTCGCCGAAGCCTCCAGCATTCCCGCCGATACGCGCGATGCGGTGGCGCGGATGCCCGGCGTGGCCGAGGCCGGCGCGGTCAACTACCAGAACGTCGAGGCGCCTCATGGCGGGCAAACGCTGCGCCTCTACGTCGTCGGCTACGAGCCCGGCCGCCCCGGCGGGCCGCAGGCAATCGCCGAGGGGCGCGGCATCGGCGCCAGTCATTTCGAGATGGTGGCCGACCGCAAGACCGGCCTTTCGCCGGGCGAGACCATCCGGCTCGGGCGCAACCGCTTCACCGTGGTTGGTCTGGTCGAAGGGGCGATGAACTCGGGCGGCGATCCGGCGGTCTATGTGACGCTGGCCGACGCGATGGCGCTGCAAACCGAACTCGACCCGGCGGCCCAGCGGGTGCAGACCGCGCGCGGCGCAGTTTCAGTCAAGTCCGCATCGGTCGCCGCCGTGATCGCCCGCATGGCGCCCGGCGCCGATGTCGATCTGCTGACCGCGACCGTGCGCCAGTGGAAGCACCTCGCCGCGATGACGCAAGGAGAACAGGAGGAATTGCTGCTGGCCTCGGTGGTGGACAAGGCGCGCCGCCAGATCGGGCTGTTCCTCGGCATCCTGCTTTCCGTCAGCGCCGTGGTGATCGCGCTGATCATTTACACCATGACCATGGAGAAGCTGAAGCAGATCGCCACCTTGAAGCTGATCGGAGCCCCCGACCGGACCATCATCGCGCTGATCGTGCAGCAGGCGCTGATCCTCGGCGCCTCGGGCTGGGGGATCGGGCTGGCGCTGATCCTGACCGTCAAGGACTACTTCCCCCGTCGCGTGGTGCTGGAGCCGTTCAACGTCATGGTGCTGGCCGGCATCATCGCCGCCGTCTGCCTCCTGTCCTCGGCGCTCGGCGTGCGGGCGGCGATGAAGGTCGATCCAGCCACCGCGCTCGGGAGCTGACATGGCGCTTGGCGACACCCTCATCGCGGTCTCGGGCGTGGCCAAGTACTTCGGCGAGGGCGAGACCCGCGTCGATGCCCTGCGCGCCGTCGATCTGACCGTGCGCGCCGGCGAGGTGATAGCGCTGCTTGGCCCCTCCGGTTCCGGCAAGACCACGCTTCTGAACATCATCGGCTGCATCCTTGCGCCGTCCTCGGGGAGGGTGATGCTGGACGGAGAGCCGGTGTTCGACGGCAGATGGCTGCGGCGCGACCTGCGACGCCTCAGGCTCGACAAGATCGGTTTCATTTTCCAGGCGCACAATCTCCTGCCGTTCCTGACCGCCGAAGAGAATGTCGCCGTCGTCCTCGACCTCGCCAAGCGGCCCGCCGACGAAGGCCGGGCACGGGCGCGTGAATTGCTGGACTATCTCGAGGTTGGCCACCGGGCGAAGGTCAAGCCGGCGCTCTTGTCGGGCGGCGAGGCGCAGCGCGTGGCGATCGCCCGCGCGCTCGCCAACCGGCCCCGCATCATCCTGGCCGACGAGCCGACCGCCGCGCTCGACAGCGCGCGCGCCGGGTTGGTGATGGACCTGTTGCGCAAGCTGGCCGTCGAGCAGGAGGCCTGCATCGTCACAGTCACCCATGACGAAAAGATCTTCGACCGTTTCGACCGCCTGATCCACCTGCGCGACGGCCGCCTCGCCGACGCCTGACCCGGAGGAACCCCATGAGCAGCCGCCCCCTCTCGCTGACCGTCGCCGCGGCCGTCGCCGTGATCTTCGGCCTCTTGACCATCGTTTCGGGAGGTCGCGCGATCTTCGGCGGCGTCGACATGGGCGCGGTGGTGCCCTTCGTGCTATGGTTCAACTTCGGTGCCGGGTTTGCCTATGTCCTGGCCGGGATCGGACTCTGGCGCGGCGGGGCCTGGGCGCCGATGCTGGCGCTTGGAATTGCCGTGGCGACAGCGCTGATCTTCGCCGCCTTCCTCTGGCATGTCCTGACGGACGGCGCCTGGGAGGCGCGCACCATGGGCGCGATGATCCTGCGCACCGGCATCTGGACCGCCATCGCGGCGCTTGCGTTGCGGGGCAAGAAGCCCACCTGAACGAATCTCGAACCCAGCCAGCACTTGCGCCAGCCCGGAGCCTGACATGAAGCGATCCCTGCCCGTGGACCTGTCGCTGGTCCTCTCGCTCGCCACCGTTCTCGGCATGGCGATGGCCGTGGCCGGACGGTGGCCGGCGCACGAGCTTCTTGGCGCCTTGCTGGCTCCGGGGCTGGCGCTCGTCTATCTGGCGGGCGGGTTGCCGACCGCCTGGCGCGCGGTTTCGGAACTCTGGCGCGCGCATGTGCTCGACATCGACCTCCTGATGATCGCCGCCGCCATCGCCGCGGCGGTCGTCGGCGCGCCGTTCGAGGGCGCGGTGCTGCTGACGCTGTTCAGCATCTCCACCACGCTTGAGGAGCGCGCGCTCGGCCGGGCCCGGCGCGCCATCGAGGCGCTGATGGCGCTGCGCCCCGAGACGGCGCTGCGCAGGACCGCGGGCGGCGCGGTCGAGGAAGTCGCCGCGGGCGAACTGGCGATCGGCGACGTGGTGGTGCTGCGCCCCGGCGCCCGGGTGCCCACCGACGGCGTGATCACCGCCGGGCGCGGCGGCATCGACGAGGCCAACATCACCGGCGAATCCATGCCCGTATCCAAGGAGGCGGGCGCACAGGTCTTCGAGGCGACGGTCAATCTCGACGGCGTGATGGACATGACCGTCACGAAGACGGTCGGCGACAGCACCATCGCCCGGATGATCCGGCTGGTGACCGAGGCGCAGGCCGCCCGCGCGCCCTCCGAGCGGTTCAGCGAATGGTTCGGCCAGCGCTATACCGTCGTGGTCATGGCCGGGGCAGTGATCGCCTTCGCCGCCTTCTGGGGACTGGGGCGCGAATGGGAGCAAGCGCTTTACCGGGCGGCGACGCTGCTGGTCGCGGCCAGCCCCTGCGCCATCGTGATCTCGGTCCCGGCCGCGATCCTGTCGGCGCTGTCGGCGGCGGCACGCGGCGGCGTGCTGTTCAAGGGTGGGGCGGCGCTGGAAACGCTGGCCGCCGTCGATACCTTCGCCTTCGACAAGACCGGCACCCTGACCAACGGCCGCGCGGAGGTGACGCGGGTGGTGGCGCTCGACGGCGACGAGGCCAGGTTCCTGTCGCTGCTGGCCGGACTGGAGGCGGGGTCCGAACATCATATCGCCGCCGCCATCGCCCGCGAGGTCAGGGCGCGCGGGCTTGAGGTGGCGAAGGTCGTGGACGCAACGGCGCGGCCCGGGTTCGGCATCCTCGGGCGGGATGAGGACGGCCCCCTCTGGGCCGGCAACCCCTATCTGGCCGAGGAGATGGGCGCCCGGATCGACCGGCACGAGCTTCGCGCGCTGGCGGATACGGCGCAGACCGTGGTCTATCTGGGGCGCGGCCAGAGGGTTCTCGGCGCCGTCTGCGTCGCGGACGAGGCGAGGCCGAGTTCGGCCGCCGCCCTGGCCGCCCTGCGCCGGGGCGGGGTTCGCCGCATCGTGATGATGACCGGGGATCGCCGTCCGGTGGCGCTGCGGATCGGCGGCGAACTGGGGCTCGCGCCTGACGAGATCCATGCCGGGATGCTGCCCGAGGACAAGGTGCGCCGGATTGCCGAGTTGACCCGGGACGGCAAGGTCGCCTTCGTCGGCGACGGCGTCAACGACGCGGCCGCGCTCGCCCGCGCCGATGTCGGCATCGCCATGGGCGCCGCCGGCTCGGAGGTCGCGCTTCAGGCGGCCGATGTGGCGCTCTTGTCGGAGGATATGGAGCGGCTGGCCGACGCGCACCGCCTGTCGCGCCGCGCTTCCGCCGTCATCCGCCAGAATCTGGTCTTCGCCATCGGCGCCATGCTGCTGCTGGTCACCGGCGGCCTCTTCTTCGACCTGCCGCTGCCCTTGGCGGTGATCGGCCATGAGGGCGGCACGGTGCTGGTGGTGCTGAACGGGCTCAGGCTGCTCTCGGACCCGATCCGCCGGCCGAAGCCGCGGGGCTGACGCGCCCCTGTCGCCGGTCGCCCAGACGTTGCCGGCGATGGCGACGCAGAGCGACGGCGGCGATCTGACGCGCCCCGAACCGGTGCGCGAGGCCGGGTAGCGGGTCGTCAGGCGCGGTTCAGCCGGGCGCGGCGTCGCCGCCGAACAGGGCGCCGATGGCGCGGGGTCGGATGCCCTCCGCCTCGCGCATCAGAAACAGCGCGTCGAGGCGCAGGCGCGCCGCCAGGTCCCCGCCTGCCCGGGGACCCAGCACCATCAGCGCGGTCGCCCAGGCATCGGCCCTGGCGCAGCTGCGGGCAAGGACGGTGACCGAGGCGGCGGAAGCGCGCAACGGTGCGCCGTGCCCGGGGTCCATGGTATGCGAGAGGCTCTGCCCTCGAACCTCGACGCGGTGACGGTAGTCGCCGGATGTCGCGACGGCACAATCCTCGAGCGCGAGGATCGAATGCGCCGCGCGTCGCTCCGGGTCGGGGGCTTCGACCGCGACGGCCCACGGGCTGCCGTCGGGGCGCAGCCCGGTGGCGCGCATCTCGCCGTCGATTCCGGTCAGCGCGGCGGTGATGCCGTGGTCGCGCAGGGTTTCGGTCAGACGATCGACACCGTAGCCCTTGGCGATGGCGTTGAGATCGAGCGCAATGGGAGCCCGTTTGCGCACGAGCTGGCCGTCGATATCCAGCACCTCATGCGCGGGGCGCCGGGGCGCGGCCATGGCGGCGCGGATCGCCCGAGCCTCGGCCGCGTCGGGTCCGAAGCCCCAGGCGCGCACGGCATCGCCCATGCCGATGTCAAAAGCGCCGCCCGAGGCGCGGCCGATCTCCAGCCCCAGCCGCAGCACTTCGGCCAGCCGGGCCGGGATGGCGAACCATTCATCCAGCGGGGCGCGGTTCAACTGCATCAGCGCGCTGTCGGGCTTCCAGGTGGACATCTGTGCGTCCACCTCATTCACGGCGGCCTGCAGCGCCGCGCGCAGCGGGTCCGGATCGAAGCCGGGCGCGGCGTGGAACACGGCTTGCCAGCGCGTACCCATGGTCGGGCCGTTGAGTGCATGGCGGACCGGATCAGAAGACATCTTCGACATAGCGTCCCTCGGCTTTCAGCACCGCCGGCGTCAGACCCGCCGGGGCAAGGATATCGGTTAATGCAGCCGTCACGCCCTCCGCCATCGCGCGCCCGCCACAAACCATGATGCGGGCGCCCGAGCGGATCATCGCCAGCACCTCGGCCGCCTCATGGCGCAGCGCGTCCTGGACGTAGTACGGGCGCGGCCCGCGCGAGGTGGCGGTGGTCAGCCGGGCAAGGCGGCCGTCCCGCTGCCAGCCGGCGAGCTCCTCGGCAAAGAAGAAGTCGCTGTCTCGGGCGCGCAGGCCGAAAAACAGATGCACCGGCCGGGCGCGGCGGTTGGCGCGGATCATGCCCGCCAACGGTCCGATTCCGGTGCCGGCGCCGATCAGGATCAGCGGGGCGCGCCCGTGGCCGGAGTGAAACCCGGGGTTGGGGCGGATGAAGGCGCGAATGGTGCTGCCCGGCTCCAGCGCCACCAGCTGCCCCGAACACAGTCCGCCGGGTTGCTTGCGCACGACGATCTCGACAAAGCCGTCGCGGCTGCCTGAGGCCAGCGAATAGAGGCGCGGCATGGGTGCGACACCCGGCGCGCCCTCGGGCAGCACCGCCAGCAGGTCGCCAGCCTGGAACTGCGCGAATCCGCGCCTCGTCAGCCGCTGCCAGAACCCCGCGCGCGGCAGGGCAAAACGCAGGATCGCGGTCGGGGCCTGCACCTGCGCGCCGTAGTCGCGCCGCGAGACCAGTGTCAGCGCCTCGGTGGCGGGCTGGACCGGCTGATGGACCAGTTCCAGCTCAAGACCGAGTGTCCGCCCGAGCGCGCGGCCCCAGCGGGCGAAATCCCGCGGCGACTGGCGGTCCACCGCGTCAGGCGGCAGAAGTTCCGTCCAGCCCTTCGCGGTCAGCAGCTGCGCGACCTCGTCGGCAAAGGCGCAGAAAGCCGGAAAACTGTGATCGCCGAAGCCCAGCACCGCGACCGGTACGCCGGAAAGCGCCGGCGCGTGTTCCAGCCGCTCGATGAAACCCTTGGCCGAGGCCGGGGCCATCCCGTCGCCATAGGTGGCGGCAAGGATCAGCAGGCGCTTCGCCGCCCGGTAGCGTGCGGGATCGAAGGCGGTCATGGGCGCCACATGGACGGACTGCCCAGCCTCGCTCAGCGCGCGGTGCAGCGTGGCGGCAAAGCCCCAGGTGCTGCCGGCCTCGGAGCCGACGAAGATGACAGTCTCGGCCCGGCTCGCCGAAGCGTTTCTGCGGATGCGCGGGCGTGCCCGCCAGCCTGCCAGCCAGAGGGCAAACCCGCTCACTGCCAGTGCCGGCACCGAAAGCGCCATCAGACCCAGGACGAGACCGATGACCGCCGCGCCGCGCCCGGTATGCAGCATCGTGAAGGTTTCCGTGACCCGCGACAATGCCTGAGCATCGGTCCAGGCCAGAACCTCGCCCGTGCCCTGATCGAGATAGCCAGCGCCCCGGTCGGTCTTCAGCGTGAAGGCGTCGGTGGGATCGGTCGGGTCGGGAAAGCTCAGATCGCGCAGCGCGGCCACCGGCAGATCGGCAAGCGCCGCGATGTGGTTGGGGGCGATCCCGGTCTGGCCGCTGGTCGTGGCCGGAAAGAGCGGCGCCCTCGCCTGATCGGGCAGCAGCCCGAAGGTCGAGGCCGTCATCCACAGCGCGGTCAGCGCGGAAAGCGCCAGACCCGCCACCGCGATACGCGCCATTTCGACATGCAGCCGCGCCGCCAGCCGGCCGCGCGTACGGCCGAACCAGCGGCGCCAGCCGCCCATGCGCCGCGCTATCAGAACCGCACCCGAGGCGCACAGCAGCAGCATGACCCCCGCACCCGTCGCCATGACCAGCCGGCCGGTATCGCCCGCGAAAAGCTGCCGATGCAAGTTTACCAGCCAGCGCTCGGCAGGGCTTGCGTCAACCGGAGCCACCCCTTGTCCGGTCGCCGGGTCGATCACCGCCGCGCCCGGTGTGCCATCCTGAAACCACCAGGCGGTGATGCGTCCCGAGGGCGCGCCGCGGATCTGCTCGACCCCTGGATACTCGGCCTGCACACGGGCGGCGAGGTCGCCCACGCTCAGCCCACCGGCCGCCTGCGGCGAGGCAAGTCGTTCGATCGCGGGAAAGACCGACAGCGCCGCACCGCTCACCGCAAGCAGGGTGACAAGCAGCAGGCCGGCCAGCCCCGGCCAGCGGTGGAGAAGTACACGGATCATCGGTCGGCTCCGTCACATGTCGTATTTGAGGCTGGCAACGTAGCGACGACCCTGCGTGGTCTTGCCAGCGCCTTGCGTGGTCAGGGGGACCGCCACGTCATCGGGGCTGTCGCGCATATCCTCGACGGCGGCATCGACATGCAGAACATAGCCCGCATCAAACAGCGCATCGGCCAGGTCGAGCGTGATTTCCAGCGTCCGGCCCGCGCCGACACTGGCGCCGGTGATGCCGTCAATCTGCGCCGGATCGCCACCCGTGGCGCGATACCAGCCGGCAAGCGAATCGTAATATTTCGACTTGCCCCCGGCCATCCACAGCGTGCCGGCATAGGCGCCGGACGCGTCAGTGAGATAAAGCGCCAGATAGGCACCATCGCCGCCGTAGTTGTTCAGCGTGGTGGTGAAGGTGACTGGCCGGGCTGCGGCGAGGCCGGGCGCCACGAGGGCCGAGGTCAGTGCAAATGCTGCAATGGCGGATTTCATCTTGTTATCTCCCTTCATTGGGGGTGTCAGTTCACCTGCACCACGGGCGGCTTGCCGTTCTGGAACAGCGGATTGGCGGGTGGGGCGGCCAGCGGGGCGGCCGGTGCGCGCACGTCCTCGCGCCGCCGGTCGCGGCCGCCGTCGCGGTGGCGCAGCTTGACGACGTTCAGCGTGGCGGGGTCGAGCTTGGCCTTGATGCGCCGGCCTTCGGCATCGCGGCCCTCGATCTCCCAGCAGCCGTCATCGGCCTCGATTTCCTCGACGCGCCAGCCAAGGCGGCTCGCGGCCTGCATGGCCGCCTCGCGCGGCTGCCAGACGGCACGAGGCGCATGGCAGTCATCGTCCGCCAGCGCAGCCGTTGCCGGCAGCGCCGCAAGGCAAGCGGCGGCAATCCACGGAATCCTCATGGTCAGTTCATCCTTTTGAAGTGTGTGTGGGGCGACCTTCCCGATCACCGATCTGAAGGCTGGCGCCCGATTGAAATGGCTCCGCGACAACCGGGCCGCGGAGCACTGGCGGGATCACTTCGTTTTTTCGGGCCTGGTGCCGTCGCTCCAGCGCTCGACCTTGCCGTCGATGACGTCGAGCGTCTGGGGATCGACGATCATCTCCAGGTGATTGCCGCCCTGATCGATGACATTGAGTTCGTAGCAGCCATCGTCGAGCTCCATCTTCGAGATGGACCAGCCAAAATCCTTGGTCAGCTGGATGAGCGATTCCCAGGACTGCATGTTCGCGGTCGGCACGTCGCAATGGGTGTCCGCAAGCGCCGCCCCGGCAGGGATCGCAAGGGCAAGTGCAGCGGCGGTGAGCAGGGTCTTCATGGCGTTTCTCCTCGGTTCGGGTTGCCTGATGTGACCAACCTGGAGGGCGTGACTGACGGGGTGCTGACGCCCGCCGGGAATCTGCTTCAGCTTGCTGTCAGGGCGGCGGGCGAACCGAGGGGAGGTGCCGACGGTGGTACATGAAACGAAAGCGCCCCGCCGGTGTCCGGCGGAGCGCAAGGCTTTGAGGAGTCGGGTGCGTGTGCCCCGTCAGTCATGGTTCCCTTCCGGTGGGCCCGACCGTCGTCCATCCCTGTCGCGATAACGGATGCGCATCTCGACCAGATCGAGATTGCCGGGGTCGATCTTGACCCTGATCTGATGGCCTTCGGCGTCGGTGCCCCGGACTTCGTAGCAACCGTCATCGATCTTGATGCCCGAAATCGTCCAGCCCCGCTCCTGCGCCAACGCCGTCACCGCCTCGCGCGGTTGCCAGTCGGCCATGGGGACGCGGCAATCGTCGTCGGCCAGTGCCGCGCCCGCTGGCAACACCAGAGCCAGAACCAGCATTGTCAGCGCCTTGCGCATTGGTCACACTCCTCCTTGCCAACTCGTTCGCACCCTGATGGCATGGAAAGCTGACATCAAACTGAAGCGGCGCCCCGGTTACGGTAAGGCTGCCGTCAGTTGCGGCGGGCAATCCGGAAGCGAGCCGTGAGAGGGAACCACCATGCGCATCCTGCTGATCGAGGACGACACGGTGCTGGGCGCGGCGGTGCGCGACCAGATCACAGCCGATGGTCACAGCGCCGACTGGGTGCATCGGCTCGATGCGGCAAGCGAGCATCTGAGAACCATCCCCTACGACCTGGTGCTGCTGGATCTGATGCTGCCCGACGGGCGTGGCATTCCCTATCTGCGCGCGCTCCGCGGGCGCGGCAATGCCACGCCGGTGATCATCCTCACCGCGCTCGATCAGGTCTCGGACCGCATCGAAGGCCTGAACGCGGGGGCCGACGACTATCTGATCAAGCCCTTCGATCTCGCGGAGCTCACGGCGCGGATCGGCTCGGTCGCGCGCCGCTATGCCGGCAACCCCAACCCGCTGATCCAGCATGGCGATCTGGAAATCGACCTTGCCGCGCGCAGCGTTCATCGCGCCGGCAGGCTCGTGCCGCTGACGGCGCGCGAATGGGCGCTGTTCGAGGCCCTGCTGGGCCATCCCGGCCAACTGTTCTCGAAGGCACAGCTCGAGGACAAGCTTTACGCTTTCGGCGCCGAGGTCGAAAGCAACACCATCGAGGTCCATGTCAGCCGCCTGCGCAAGAAGCTGGGCACCAGCGTCATCGAGACCGAGCGCGGCCTCGGCTATCGGCTGGGTCGCGGATGAGGGCGCCCGCAAGCCTGCGGGGCCGGCTGGCGCTCTGGCTGGGGCTGGCGCTGGTGGCGCTGTGGCTGGCAACCGCCCTGCTAACCGCCGGACTGATGCGGCGTGAATTGGACGCGCTGTTCGACTCGGCGCTTCAGGAAAGCGCCGAACGCCTGCTGCCTCTCGCTGTCAACGATGTGCTGGGTCGCGGCCCGGCCGACGAGAATGACGAGGACGATCCACGCATTCTGGGCGTCATCGCTCCGCATGACGAGTTCCTGACCTATGTGTTGCGCGACCCGGCCGGTCGGGTGCTGCTGCAATCGCATGCTGTCGATCCGGCCGGGTTTCCGCCTTGGGACGGGCCGGGTCTCCGCAGCACGGCGACGCTTCGCCTCTACAATATCGCCGCATTGCGAGACACGGTGCGCCTGACCGTGGCCGAGCCGCTGGCCCACCGCGCCCGCATCGCGCGCGAGGCGCTGTGGATGTTGCTGCTGCCGCTTCTGGTGGTGGTGCCGCTGGCCTTCGCGGCGATATGGCTGGCGCTGCGGGCGGGACTTGCGCCACTGCAACGCTGGCGCGAGCGGCTGGCGGCGCGTGGCGCGCGGGATCTGTCGCCGGTGTCCGCGGGCGATCTGCCTTCGGAACTCGCCCCGATCGCCGCCACGCTCGATGATGTGCTCTGCCGCCTGTCCGCCGCTTTCGAGGCCGAGCGGAGTTTCGCCGCCAACGCCGCGCATGAGCTGCGCACCCCGCTGGCCGGCGCCATCGCCCAGGCACAGCGTCTTCAGGCCGAGACGGCGGACCCGGCCGCGCGGATGCGCGCGGCCGCGATGGAGGCGGCGCTGAAACGCCTGCTGCGGGTCAGCGAGCGCCTGATGCAGCTTGCCCGCGCCGAGGGGGCGAGGCTGCGCCGGGACAGCGCCGCCGATCTGTGCCCCGTGGTGCGGATACTGGTCGAGGAACAGGGCCGCGACGCGGGCGACGAGCGCATCCGCCTTCGCCTGCCCGAAGCGGCGGTTCTGTCCGACCTCGACCCGGATGCGCTGGCCATCATCTTGCGCAACCTGATCGACAACGCACTGCGCCACGGCGATCCGGCAAAACCGGTCGACGTGACGCTCACCTCAGAGGGCATCCTGCGTGTGTCCAATGACGGCCTGCCCATCCCTCCCGAAACGCTTGCCCGTCTCGCCACCCGCTTTACCCGCGCCGGCAGCAGCGCCGAAGGCAGCGGCCTCGGCCTCGCCATCGTCGCCACCATCGCCGAGCGCATCGGATCACGCCTGCATCTGACCTCTCCGCGCCCCGGCGCTACAAGCGGCCTCACCGCGGAGATGATGCTGCCCTGCGCTTCCGACTGTGAGGTCGAGAAGCGGGACAATCTTCCCAGCCGTCATAGTGCGAGTTCAAGCGCGTCTTAATTTGGTGAATATAATCAATATGTTAATGTGGAGAAGGTTCGACAGTAGGCCCATCCCCTCCGCCACTTGCCCCCACAAAAGCGTTCTCCCGATCCGGCTGTGGCCGGATTTTTCCGTTGTTTCGAGGGTTGTGCGGGAGGGCTGTTAACCGGCCCGAGTAATGAACTGCGCACAAGCGTTCTCTCCGGGCCGATATTCTCCGGACCTGTTAACCGCGCCCGATCCGGTAAATAGCCTCAAGTCTCTGCTTTCATGTGGATTTTGGGATCCAGGAAAGCGTTCATGTTGGAAAATCCATCCGACTGGCGGATGGAACGGAGATCGAACGGATTAGTCGGCGGCACAAGCGCGCCGCATCCCACTAGCGATCCAAGCCAGGCGCGCGTTCCTGCTTTGTGCGGAGTCAAGTGCGTGCTACCATCAGCAAAAAGCGAGGCGAGCAGTTGGCCCAGAAATCAGAGATCGAATGGACGGACGCGACATGGAACCCGGTGACCGGCTGCACCAAGGTCGGCCCGGGATGTGACAACTGCTATGCTGAACGCTTTGCAGAGCGCTGGCGCGGCATTCCGAGCCACCCCTATGAGCAAGGATTTGACCTGACGCTCTGGCCGACGAGGCTGAAACAGCCCGCGCTCTGGAAGAAGCCGCGGATGATCTTCGTGAACTCTATGAGCGACCTGTTCCACAAGGACATCGACCGTTCCTTCGTCGACAAGGTGTTCGATGCCATGGAGCAGGCAGATTGGCATGTCTACCAGGTCCTGACCAAGCGCAGTTCCCTCATGCGCAACTATGTCCGCAATCGCTATCAGGGTGGGCCGGTCCCCCGCCACATCTGGCTTGGCGTTTCGGTTGAGGACGCCGCGCATACCAGCAGGATCGAACACTTGAAGCAGATCAATTCCGATGCACGCTTCATCTCGTTCGAGCCGCTGCTCGGCCCGATTGGGAACGTGGATCTGCAAGGTATCGCATGGGCTATCGTTGGAGGAGAGAGCGGGCCTCGCGCTCGACCGATGGAGGAAAGCTGGGCCCGTCAACTCCGGGACATTTGCGACCGTGACGGCGTAGCGTTCTTTTTCAAGCAATGGGGTGGCGCCAGACCGAAATCCGGTGGCCGCCTGCTCGATGGCGAAGAGTGGAATGGCTTTCCCTGGCAGATCGTTCCCGAACCGATCATTCGCGCCCTGCAGCCCGAGGATGCCTGATGCCGCCAAAGATAGAGAACTACCACAGGCGCGAGCAGTCCTTCATCAAACATCTGTTTCTCAACAAGTATCTCGAGTCTGCAGCATACAAGCTGTTCCAAGGCAGATCGCCGGTGTTCAACTTCGTGGACGCATTCGCAGGCCCTTGGCGGGTATCTGACACCAACAGGTATTCCGACGCCTCGTTTTCTCAGGCGATCGAAACACTGGAAACCGTTCGTCGATCTTTGCTCGATATGGGGCGTCCTGGCCTCAAGGTCCGTTTCCGGTTCTGCGAACGGAACCCTCTCTCCGTTGCGAAATTACAGGAGTTTGCGGCCGAGAAACCCGAATTCGACATTCAGGTGTTCTCCGGCCCGTTCGAAGACAACCTTGACGGCATTCGCACTGCGTGCCGGGACGGCTTCACCTTCACGTTCATCGATCCCACTGGCTGGAACGTTGAATCCGCCAAGGTGTTTGAATTTCTGCGGAGCCTGAACGGCGAATTCCTATTCAATTTCATGGCCGAAGAGGTGAACAGACACGCCGGCTGGGATGGCGTTGCGGCGTCCGTCGGTCGTTTCCTAGCGGATCCTGCCTGGAAGGATGCCTTCGAGGCAATGCCAGAGGGGTCCAACGAGACCAAGATCCTGCAGCTCCTGAAGGCAAAGATGAAGGAGGCCCGGGTTGCCACATACCTGACCGATATGGCTATCCGAAAGCCGCGTGAGGATCGGATCAAGATGCGGCTGATCCTTGGCACACACAGTGGGTTCGGGGTCGAGGTTTTCCGGACCGTTCAGGAAAAGGTGGAGAAGGAAGCGGTCCGAACGCGCCACGCGATCCAGACTGAGGAAAGCGGGCAATCGCTGCTGTTTCCCGAGGACCAGATCATTGCGTTTGAGACCGACCGTGATGGAGTCGGATGCTCTGCTCACGTCGGCTGGGCGACAGAACTGCTGCTGCGCACAGTGTCGCAGAGACCGGGGATCGCATTTGGGCCACTCGCCAGCGGGGTGATGGAGCAGGTGCCGGTCCGAACCACCCATCTCAACAAGATCGTGGCGGCGAAACGCAAGGACGGATTGCTGCATTTCGATCTTCCAAATGGCAAACGCACGCCCAGCCCTGAGACGAAGCTCTGGCCCCCGACTATCGCTTCTGAGAGGGACTAACAGCAATCACGCGGCTGAATGCGCCCTCTCAGACGTCACGAATTCTGCACCAATACGTTGTTCCGCCTCTGAGCAATACTTCGAATTCAATTCGATACCGACCACACTCCTACCGGAACGAAGCGCGGATATTGCCGTCGTGCCAGACCCCAAGAAAGGATCAAGCACTGTTCCCCCTTCTGGGCAGCCACATGCGAGACAACGATCAACCAATTCAGTTGGAAAGGGAGCGCAATGGCTATGAGGATTCTCTGGGCGGGCGGCAATTCTCCAGATGTCCTCCTCTCCTCCAAGCGCTGCCCTATTGAAGTAGTACTTTGGTCCCTTGGAGAAAATGAAGACATTCTCGTACGTCCGGTGAGGTCTATCATGTGCCGTTGGCTCTCCAAGACTTCCGGGGCGCTCCCAAATCACGGCACTTCGTAATGTCCAGCCCGTGGACTGCATGGCGGTGGCAACTCGCCAAGGAAGCCCAATTAAGGACTTCCTTGGCAGCCCCAAGCCGGGGCCATCCACCGCCCGTAGCTTCTCGCGCGCAAGCTGCCGTCCCGAATTTTTTCGATCCCGACCGTGGGGCCTGCCTTTCGCATTGTAGTAGGCATCGCCAATGTTCAGGAAAAAGACTCCGTCCGGTCTAAGAACGCGTTTCAACTCCTTGAATGGCTCTATCAAGGCCTGAACATACTCCTCGATTGTCGCTTCATGCCCGATCTGACCTTCGCACTCATAGTCGCGCTGCCAAAAGTACGCCGGAGACGTCACAGCGGTGTGTACGAAGTTCGATGGAAGGGATCTGAGGCCGACCGAGACGTCGGCATTCAAGATCTTGTAGCTCTGCTTCTCGCCGACGCGCCCGGCAAGGGTGCGTACAGATGAGTCGGAAGCGTTCTTGCACTCGCGATCAGCCGGCGAAAGAGCAATGCTCTGGGCATCAGGCGTTGTTTTCGACTTGGCGAGGTATGCTTGAACGGAAGCCTCGGAAACCCTTATTTGCCCCTTCTTCCCGACCCTTACATGCTGCAACTCGCCAGTTTTGACCGCACGGCGCAAAGTCGATAGAGACAGTTTCAATGTCGCTTCAAGCTCTTGCAGGGTGAAAAATCGCTCAAGCATACGGCACTCCAAGTCGGCAAGTCTTCCTGTCACCGTCTTGTCATAGATACCCATTGATAGTCAATGGTGATCAATCTTGCCGACGTTACCTAAAGAGACAGTCCCGATCTGAGCGCAGATGCAAGGCTTGTTCGATCGAAAGCCGAGGACAAGACAACCTCTTGACTGTCGATGGCTGATGGGTCCCTCGGCGCGATCCCTTCTGGAAACAAGACAGCTATTTTGGGGTTGGTCGAGCCAACCGCCCAAAGGTCGCGGAAATCTGAAATGTAACCCAATGCTTTGTAAACGCTGTCACTAATGTAGGAACCGTCTGCAGTCTTCTTGACTTCGACAAACATCACGTGACGAGATGAAGGACCCTCATGAACTAGAATAAGGTCCGGTCGCCGCCCGACACCGCGAACGCCATCGTGCGCGTCTATTATCTCAAGCTGATATGATCTGCAGCCGAGCACAGATACCGGCGATTGGTCGAAATAGACTCGGACACTACCGGAGGCCGTATCGAAAAGCGCAATATGGTTGCGGCCTGGAGCAGCGAGGCCGTATTGAGTCGGAGATCCAAGCCCGAGTTCGTTCTCTAAGAGATCAAGGACCATGACGAGGGCGAACAATTCAAAAAGGTCATCGTCACTCACAGGTGCGAGCCAGCTGACCGCCAAGAGCTCAAGGATGTGACGCCAACGGCTCGTGCGGTCTTTGGATGAGTATCGCAGTCGGCGTGTCGCAAGTCCGGATGCCAGCCGATACGCCGGCAATCGCTGACGCTGCGCAGCCAGTCGCATCGAAGCTGTCAATCGGCATTCAAACGGGCCCCCTGATCGGCGTCCAAAAGTGACCCCTTTGGCGCGCGGGTGAGCAGGCCCGTGGCGGCGTAGCTTTCCAGCTGGCGCAGCCGACGCGGGCCTGCGTTTTGGAGGGTGTTCAGGCTCGGGTTTTGATGCGCCAGCTGTCGTTGCCGGTCTCGACGATGTCGCAGTGGTGGGTGAGCCGGTCGAGCAGCGCGGTGGTCATCTTTGCGTCTCCGAAGACGGTCGGCCACTCCCCGAATGCGAGGTTGGTGGTGACGATGACGGAAGTCTGCTCATAGAGCTTGCTGATCAGATGGAACAGCAGCTGGCCGCCGGACTGCGCGAATGGCAGGTATCCGAGTTCATCGAGGATGACGAAGTCGAGCCGCATCAGATGTTCTGCAAGCCGGCCTGCCCGTCCGGCACGGGCCTCGGCCTCCAGCCTGTTCACCAGATCGACGACATTGAAGAACCTGCCCCGGGCACCATTGCGGATGACCGCGCGCGCTATGGCCACAGAGATATGGGTCTTGCCGGTCCCGGTGCCGCCAACCAGCACGACATTGCGCTGTTGGCTGAGGAACTCCCCGCTGGCCAGATCTCGCACCAGGGTCTCGTTGATTGGGGTGTCATCGAAGGTGAACTCCTCGATCTCCCGGGCATAGGGCAGCTTGGCGGTGGTGATCTGGTATTTGACCGACCGCGCTTTCTTCTCGTTGATCTCGGCGGCCAGAAGATCTCCAACGATCTGGCGGGGTTCGTGCTGGCGGCGCACAGCCACCGCCATGAGTTCGTCATAAGCGGCGCGCATCCCGTAGAGCTTCAACTCGCCCATTGCAGCCATGATGTCAGCACGATCCATCAGCAGGCCCTCCGCAGCAGATCATAACGGGCGCAGTCCGCCACAGGCTCATGGGTCAACTGCAAGGCCGGAGAGGTCAGCAGAAGCGGTGGTGGTTCCGGATCTCGCCTGCGGGATAGAATATTGAGGATTACATCGGCAGAATGGACGCCTTGCGAGAGAGCTTCGGCACATGCCTTTTGAACCACAGGCATCCCTTCCGTCAGCACAGCGCCGAGGACCTTCACCATCTGGCGGTCGCCATCTGAGGAGCCCTGCAGCTTGCGGCGGATCTGTTCAAGAGCTCCGGGAAGAACCCAGTCCTTGAACGGTGCGCCGTTACGCAGCGCCCCGGGTTTGCGAAGCAGAACAGGCACATAATGCCAGGGATTGTAAACCGTTCGGTCCCGGCCGAAGTGACGCGGGTGGTCTCCGACCAGTCGGCCCTCCTGCCGGATCTCGATCCGCTCAGCATAGGCCCTGATCTCGACCTGCCGCCCGACAGCCGTTGCCGCGACGGAGTATTTGTTGTTGTCGAAGCGCACGAGACAGGTCTTTGACACCGCCGCAGGCAGTGAATGGAATCCGTCGAAGCGCCCGGCATAGGGGACAAGGTGCGGGCGCTCTTCCTGGAAGACCTGCCAGACGGTTTTGTCCGTCAGCTCCGGATGCTTGCTGGTTCTGGCCGAGGCGATGCACTTGTCCAGCAGCCAGGCATTCAGTTCCTCGTAGCTCTTGACCCTGACGCGGGGCGCGAAAAACCGCTGACGGACAGTGCCGACCTGGCTCTCCACCTGGCCTTTCTCCCAACCCGCAGCAGGGGTGCAGGCAACGGGTTCGACCAGATAATGGCTGGCCATCTGCAGGAACCGACGATTGTAGAGGCGTTCCTTGCCGGTGAAGATGGTCTCCACCGCCGTCTTCATGTTGTCGTAGATCCCGCGGGTGCAGGTGCCCTTGAAGAAGGCGAAAGCCCTGTCGTGGGCATCGAACACCATCTCCTGCGTCTCGCGCGGATAGGCCCGCACAAAGAACATCCGGCTGTGGCACAGGCGAACATGGGCCACTTTGATGGTGGTGGTCGCCCCATCGATCACCACAACCTCGTGGCTCCAGTCGAACTGATAGGCTTCACCGGGCGCAAAGCTCAGGGGCACGAAGGCGGCAGAAGCGCCTGAACTCTGAGTGCGTGCCCAGTTCGAGGCGTAGCGGCGCACCGCGTCATACCCACCTTCATAACCGAGACCGCTCAGTTCTTCGTAGATCTGTATCAGAGACTGACGTTCCCGGCTGGACCGCGCGGCGTTGACCTCCAGCAGCCGGTTGAGTTCCCCCAGCCAGGCACCCAGCTTCGGGCGCGGCTGCACCGTCCGGGTATAGGTGAACTCGGTAATCCCGGTGCGGATCACCTTCCGCACCACCTTCTTCGACAGCTTCAGGTCACGGCAGATCGTCTTGATCCCCTTGCCCTCGGTGAAATGTAGCCGCCTGATTTTTGCGATTGTCTCCACGATCAGCATCCCGTGCTCGGCCTCCGATAATCATCGAAGGCACAATGGACCCAACCCCCGGTCGGTGGGGTCCATTTTGGACGCCGATCACCCCAGAAGCGGGGTCCTTATTGCAAGCCGTTCAACATTCAGGTGCGCGAAAGAAACGGCATCTGGGAGGTGCAGGTCGACGGCAAGTTCCGCGGCGACTACCACCAGAAGGAACATGCTCTTGCCGCTGCAGCCTTGCACAAATTGTCGCCCCGATGACCAGCAGCACCCACCCGACACTCCCGCAGGACTTCGCGATCCAGGTGGCTGAGAACGAAGGCATGCCAACGAGACCGAATTCCAGAGCCTCCCCGCTACCGGCCGCGCCCACTCGACGGCTGACCGGAACGCTCACGCTTGGGCTATCGAGGACTCGCGCGGCAACCAACGGGCTCTGGTCCGCCAAGGAACAAGCTGCGATGAGACATCCCTTGGCGAGGCTGATCGCGCGGACGGCAGCCATAGCCGGTGTGATCGCCTCTTTCGCCTTTCCCGTGCTTGCGCAGGATGGAACCGGCCCAATGCCGGAGAACGCCCAGCCGCGCAGCTATGGCGGCGGATGGGTCTGCGACATCGGTTACCGGGTAGAGGGCGCCGAATGCCTGCCTCTCGATATCCCCGAGCATGCCTATCCAACCGGGCGCTCCTACGGGACGGGGTGGGAGTGCAACCGAGGGTACGAGGAGGTGGACGGGACGTCCTGCAATCCCATCCCGGTGCCCGCCAATGCCTTCCTCCGGTCTTCCGGTTACGATTGGCAATGCGAACGCGGGTTCCGGCAGGAGGACGAGGCATGCGTGCCCATTGTTCTGCCCGAGCGTGCCTACCTGACGGACGATGCCTCGGGGAGGGGATGGACCTGTGATCGTGGCTATGAGGCCGCTGCAGAGACATGTTCGCCGATTGCCGTGCCAGAGAACGCGTATCTGACCAACGCAGACTACGGCGCCGCCTGGGCTTGTGAGAGAGGCTTCGTCAGAATCGACGACCGATGCGACGCCGTTGTCGTGCCATCGAATGCTTATCTGGACGAGGCATCCTATGGACCGGGCTGGAGCTGCGAGCGCGGATACGAGGTGTTGAATGGCGCCTGCGTCGCCATCGATCTGCCGGAGAACGCCTATCTCGACCGATCCGGCAAGCGGTGGAGCTGCAATCGAGGTTTCCAGCTCTCGGACGGGGCGTGCGTCCTTGGAAGATGAGGGTGACAGAACGATGCGCAGCCGCGTGTCCGGCATGCGCGTCAGCATAGGGTGTCGTCTCCGATACAGCTTCCCGCAGTCGACGCCGCTGATTGCGATGCTGAACGTCCACTACTCGCGCTTCGGCGATCTGGAGCGTGCCGACTATCTTGTGACGTCGCCGAGCGTGCCGCTTGAAAGCTACCGGGATGGCTTCGGCAACTGGTGCACGCGCGTCCTGGCTCCGGCGGGCGACTTCTGCCTGTCGACGGATGGCATCTTTCGCGACACGGGCCAGCCTGATCCCTCCATGCCCGGCGCGCGGCAGCACGCGGTTCAGGATCTTCCTTTCGAGACGCTCGTGTTTCTGCAGGGCAGCCGGTATTGCGACACCGACCTCCTATCGGAGGAGGCGTGGCGCCTGTTCGAGACCACGGACCCCGGATGGTCACGCGTCCAGGCGATCTGCGATTTCGTGCATGGACATGTCCGCTTCGACTATATGCAGGCAAAGGCGACGCGCACAGCGTCGCAGACCCTCGCCGAGGGGCAGGGTGTCTGCCGCGACTTTGCCCATCTCGCCATCGCCCTGTGCCGATGCATGAACATTCCGGCCCGCTACTGCACCGGATACCTGAGCGACATCGGGGAGCCTCTGCCTCATCCGCCTGGGGATTTTGCCGCGTGGATGGAGGTCTTTCTCGCTGGGGAATGGCACATGTTCGACCCGCGGAACAACAAGCCGAGGTATGCGAGAATTCTGATCGCGCGCGGTCGCGATGCTGCCGATGTCCCTCTGACCCAGACATTCGGCCAGAACACGTTGATGGAATTTAAGGTCTGGACGGATGAATTGGCCTGACTGACCTCGGCTTCTTTTTCGATGCACCATCGCAATTCGAGTCGCCAGCCCCCATATGTACAGTGCCGATGCGAAGTATCCCGGTCCGACATGGACGAGGAGTTGGCGTCGGATAATCAAAGGATCGATGAAGTGTCCTTCAAGGACCTGACCGCCAAGGCTGCGGCTGCGTTAAAGCCGAAGCCTGCGAAAACAGCAACGACCCCTGCCAAGGAGACCGAGCCCAAGGCTTCTGGCAAGGATGCACCCGCCAAGTCCAAGACATCTTGAGGGTGTACACCGGTTGCGCGCCTCATTCCCGTGAGGGGCGCGGACCGCCCGCAGCACCATGGGAAAGGAACGCGCCAATGGAAGATCTGACGAGCAAGACCGTAGCGGTTTTTTCCCGGCCCTTCACTGTTCCGGGCTTTGACGAGACGCTCCCGGCGGGAGAGTACGAGATCGAAACGGAGCTGGCTTCCCCCCCTGATGAACGGGAACCCGCAGCCTGGAAAGCCTCCGTCCTTGTGAAGCTTCATCCCCGGATATCTCATCCGGGACTTGCGCGGACTCTGACCGTTTCCCTTGCCGACCTCGACCAAGCACGTGCCAAGGACAAGCTGACCGGCAGGGAGTTGTCCGACTTTTTCCTTGAAGAAATGCTGGCCGATCCGATGGTACAGCTCGTGATGAAGGCCGACGGGGTCTCCGAGGCGCACCTGCGACATCTCTATTCCGGGTCTGGGACATCCGATTCGAACCTGGCTGCGCCGCCTTCGAAGACGACCGCCCGAGGAGCGCCGGACGAAGAGTCGATCCGGACCGCCGAAAACGAAGGCATGCCTTCACGACCGGACTCGCCGCCGTCCTCACGCGCCCGTCTAGTTGCGGGGAACACGTAATGGCGGACGAGGCCATCGCCGACGGTGACGTACCGGACATCGCGACCCAAAGGGCCGTAGGTGATGTTCCGCAAGAACGCCGATGCCTGCGATGCGAAACCTCGTTCTGGAGCGAAGGCTTCGGAGAACGGATTTGCCGACGCTGCAAGGGGTTGAATGCCTGGCGGAACGCCGCGCCCGTCAGCGCGGGCGCGTCTCGCCGCCGCTGATCCCCGCAGTCGCGCGCCGTCTTCCTCAATCCTAACTGGAACATCATTTTGGCCTGCCTCGAGATCGTTCACACCACGACCTACAGATACCGTCAAAAGGTCCCTCTCGGGCCCCATCGGTTGATGCTACGTCCCCGAGAAACAAGGGAACTGCGACTACTTGCGCATGCACTCTCCATTTCTCCAACGGCGACGGTGACCTGGGCGCATGACGTGGCCGGCAACGCTGTCGCCACCGCGGTCTTTGACGGCGTGACGGATCATCTGGTGATCGAGAGCCGCGCTTCCGTGGAACTCACCTCGCCGGCCTGGCCGGTCTTTACCATCGCCGCCTCGGCGGCCCAGTACCCCTTTGTCTACACCGCCGACGAATGGACGGATCTGGGCGCGTTGACGGTTCCGCAATATCCCGACCCGGACGGTCGGCTTTCCCTATGGGTCGAGGGCTTTGTCATGGCGCGCCCGACAGACACG
>NZ_LN832559.1:0-157500 GCF_900005615.1 Paracoccus aminovorans | reverse complement strand
GCAGGGTAAGCCGGCCCCTAAGGCGAGGCCGAAAGGCGTAGTCGATGGGAACCAGGTTAATATTCCTGGGCCAGGAGATGGTGACGGATCGCAGGTGTAGTTCCTCCTTATCGGATTGGAGGGGCTGCTGAGCGGTTCCTGGAAATAGCCCTCCACAAGACCGTACCCTAAACCGACACAGGTGGACTGGTAGAGAATACCAAGGCGCTTGAGAGAACCACATTTAAGGAACTCGGCAAAATACCTCCGTAAGTTCGCGAGAAGGAGGCCCGGTTGTCGCGCAAGCGGTGGCCGGGGGCACAAACCAGGGGGTGGCGACTGTTTACTAAAAACACAGGGCTCTGCGAAGCCGTAAGGCGACGTATAGGGTCTGACGCCTGCCCGGTGCCGGAAGGTTAAAAGGAGATGTGCAAGCATTGAATTGAAGCCCCGGTAAACGGCGGCCGTAACTATAACGGTCCTAAGGTAGCGAAATTCCTTGTCGGGTAAGTTCCGACCTGCACGAATGGCGTAACGACTTCCCCGCTGTCTCAAATGTGGACTCAGCGAAATTGAATTGTCTGTGAAGATGCAGACTTCCCGCGGTTAGACGGAAAGACCCCATGCACCTTTACTATAGCTTCGCACTGGCATCAGGATTGCGATGTGCAGGATAGGTGGTAGGCATTGAAACCGGGACGCCAGTTCCGGTGGAGCCATCCTTGAGATACCACCCTTCGCACTCTTGATGTCTAACCGCGGCCCGTTATCCGGGTCCGGGACCCTGCGTGGTGGGTAGTTTGACTGGGGCGGTCGCCTCCCAAAGAGTAACGGAGGCGCGCGAAGGTTGGCTCAGAGCGGTCGGAAATCGCTCGTTGAGTGCAATGGCAGAAGCCAGCCTGACTGCAAGACTGACAAGTCGAGCAGAGACGAAAGTCGGCCATAGTGATCCGGTGGTCCCGAGTGGAAGGGCCATCGCTCAACGGATAAAAGGTACGCTGGGGATAACAGGCTGATGATGCCCAAGAGTCCATATCGACGGCATCGTTTGGCACCTCGATGTCGGCTCATCTCATCCTGGGGCTGGAGCAGGTCCCAAGGGTACGGCTGTTCGCCGTTTAAAGAGGTACGTGAGCTGGGTTTAGAACGTCGTGAGACAGTTCGGTCCCTATCTGCCGTGGGTGTAGGATACTTGAGAGGAGTTGCCCCTAGTACGAGAGGACCGGGGTGAACGTTCCACTGGTGGACCAGTTGTCGTGCCAACGGCAGTGCTGGGTAGCTATGAACGGACAGGATAAACGCTGAAGGCATCTAAGCGTGAAGCCCCCCTCAAAACAAGGTATCCCTTGAGAGCCGTGGAAGACCACCACGTCGATAGGCCGGAGATGTAAGCGCAGCAATGCGTTCAGTTGACCGGTACTAATGGCTCGATTGGCTTGATTTGATCCGGAAGAAGACAGACCTTTGTTTGCCCAGGCAAGCAAGGCGTATCGCCTTCCTCCAAAAGCATCCTTGGACAAAATCATCCTTCGGGATAACGCCGATCTCGCTCCTTTTCCGGTCTGGTGGCCAAAGCACGAGCAAAACACCCGATCCCATCCCGAACTCGGCCGTTAAGTGCCGTCGCGCCAATGGTACTGCGTCTCAAGACGTGGGAGAGTAGGTCACCGCCAGACCTGAAAAGAAGCGAGACATCTCTCAAGACGACCAAAAGCAACGCAAAAGCGATGCAATCGGCGCGGGGTAGAGCAGCCCGGTAGCTCGTCAGGCTCATAACCTGAAGGTCACAGGTTCAAATCCTGTCCCCGCAACCAATAAAACACGCGATAACAAAGCCTTACGCCCCGCATTACCGCGGGGCTTTTTGCCGTTCCCCGACGACTCAACACCAACTCAACAAAAACGGGCTGCATGGGGAAACGGCGGCGAGACCGCGTCGCTGCAGGCGATTGACCCGGCTGACGGTAGGCGCATACTGGACAGATACCGACAAGCCGGGGTCCACCAGATGATCGAAGAAGAACCGAACATAGTCACGTCGGGCAAAAGCCAGCGTGTCATCATCGACGGCCATCCTTTCTCCATCGAAATCTACCGTGCTGAAACGGATCAGAACTGGATGCTTGAGGTCGTCGACCAGGATGGCACCAGCCACGTTTGGGACGATCAGTTCGCCTCCGACAAGGAGGCAAGAAACGCCGCTATCCAGGCAATCGAGGAAGAAGGCGCCGTCGCCTTCATGCGCGGTGATAATGTCATCCGGTTTCGGGGACGATGACGAGCGGCGCTGACACCGCCTGTCGACGTACGAACGGCCCAGAGCGGCCGCTCCAACCTTCATTGTCGAGCCACTGTAAGCGGACAGTTGGGCAAAGAGCAGGGAAGAGGTGTGATGGTTTGAATGCCTGTGATCAGCGTCGTGGAGGCCTCTGTCGGGATCGTCATTGTGCACTCGGCCTTTGTTGGCGTGCCTGCAGAGGGCAGGCGTCACCTGACCCACATGACTGATGATTTTTGCACCCGTTCCACGGCGCCTTCGATCACGATAGTCAGTCTGGCGTTGCCGGCCGGGGCGTGATCAGGCCGGCTCCAGACCACTTAGGTCCGGCGACGGTCCTGATGGGAAGCGGTGTCATGACCGTGCCATCGTAGGGGCTTGACGAAGCCAAGCAGGCTACACGCGCGATCACGCGCTCATAGCGGCCAGACTATGAGTAGGAGCGGGATGCTCACCGCGACCACCAGCACCTCCAGCGGCAGGCCCAGTCGCCAGTAGTCGCCAAAGCGGAACCCGCCGGGGCCCAGGATCAGAGTGTTGTTCTGGTGCCCGATCGGGGTCAGGAAAGCACAGGATGCGCCGATTGCCACCGCCATCAGATAGCTGTCGGAATTGACGCCCAGCGTGGCCGCGATGCCCATGGCAATCGGGCACAGCACGGCGGCAGTGGCCGCGTTGTTCATCACATCGGACAGGAACATCGTGGTGACCAGCACCACCGCCAGCGCCGCGATGGCATTGCCCTGCGCGACCGTGTCCACCAGCAGCCGCGCCAGCACATCGGCGGCACCCGTCACCTCCATCGCCCCCGCCACCGGCATCAGGGCGCCCAGAAGAACGATCACTGGCCAGTCGATCGCGGTATAGACCTGCCGCGGCGGCACGGTCCGCAGGAGCATCGACGCGATGACCCCCAGCGTGAAAGCCGCCGCCGCGGGCAGCAACCCGGCGGTGACGATCCCCACCGACCCCAGCATGATCGCCCCGGCGATGATGGCCAGGCGCGTGTCGGGGATGCGCAGATGGCGTTCCCCCAGCGGCACGCAGCCGGTGTCGTCGATGAAATCCGCCATCACCTCGGCTGGGCCCTGCATCAGCAGCAGGTCGCCCGATCTCAGGCTGATCGTCCGCAGCCGCGCCCGGGGCGGATGCCCCTCGCGCGAGACCGCCAGAAGGTTCAGACCATAGCGCGTGCGCAACCGCAGATCGCTGGCCGACCGCCCGACAATGCTCGATCCGGGCAGCACGGCCAGTTCGCGCAGGACGATATCCTCGTCCCGTCGAAGCTCTGGTTTATCCTCGCCACTCTCTGTGTCCGTCACCTTCGCCTCTGGCTCGTCCTCCTGCCTCTGGTCGCCCGAGGATGATCCCTGCTCCTCCAGCTTGATGCCCAAGGCCGACAGTGCCTTGGCTAGGGTTTCGACATTTGCCTCGAGGATCAGGATATCCTCCGCGCGGATGCGCCGTCCGCCGTGGGGGGCGGTCATGCGCACCTCGTTGCGCACCAAGCCCACGATCTGCGTCTCGCTGTTCTCGATCTCGTTTTCGAACTGGCGCAGGGTCATGCCGACCGCCTTGCTGCCCTCGGGCACGCGCACTTCGGTCAGATAGGTGCCGGTCTCGAACCCCTCGGCCCCCGCGGCCTTGCGCGCCGGAACAAGGCGCCAGCCCGCCAGCGCGACAAAGGCCACGCCCGCCACGGCCACTGCCACGCCTACGGGCGCAAAGTCGAACATGGAAAAGGGGCTGCCACCCGCCTCGGCGCGAAAGCCGGAAACGATCAGGTTGGGCGGCGTGCCGATCAGCGTCGTCATGCCGCCCAGGATGGTGCTGAAGGCCAGCGGCATCAGCACCTGGCCCGGCGTCAGGGCCAGCCGGCCAGACAACTGCACCGCAACCGGCATCAGCAGCGCCATGGCGCCTACGTTATTCATGAACCCCGACAGCAGCGCGCCTAGTCCCATCAGCGCCGCCATGCTGGTCAGCCGCCCCGCCCTGGCGGGCAGGACCGCGCGCGACAGCCAGTCCACGGCACCAGTATTCTGCAGGCCTTGGCTCAGGATCAGAACGCAGGCCACCGTGATCACTGCCGGGTGACCGAACCCGGAAAAGGCGTCTTCGGCGGGGACAAGCCCCGTCACGACGCAGGCCATCAGCGCCAGCAGCGCCACAATGTCATGGCGGAACTGCCCCCAAAGGAATAGGACCATCATGGTGGCCAGGATCGCAAAGACAAGGATCTGGGGCGTCGTCATCGGCAGGCTCCGGCAGCGGTATGATCGCGACAAGATCAGAGCGGGAGCGTGGCTTCAAAGGGTATTTTCCCGACAGGCCGCCGAGCCGGGCCCGCCGATTGTCCGGCACCGCGATAGTGCAGCGCCGGAAAGGGCCGGATCAGCGCGGCTCGTTCATCAGCCCGCGCACGACGGCATAGCAGGCCGCCAGCAGCACGAAGGTGAAGGGCAGGCCCGTGGACACCGCCATGGCCTGCAAGGCCGCAAGGCCCCCGCCCAGCAGCAGTGCGATGGCGACCGCGCCTTCGAAGCTGGCCCAGAACACGCGCTGGATGACCGGCGCATTGGTCTTGCCACCTGCCGCGATGGTGTCGATCACCAGCGAACCCGAGTCCGACGAGGTGATGAAGAATACCACCACCAGCACGATGCCGATGAAGGACGAAATGGCGGTCAACGGCAGTTGCGTCAGCATCTGGAACAGCTTCAGTTCCAGCGCAGCATCCTGCACAGCTGTATAGCCGTCATTGACAACCTGCCCGATGGCGGTGCCGCCCATCGCGGTCATCCACAGGACCGACAGCAATGTCGGCACGATCAGGACGGCGATCAGGAATTCTCGCACGGTGCGCCCACGGCTGACGCGGGCGATGAACATGCCCACGAAAGGCGACCAGCTGATCCACCAGGCCCAATAGAAGGCCGTCCAGCCTCCTGCAAAATTGGTGTCGTCGCGCCCGAAGGGCATCGACAGCGCTGGCAGGTGCCGGCCATAGGCCAGCAAGTTGTCAAAAAACCCGGTAAAGATTGCCAGTGTCGGCCCGGCCAGGATGATGAACAGCAACAGCAGCGCCGCGAGGCCCATATTTACCTCGGACAACACCTTCACCCCACCTTCAAGCCCCCGGATGATCGACACGATGGCCACCAGCGTGATCAAGATGATCAGCAGGATCAGCATCGAATTGCTCGTGCTCAGCCCGAACAGGAAGTTCAGCCCTGCCGCAGCCTGCTGTGCGCCGATCCCGAGTGAGGTTGCCAATCCGAAGACTGTCGCAAGCACCGCCAGAATGTCGATGATATGGCCGGGCCAGCCCCAGACACGTTCCCCAAAGATCGGGTAAAAGGCCGAACGCAGCGTCAGAGGCAAACCCTTGTTGTAACTGAAAAGGGCCAGCGCCAGCGCCACCACGGCATAGATCGCCCAAGGGTGCAGGCCCCAGTGGAAGATCGTGGCCGCCATGCCCAGCCGGCGTGCCTCGACCGCGTCACCCTCGGCCCCGTCCAGCGGCGCCCAGTCCGTGCGGGCGCCATCTTCACCGACCGAAACACCCCCAAAGGCCGCCGAATAATGCGACAGCGGTTCCGACACGCCATAGAACATCAGCCCGATGCCCATCCCGGCTGCGAACAGCATCGAAAACCAGCCGACATAGCCGAAATCGGGCGTCGCATCCGGCCCGCCCAGGCGGATCTTGCCCAAGGGCGACACGATCAGCCCCAGACAGACCAGCACGAAGATGTTGCCAGACAGCAGGAAGAACCAGCCGAGATTGCCGGTCAGCCAGTCGCGCAGGCCCACGAAGATCGGCTCGACATCGTTCTGAAAGGCAAGCGTCAGGAAGGTGAACATCATGATCGCGACGGCAGAGGCCGTGAACACGACCTTGTGGATGTCCAGTTCCAGCGCGACAGAGCCGCTGAAATTGTCCTGACCGATGTCATAATCGGTCTGAATGATCTCTGTCTCGCCTTCCGGTTCGGGAATCGGTTCGACCTCGGATGTGTCGGCCTGCGGATCCTGCGGGTCTTGAGTCATGGGCGTCCCTCATTCTTGGCGCTGACCATCTGGATCATGCGTCTTGCGTTCCGAACACGCGTGTATCCTGCGGCGCTGCATACCCTTGGGCAACAGCATAAAGCCCGGCACACGCATGCAAGATGATACCATCGGGCCCAATGCTGTAGACCACAGTTCCATCTATTCGGTGCCGGGCGGCTTTTTGGCCCATTCTTGGCGCATCGCTTTCCTTAATCCGCAATGCCCCGGGCAGAGACGTGCACAAAGCACGCTTTGGCGGAAAACGCAAGCCGAGGCATCCGGTTGTGCCCGCGCCAGCCGTCACCACGCCGTTGTCGAGCTGGCCGGATGTCCGGCTCGGCCATGTCCCTGTGCGGCTGTCTGGCGGTCGCAACGGCTGTCTGCTTGTGCCTAACGCAACCAGCGCGATCGCTTCACGCGGGCCGTCCGGTTTCCGCCCTTTATGACGTTCGGCGGTAGGATGACCTGCGGTATGTCTGGCACTGTCCAGGGGGCCCAACTGTGCCTGTTTTGATGCGCGACAGAGGTGGTCTGCTCATGCGACCATGCCCGCGCAGCGAATCCCTGCCGCTTTTTGAAACCGTGAAGCCGTGAACCGGGCCGGGCATGATGCTGTGGTCGAGGTGTTTGGCGCTTCCCGCAGGGCTGTGCCCGGCCCGGCTATCACCTGCAGGCCCGTGCCTGATCACGCAGTACGGCGTAATCGCTCATCATTCGTACCAGCACCGCACTTTCCGGCAGGGCCTCGACTTCGGCCGCGGCGCGGGTCTGCTCGGCGGTGCTGTATTCCACCACGGGCGGGCAGGGGGCGTTGTCAGAACTTTCCGTCGCGCAGCCGCTCAGCGAGAGCATCGCGATCATGAGGGCGGCGGCTGGCGGCATCGAGCATCCTTTGACGCGCATCATTGGTCCTTTCCAGATTTTCGAGGCGTTCGTTGGCGCGCCCGGCCTTCTCGCCGCTGCGCCGCGCGCCGAGGATGAACAGGATGGCGGCGGCGGCGATGGCCAGCCAGGACTTGAAGCGGGCCAGCATCACGAGGCCCGCCTGATCAGCCGGAACAGCACCCAGGCCCCGGCCATGACGATCAGCGCTGCCAGCGCGAAGGAGACCGGCCCGTCGCCCTGCAGCGTCCCGGTCAGCCCGGCAAGCGCGCCGCCCGCCGCTGTCAGCACTTCCGGCGTGACCAGCTTTTCGACCAGGGGCGGGACTGCGGCCTCGACCGTGCGCGACGAGACAAAACTGCCCTTCGACCACAGGCCGATCTCGGCCGCGCGGCGGTTGACCAGCCCGGTCATCTTCTTGCCGTCATTATAGACCCATCGCGCAAGCTGATCGGGCACGGCATCATGATCGCCGGCATTCAGCTTTCTGAGCAGGGTGGAACCAGCGAACTGCCCCTCGCCGATGTTGAAGACGAAGCTGGTCAGCGCCGCCCTTTGCCCATCGGTGAGCGGCACCTTGACCAGCCGGCGCAGGATATCCTCGGCCTCGCCCAGATCGTGCTCCAGCGCGGCCTCGGCCTGTGCCTCGGTGATCTTCAGGCCCTTGTGGACTGTCATGAAGCGGTCCGAGGTGTGCCCGTAACCGATGCTCCAGGGGGTGCCGTCCTTGCTGCCGGGATCGGGATAGGCCTCCAGCCGCAGGCCCTCCCAGCGCTTGACGTGTTCGATGGTTTCTTTCGCCACAGGCATGCTGTTCTCCAATGCAAAAACCCCGCGCGCTGGCGGGGTGGGTGGATGGTCGGGTTGGGCGTCGGTCAGTCGCGGGCGGGTCCGCTGCGTTCCAGCAGGCGTTTGATGTCGGCGCGCATCTCGCGCAGCATCTCGTTCTGTTCCTTGCGGGTCTCGGAAATCGCCTGGCGGTCGGCGTCGAGCTGCTTTTCCAGCCGCGCCACCTCGCGCAGGGCGGTCTTGCTGCTGCCCTCAAGCCGCACGAGCCAGATGCCAAGGCCGGTCGCCGCCATGATCGCGCCCCACCATTCGCGGATGGTATCCATGAAGTTCTCTCCCATGGGTTCAACCCGGCAGGCCGCAGGTCAGGTAATGGATGGCAATGCGCACCGCGCCGCCGGTGAAGCTGCCGCCATTGGCTGTCAGCCGCACGGGCGTGTCGGCATAGAAGGCCGTCGGCCCGATGACGCCGATATTGCTGCTGCCCACGGCCACACCGAGCGAACCGCCGAATTTCGAGGGCTCGCCGTTGATGCCGCAGTCGAAGGAGCTGGCCCCCAACACCGCGGTCACGGTCCGCACGGATACACCGAGAACGATGGCACGGTTGGGGATCACGATGGTCGAGTCCCGGCTGGCCCCGGAAAGGCCGGAGAGGGTTTCTTCCCGCACCGCCATGCCGGTGGTCGCGCCATTTGCCTCCCGCGCCACGGCGACCGAGGCTGCCTGCGCGATGAAGCCCATGGCATCCACAACCGGGATCCACGCCGATCCGGTCCAGACGATCGCCTGCGCCTCGTCCTCGATCCAGGCCATCCAGCCGGCGCTCGGCAGGATCCGCATCCAGGCGCCGTCGATCCAGTAGGCGATGCTGCGGTCCCAGCCAGCCCACGCGCCCGTCGCGCCACTGGCTGCGATATAGCGGTCGCCTTCGGCCGGACTTGCCGGCGGCGCGGTCAGATCGCGGTCGAGAACGGATAGCTGCACGATGCCGTCGAGCAGTCGTAGCGCCTCGTTCATGGTCACGTGCTTCTGGGCCTGCGCGGCCATGATGAACGGCAGCGCGAGATGCGCTGTGGTGTCAGGCATGGGTTGTCTCCTGTTTAGAACCAGAGGGTGGTGACGGGGGCCGCCCCGGCACCGAACGCCTGCCCGATCTGGGCAATGCGGATATCGAGGGACGCACCGGGGGCGAGCGGCGCGCCCCAATCAGCGCTCTGCTGCGCCGCGGTGTAGAGCGCGTTGGTGGTGGCAACTTGGAAGGATCTCTTGACGGTTGCCCCGTCGAGAATCTCGACCTGCCACGCCTCGCCAGCCTCGGACATGGGGATCTCGGCCGCATTCCAACTGTCGGCGGCGAGCGAGCGGTCACGCCTCACCCAGCTTATGGTCAGATCGCCCGGAACCCGCGCGCGCCGCCACGGCTGCGCGACATGCACGGGCGCGAACGGACGCAGGCCCGTGCCGCGGGGCGTGAAGGCTTGCGCCAGATAGCTGTCGTCGCTGACCGGGCGTGATGCGGGACCGATGCGCCAGTTCCACGGCAGTCCCATATCGGCCTCGTTCACCGGCAGCGGTGCCAGCGCTGCGTCCAGCACCACCACCCGCGCCCCTGCCGGTACCATGGCTGCCATGTCGGCATCCGTGCCGCGTTGACCACGCAGCAGGCGCGAGAGCCGATATCGGCCGGGGGCGATCAGTTCGGCGGCGCCGAATTGCAGGATCTCCCAGCCGCCGCCTGGCTGCGCGACGGCGAGCGCGTTCTCGCCAGCGAACAGGCGCAGGTCGGTGATGCTCTCGAGGGTGCCTGACAGCAGGTCGAGATAGACCGAGTTGCCGTAGTCGAACCGAGAGGTCGGGCCGGCATGGAGATCGGCCACCAGTTCGCCCATGCGCGCCCGGGTGCTGACTGTGGTCAGCAGTTCGAAGCCGGAAGCCTCGGGGCTGCGGAACACCGCCATCTGGCCCGGCCAGGGGCGGGCATGGGTGGCGATCAGCGGGTGGTGTGGCGCGACATCCTCGCGCAGTTGCGGCAGGTTCAGAAGCTCGACCAGCGGCGCACCGAACACGACCGGCCGGGCAAGCGCAGCCGGGCGAGGGCTTCCGGGCGGCAGGTCATAGGCATCCCGGTCCTGGCGGATGGTCTCGATGCTGCGGGCCTCGGCATCGGAAACCGTGAGGATGCGCATCTCGGCAAGCCGTCCGTCGTGATCCAGCGCGATGACATCGCCGGGATCCAGCGCCAGCATCGAGGGCGGCAGGCTGAAGGCTCCGGTCTCGCGGCCGATCCATGCCTCCATCAGCGCCCGGCGGCAGCGCCGGTCGGCTTCCTCGGGCGGCACCGCGACCGGGAAACTGTCGGAGGCGACGCGCGTGGCATCCACGGTGATGCGGCGGGATTCGACGGTGATGCCGTCATAATCCTCGTCCGCGCGCGCCACCTGCCATTTCAGGGCCTGCGGCAGTTCAGTCTCCTGGCCCCGGGTCAGTTCCATGACGTCGCCCGCGCCCGAGGATACCATGTCGTCCGGGGCGATGGTCGCCACCGGGGCGCTGCCGCGCATGACGAAGCGAATGCGCCCCTCGCTCTCGACGGCATCGAAGCCGAAATGCCGCGCCAGCATGGTGATCGAGGTGCGGGGCGATTCCAGCGCCGAGATCACATAGCCATCGACAGCGCCGGTCAGGCCCGAGACATCGATCCACGCCGAGGGCATGCCGGCGCGCAGGCAGAGGTGGCGCACCAGCGCCGCCAGCGACACCGCGCCCAGCCGCCCGGTCAGCCAGTGCCCCAGCCGCCAGTTGTCGCCATCCGCCCATATGTCCCCGAGTTGAGGGAAGAACGGATAAGGCCGGGCATCCCAGGTCCATGCCGCGCATTCCGCCACCTCGACCATGCGGCCGGCATATTCGGTGGAGACCGGGTTGTTTTCGGCGTCACCCCAGAACAGGTAGGTCGCTTCCAGATAGGCTCGCTGGACGGCATCGTCGCGCCAGCCGCGTGAGAACCAGGGCACGAAGGATTCCGAGGATTTCGGGTCATGAAACACGTTCGGCTGGTTGGGGCCGCGATCCACGGCCGGGCAACCGAGTTCGGTAAACCGGATCGGCTTCGACTGCGGCAGCCATGCGGTCAGGGACGCTGCGGGGATCCCGCCTGGGCGGTTGCGATGCGGGTTTGACCACCAGCCGCGGATGTCCTTGTAGCGGAAGATCCACGGCTCGGGTGCCACCGCGGGCAAGGTCGCGAAACTCGGGATCGCGCCCGACCATATGCTGAGATTGCTGACCAGCGCTCCCGGCCAGGGGAGTGCTGTCGTGACGGTGCTGGACCCCGACACCGGGCCGTTGGCAAGGCCATATCCTGCGCCGTTGTTGGCGGCCCATGTGCCGGATACGGACCCGCCGAAGCTTGCCGTGGCCGCGACATTCCCGTCGACAGCAAAGCCGATCTCGCCGCTTGCCATGTCGAACCATGCGACCAGATCGGCGGTCCTGCCAGCGAGCGAGGCGGCAGGGGTCGAGGCCGTCCTGGTCTGTCCGATGGCCGAGAAAATCTCGTGCAGGATCAACTGCCCGCCAGCCAGGCCGAAGAACATGCCGCTGCTCAGGTTGCCGATCTCGAAAACAATGCCGTCCGCGATCAGGGCCGGGAACTGGACCCGGCAGGATAGGGTGATGCTGACACTCCGATATGGCACCGTGGTGGTGAAACTGGTGCCGGGACTTTGGCTGATGCCGGGTGCTGCAACAGGCATCGCGGTGATGACCTTGCCGCCGGCGCCCGGTGTGATGCTGTCCTCGATCGGTGTGCGGTTCTGCGCGATCCGGTCGCCCTCGCTGGCATAGTACCAGTCGAAGCCCTCGCCGCCGGCAATGTTCGATTGCAGATAGGCGCGGTCGTAGATTGACGGCCATGCCAGCGCATCGAGATGCTCCCAGCCATCGCGCCAGTCGGAAAGCGGCATGTAATTGTCGATACCGATGAAATCGACATTGGCATCCGCCCAGAGCGGGTCGAGGTGGAAGAACACGTCGCCCGAGCCATCGCCCGGGTGGTGCCCGAAATACTCCGACCAATCGGCGGCATAGCTGATCTTAGTGCCCGGCCCGAGGATCGAGCGGACGGCAGCGGCCAGCGATTGCAACGCGGCAACCGCCGGATAGGTCGATGCCCCGGATCGGATCGAGGTCAGCCCGCGCATTTCGGATCCGATCAGGAAGGCATCAACCCCGCCCGCCGCCGCGCAGAGATGGGCGTAATGCAGGATCATGCGCCGGAAGCCCCAATCCGGCCCGTCGGTCCAGGTCACGCTGTCGCCGCTGACTGCGAAATCCGAGGGCTGGGCATTGCCGAAGAAGGCATCGACCTGCACCGCGGCGGCGGCGGTCTTGTCCACGGTCCCGGCGAAACCGGCCGCAGGTGAGCAGGTGATCCTGCCGCGCCACGGCAGCACCGACTGGCCGATGGCCGCGGCATAGTCGGACCAGGGATCCGGCAGGGTGTTGCCGGCCGGGACATCCATCATCAGGAACGGATAAAAGGTCACCTTGAGCCCGCGCGCCCTCATCTCGCGCATGGCCTGCAGCACCGAGAAATCCGCTGGCGTGCCACCATAGATCGGCCGCCCCTGATCGTCCTGACTGACCACCAGCGCATCGCCGCGGCTCACGCCGTTGACGCTCCAGGCAGGCGTGGTGTTCTTCTGCGCCATTTCGACCTTCGGGCGGATCGTGCAGCTTCCGGCGCGCAGATCGTCGCCGAACCAGGACACCACCAGCGAGGCGCTTTCGACCTTTGGCACCATGGCTTCCAGCCGGTCCAGCGAAACCACCATGTCGGCGGTTCCGGCCATGGCGTTGACATTCTCGGCCGCGCTGTCGCCGTCCCCGGCCTTGCGCACGATCTGGGTTGCGTAGGACCATTCTCCCGACGCCGGGATAATGGTGACCGCGGGCACCAGCCCCTCGGCGGTGTCGGCATCGTCCAGAGGCCGGAACACCTCGAAGGACAGTTGCGGCAGGCGGTTGCCGAAGCGCGCCAGCGGCAGTTCCTCGAACACCACATAGGCGGTGCCGCGATAGGCAGGCGTGTTCCCCACCCCCATCTTCGCCGCGATGAAGGGGTCTGGGGCCTGTGCCTCGCTGCCCGGATACCAGCGCCACGTCGCCTCACTGAGGTCCACGATCTCGCCATCAGCCCAGATGCGGCCAATGCCGGTGATCGTGCCTTCGCAGAGCGCGACCGCGAAACTGGCATAGTAGAGGTACTCGGTCGTGGTGACCTTCTGCCCGCCGCCTTTGCCGCCCCCCTGGCGGTGAACATTGGTTTCCTCGCGGAAGTCGGTCGCCCAGATGATATTGCCGCCGATGCGCATGCGGCCATAGAGGCGCGGGATCACCACCCCTTCGGTCGCCGAGGTTATGCGCAGGCTGTCCATGCGCTGGCCCTCGATGCGCTGGCCGGGCGTCAGGGACGAGACGATCCAGCTGTCGACCATCGAGCCGATGCCGGAGCCGATCATGCCGCCGATCGCAGCGCCGGAGAGGCCGAGGATCGTGCCGCCGAAGCCGCCGCCGATGGCGGTGCCGACCGCGCCGAGAAGGATGGTTGCCATGAGTCAGGTCTTCTTCTTGTGCAGGCCGGGCGCCGGGCGCGGGAACAGGAAGGCGAAGGCAATGCGCCGCCGCCATGCGATGGTGAGCGGTTCTTCGATCACCCCGAGCCGCTCATAGGAATGGACGAATGTGCCCTCGCCGGTCAGGATGCCGACATGCTTGACGATGGCGCCCGCGCGCATGCGGAACAGCACCACCGCGCCCGGCCCGGCCTCGGCCGGGTCGATGCGGATCATCACCCGGCCGGCATTCTCGGCCAGCACCTCGCGGCTGCCGATCTCGCCCCAGTCGCGGCTGTAGGGCGGCACCGGCAGCGTCTCGCTTCCGACCACTTCGCGCCAGATGCCGCGCGCCAGCCCGAGGCAGTCGCAGCCGACGCCCTTGACGCTGGCCTGATCGTGATAGGGCGTGCCGAGCCAGCCGCGCGCGGCGGCGATCACGGATCGGGCATCGGCGGGCCGGGCATCAGATGCTGCATACGGTGCAACAACTGCCGCGCCTCTCACAGCACCGCCCCCTCGTGCCCGCCATCCGCCGTGGCGTAGCGGACAACCGCGTCCTGGCCGGGGATATGCGGGAAGCCGCGGAAGTTGGCGATGTTGCTGAACTTGGCCGCGCAGGTCGCGCTGCGCTTGTCGCAGCCGGCGCGGATGGTGAAGGCATTGCCGCCCGCGACCGCGCGCACAGGCGCTTCCAGCAGGGTGATGGTGACCACGCCGGAGGCGATCTCGTGCAGCATCACTTCGGCCAGCCGACCGCTGTTCGGGCCGCTCGTCCATTCCAGATGACCGAAGCTGAACCAGCCGCTGGCGAAGCCACCGAGGCCGGAGGCGGTGAAGGCGCCGTCGCGGATCGGATCGACCACCGCGCCGGTGCCGCGATAAGCGGCGGCGGCAATGTTCACCCCGCAGCGGCTGTCGCCCAGTGCCGCATCGCAGGTGCCCTGATAGACCCGGCCGACCGTCTGACCCAGCACATGCGCCATGCTGCGCACCTCGGCGACGAAGGACATGCGCCCGCGCCGCAACTCGCCGATGGCGCCGCGCCGGATCAGTACCCGCTGGCCGAGGGCGTTCCAGTTCACCCGCCAGACCTCGACCAGTGCGTTGTCCCAGCGCCCGTCCAGAATATCGGTCTCGGTGATCCGGCCCGAGGTCAGCGCTCCCTGCGCATCCTGGGAATCCACCGACAGATCCGAGCCGGCCCGGATCTCGGATGCCGAAAGCCCGCTTTCCGGCTCATAGTCCGTGCCGCCGAAGGCAAGCGGGCAATCATGATCGGTAAAACCGAAGCTCTGGCCATCGGCGCGGGTGATCTTCCAGCACCAGGCCAGCGTGGTGGTGCCATCGTCCAGATGCGCCTGCAGGGCAGGGGACAGCGATTTCATCGGCGGATTTCCACGAGCGGGATGGAGGTGATCGAGCCGAGCCGCTCGATATCGAGGGTGACGTCGAGCGTGTCACTGTCGAAGCGGACGGGCACGTCGAATTCGAACCCCGCGCGGACGGTGACGCCAGCGGCGGGTGCGGTTCCGAATGTAACGACACCGGTCGTCGTATCGACCGACCAGCCGGAAAGCTGCTCGACGCCGCCCAGCGCCAGCCTGACGCTGCCTGCGACCGGCCTGGTGATCGAGCGGGTCCAGGACTGCGCCCCGGAGGCATACCGCTTCACAAGCTGGAACGCCGTTGCGGTTCCGTTGCCGGTCCCGAGCAACTGGTCCTGGTGCGTCACCACCGCCGATGGCTTGCAGGATTTATGATCGCCCCAATCCTTGAAGCGGAAGCCGTGCAGACGCCCGTTGCGGGCCTCGAAGAATTGCACCACGGCGTCGAGATCGTCGGCGCGGCGGATGCCATAGGAGACGTCATAGCGGCGGCGCGAGTTGGCCCAGCTGGCGTTGCGTTCCTCGTCGCCGGAGGCCAGTTCCACGATCTGCGTGCGCCGTTCCGGGCCGCCGCGCGCGCCGCGGCTGATATTGTCCGGGAACCGGATATCGTGAAAAGTCATTACATCCCTCTCCTTCCCATGGCGACGGCCCGCGCGATATCGGCCGAAATCTGTGCTCGCGACTGCCGGAAGCTTTCGGCATCGCGGGCGTTGATGTTGATGGTGACGCCGCCCCCGTAACCCGCCGCTTCGCGGCGCGAGAGCACCCGCTCGCCCTTCTGCAGGATCGCCGGCACCTCGTCCGAGCGCAGCCCGGCCCAGCCGCCGGAATGCATCCGGGGCGCATTGGCGAAGGCCATGGCCGAGACCATGCGAGACGGCGCTGCACCGCCGACCATGCCGCCGGCATGGAGGATCGGCACATTCAGCCCCGGCATGAAGCCCGACAGAATCCCGGCCAGCGGCCCGAGCAGGAACCGGCGCGCGCCCAGCTTCGCCATGTCGGCCAGCATCGAGGTCACGAGGTCGTGGAAGTTCAGCTTGCCGGTCTTCACGAACTCGCCGACCGCATTCTCGGCGCTCTGGAACGCTCCGACCAGCGCGTTGCCGATATCACCGCTGATGTCGCGGGCCTTCTGGGCATAGTCGGAGAGCGGGGCGATAACCGCATCCCAGCCCTGTTTCGCCTGTTCCGCGCCGTTTGTAGTGTCTTCGCCGGCTTTCTTGCCAGCCGCACCGACCCGGCCCGCAGCGCCACCGGCGCGATCCATGGCACCGGCAACCCGCTCGGCCGCGCCAGCGGCATCGTCCAGAGCGCTCGCGCCATCCTCGCCCGAGGCGGTGACTGCATCCTTCAGCGCCTGCCAGCTTTCCTGCGGCGCAACTGCCGCCGCGCCCAGCGCCTGTGCAGCGTCGAGATGGGCGGAGGCAGCCGCGGCGGCCTGATCGGCAAGATCGCCGAACAGATCCGGCGGTTCGATATATGTCCTGTCCCAGGCTGCGCTGAACGCCTCGGCGGCGGCGGAACCTGCATCAGATGCCGATCCCTCGAACGGGTTGTCGATGCGCCCGATGCTGAACGGGTCCAGAAGGCCGATCTGCGCCCCGCCTTCGCCGACAGCCCATTCCGGCAGCATGGCGAGGGCGGCGTTGATGCCGGAGATGAAACTGTTGATCCGGGTGACGACGCCGTTCAGCATCGCCTCGACCCCGGCGATCAACCCGTTCGCCGCCTTGAACGCCAGATCGCCAATGGCATCCGGCAGCAATGCCCAGATCGCCTTGATCGCCTCAAACCCGCCGTGCCAGACCGCAACATATCGGTCCACGGCGGTGACGCCCCCGGTCACGATCAGGTCGAGCACCGTGAACACATAGGCGCGATAGCCATCCCAGGCCGCATTGAGCAGCGCGAACGATGCCTGGAAGGCCAGGACGATGCGCTGGCCGACCTCCTTTGCGACATCGCCTAGCAGCTTGAACGCCGTGCCGATGCCGCCGACTGATTTGACCAGCGAGGAAAACTGGTAGATCAGCTCGCCCGCCGCCACGATCAGCGCGCCGATGCCGGTGCGGATCAGCGCCCCCCGCAGCACGGTCAGCGCCGTCGACAGCGAGAAACTCGCGACACGGGCGGCGACAAAAGCCGCCACCCAGCGCCCGGCCATGAAGCCGGCGAAGGCAATTGCGACCGAGGCGAGGCGTTCGATATTGTCCGCGACAAGGATCAGCACAGAGGCGACGGTGGAGGAGGCACCCAGAAGCTGATCCCAGCTGCCAACCAGTTGCAGCGCCGCATTGCCGATCAGCGTGAACGCGTCACCGATGGTGGCCGGCATGGAGTCCGCTTCCTCGCGCAGCAGCTCCAGATTGCCGACCAGCGCGGTGCGGATCACCTCGCCGGTGATCGCGCCCTGCGTTCCCATCACCCGCAGGCCGGAAACTGTGGTGCCGAGTTCCGCAGCCAGCAGTTCGGCCACCCGGCCGCCGGTCTGGATTACCGTGTTCAGGTTATCGCCAGACAGGCTGCCCAGCGCCATCGCCTTCGAGAGCGCGTTCTGGACCGAGGCCGCGCGCTCGGCCTTTGCGCCCGAGACCACCATGGCGTTGTTCAGCGCCTCGGTGAAATCGAGGCTCTCGGCGGTGGAAAGTCCGAGTTCGCGTAGGGCGGTGGCGTTCGAGAGCCAGCTTTCGGTCGTCTGCTCGATTCCCGAATATGTGCGCCGCGCCATCTGCGCGAGCCGGTCCATGACGGCGGCGCCCTTCTCCTGCGACCCGGTCGCCAGATCGACCCGCGAGCGCAGATCGGTCCAGGTATCGGCATATTGCGCGACCTGGCGGATGCTGAGCGCGCCAGCCGCGATACCGGCGAGGCGGCGCAACATGACGCCGGCCGTGTCCACCTCCTTCGACAGCTTCTGGAAGCTGGCGGCGCCAGCATTGCCGACGCCCTCCAGTTCCGCCCGGACCTGCCGGCCGTTCTCGGCCACCAGCCGGACGGATACTTTTTTCTCAGCCATCCTGGCGGCCTTCCTCGATCTTCTGGTTGGTCTGGCGGATCATTTCCGCCTCGATCACCGGCAGCAGTTCCACGACCGCCAGCGGTGCAATGCCAAGGGCGCGGCCCATTTCCAGCGCCGTGCCCATGTCCCAGCCCAGCACCGCGCCGGGGATCGCCCGGACCTGCCCGCTCAGCCTCCCGGCCAGATCCCAGACCTGCCAGCCCTCTTGCGTTTCGGGACTGTTCAGCCGGGCAGGGCAGTCGGGGCAGTGTCCGGGGCAGGCTGCGCAATATCGCTCGCCCCCGCCGAAATGCCATTCGGCGAGGGCGCGGAGCCGTTTTTTTCCGCATCCAGCACCAGATAGGGGCCCAGAACCTTTTCCTGGAAGGCCTCGAACACCGGCCAGATGTTCAAGAGCGCGTCGATGCCTTCGGGCGTCACCGGAAGGTCGATGCCCTCGGCGTCGCCGACGCCCGACCATTCGGTAATCACCATTCTGGCGACGGCCTGCGCCATGGCCACGGCCAGCACTTCCTTCGGCGCATCCGCGTCGAGGGTATCGAGGGAGACATCGGAGCGCGCGGCGGCCATGATGGATGTGGTGATCGGGGCGACCCGGATCATCAGCCCCGGCAGCAGATCGATCCAGCGCGGCTCGGTGGTCATGTTCAGTCGGATCATGGTTCAATATTCCTCGGTGTTGTTGACAAGGGTGATGGTTGCCATGCGCGCCGGGCTGGCGGCCTTCGCCGCCTGCCAGTCGAAGCTGGCCTGAATGCCCTGCGGCCCGCTGATCTCGACGCGGGGGCGCGGCAGATAGACGGCATGTGCGGTGAAGGTCAGGCTTTCGCCGCTGGTCAGGGTGTATGCGAATTCCAATTCGCACGGCCCGCCGGCGATGGCCTGGTTCATCAGCACCATATCGGCAAAGCGCAGCTCGATCTGGCCGGTCAGCGCGGCGATGGACGGGTCCGCACCGTCGATCATGCCGTCGGCACGAATGGTCTCGATCCGGTCGAGATTGTTGGCATAGGTGATCTGGGCCGAGATCACATTGCCCAGTGCTGTGCCATTGCGCGTGATGGCGCCGTTGAAATGCCCGAAGCGGATCAGGTCCAGATCAGCCAGCGTGCCGGCCTGCGAGGTGCTGACGACGGTCTCGCCCTGCGCCACAAGCTGGGCGCTGGCGGTCAACAGGCCGGAACGCTGCATGGTCCAGCTGAGCTGGTTGACCATGACGCCCGAATACATGGCAAAGCGCGGGATTTCCGGCATGGCGACCTCAACCGCCATGCTGGGCAGCGTCCAGTTGCCTGAGCGGAATTCATGCGTGTACGGCCCCGGCGCAGCGCCGGTGGTGGTCGGCGCCCCGAACGCCGCCTTCAGCCAGAAGCCGAACGCCTCGGCGTCGATCGGCACGGTCAGATCGCCATCGGCGGTGATCGCATCCTTGACCGGAGCCAGCGGATCGCGACCATAGCCCAGCAGCTCGGACGAGAGCAGCGGCTGCTCGGCGCTCAGTGTCGAGGAGGCGAAGGGCAGGCGGGTGAATCCGCTGGCCGGGGCGGTGCCATAAACAGTCTCGAACGCAGCCGCGAGTTGCGACCGCGCACCTTGGGCGCGTGCCATGATGGACTCCTCTCTATTAACTGATTTCTGGCGACGGACTTGCCATCAGGCCTCAACTCGGGGCATGGGCTGGCCATGAGTACGCGTCGCCAATTCCTGTTCATCGCCATTGCCACCCTGATCGGGTTTGTCTCACTGGCGCCGCCGGTGGTCGCCGATGCGACGCGCCCGGCCATTCTTGAGGCGCGGGTCAGCAAGATCATCGATGGCGATACATTCACGCTCAGCGGCCATTCGCGGCGCATCCGCGTCTGGGGTCTGGATGCACCGGAATGGAACCGTCCCGGTGGATCGGACGCCACGGCTGCATTGCGCGGGCTTATTTCGGGCAAGACCCTGCGTTGCCAGGTCCGCGATATCGACCGCTATGGTCGCTATGTCGGGCAGTGTTTCCTGCCCGATGGCCGCGATATCACCGCCGAGATGATCCAGATGGGCGTCGCCCGCGAATATTGCCGTTTCTCGCGCAACCATTACGGAAGTTGCTGATCGCAGCCCGCTGCTATTGCAATGGCGGCTTGACCAACGCGGCCAGTTTGGTGAGGCCCTTGGCGGTCACCCGCACCTGCTCGGTGACCTTTTCCGAACCATCGGCGCGCAAAACCGTGGTGATCCTGTGCTCGAGCAGGCTGGTCGCGGTCTTGCTGTGGTAGCCGAGAAAGCTCGCGCCGCCCGGGCGCTTGTAGATCCAGCCATTTTCCTGCAGCCAGAGAAACAGGTCTTTCGGGCGCATCTGCAGAAGCTTGGCGGCGTTGGTGATGCAGAATGACCCATCCGCCTGCGCGATCCGGTCCAGCTTCTCCTGTGCGGGCAGCAGCGCCTGCACTTTCTCCTGAAGCTGCTCGTTCTTCTCGTTGTAGCTGAGCAGCAGCGCGCGCAACTGCGCCGGATCGTTGAGGTCGATTGCCGATGAGCGGTTTCGCAGATCGTGCTCGAGCGCATTGAAGGCGGCGATATAACGCAGCTTCCATTTCAGGGCCTTGGCGCCGGTAAAACCCATGGCCAACAGCGTGAAGCCGTCACGGGTCATGTCGAACGCCCGCGACGGGATCGGTGCGCCGCCACTGGGGTTTTCGCGCTCATGGACCGTCTGCGCAAAAATGGGCAGACGGTCGTAGGCGCCCGTGTGCCCCGGCGCGGCGCCCTGCAGAGGATCCCTGACCAATGCCGGCTCCTGCTCGATCAGGTTGTCGATTGCCCGCGTCACGTCCCGGTGGTTCTTTCCAAAGAAGGCAGCAACGTCCCGGCTGCTGGCAAAAACCTCTCCCTCCCTCTCGAACACGACCGGCTGGGGTGGGGTTTCGATCGCAAGACTGGTGCTCATTTCTTTCTCCTGATGTTCGATTCGGGCCGGGGATTCGGCCTGAATCAGACAGGCACATCCGCCCAACCGGCGGCGCGGCGCGGACCGGCGCGGCAAGGCCGGATTCCGCGCCGGTCTTGCTTTGTTCGCATCTCAACCCAGCGGATCGTTGCTGGTGTAATGCAGGGTGAGGATCAGCACCGCCGCCTTGATGGACGGGGCGCCCTCGACCGCCAGATCGGCAGGTTCGGGCGCGTCGGTCTCGATCCAGTCGCAAAGCCCGCCCAGTGTCCGGTCGGCGGCGATCACTTGCCCGACCCGTTCAGCCAGCGCGTCAAACGCCAGCTCCAGACCGGAGGATCCGCGAATGAAGACCTCGATCTCGGCCCGGTGCTGCCAGTGATAGCGCAGCGGCGAGAGGGTCACTTCCGCCTCGCCCGGCGTTCCGTCGCGCAGGATCAGCAGCCCGGCGGCGGGGATGCGCTCAGGCAGGACCTCATTGCGTTGCACAACGACGCCGCCGATGCCCTGCAGGAGGGTGAACAGGGACGACAGAACCTCTTCGCGCCTGGTGGTCATGTGCGTTCCCAACGAGAGACGATTGCGCCCGGCAGGGATGCCAGAGCGGCATTGGCCGGCTTTTCAAGATCCAGCCGCTTCTTCAGCCTGACCTGCGGCACCAGCAGAAAGATCGGCACCGAGGCGAGGCCGCGCCCGGTTCTGGACCGGGACACGGCCGCCCGACCGTGCTTGGTCAGCCGCGCCTCGGCGACCAGCAGGCTGGGGCCGGTTCGGCGATAGACGAAGATCAGCCGCAGCCCGGTGCGCGCCTCCCATTCGCCCGGCGTCGGGCGCTTGCCGCTGCGGCTCTTTCCGGCTGCCTCAAGCGGGATCGCCAGCCAGAACCCGCCCTTTGAGCGGATCAGCGGCCCGGTGTCATGGGCGTTCACGATCACCGGGGCGCGGGTCCAGACCATCGACGCGGCATTCATGCTGTGCCGCCCCTTGGGCCAGATCTCCGAGCGGATGGTCCGGGCCAGCCGCTGGCCGAGGCCCGCGCTGGTGATCTGCCCCCGCCATGCGTCCTTGAGCGCGATCCCGGCATCGCGGATCCCGAAATGCACCGCCTTCTCGCCGGCCTTGACCTCATCGGCCATCAGCCTGGCGATATTGGTGATGTCCGCGCGCAGCTTCATACGGGCCTCAGATCGAGGGTCACGACCAGCCGTTCGCGGTCGCGGATCGGCTCGCCCTGCACCTCGAAGGTCTCGACGCCGATCACGATGCGGTCGCCGGGCTGGATCGACGGGGTTTCAGCCGCCATCACATCGATGCGGAGGGTTTCCGACCAGATGCGCGCGCCGCCATAGCTGGTCACCTCGTCAGGTGCCTTGCGGATGGCGCGAATGGTGCTGCCGGGCGGAACCCCGCCCGGCAACCATGTCGCGTCCACCGCCATGTGGGGATCGGTGAAGATCCGGGTCACGGCGGCGGCAAAGGCATTCATGGTCAGGCCGTGACGCCAGCGCCATTCAGGCGCACCCGACCGATCGTCTCATTGGCCGTTCCTCCGACGGCCTGCACCGCCACGCCGATCAGCGTGTTGGTTGAAGCGACATTCGTGCAGGCGCTTCCGGTCCAGTAGATCAGCGCGCCGACCGTCCAGGCCTGGGACGCGGTCTTCGGCAGATCATAGACGCCAGTGAGGTTGATCACGCCTTCCGCGCCATTGGCGATGGGGCCGGTGGCAACGCCGAAGATCGAGCCGATCAGAACGCCTGCGCCCGAGGCGATATCCGCCTCGGCGGTGATGGTGAGCGTGTTGCCCGCTGCGATGAAGTTTTTCATGGGCTTTCTCCAGATGAAGTGTTGTTGCCCTGACCCGCGCGGGGTCGAGGGTCAGATCACGCGAGGCCGGGATTCTTGTAGAGACCGCGCCAGTCGATGGCCTTGGCGCCGAAATCGTGGCGGGCCTTGAACTCGATGCCATCGACCTCGAAGCCGACCCGATGCTCGGTATAGAGACCCTCCTGACCCGCCAGATAGGCGTATTCAACCGCGCCGAAGGCCGGATCGGTCGCGGCGAACCACGGATCGGGACCGGCGGTATTCACCAGCCGGATTTCCTCGACCACCGAGAAGCGGTTCGAATAGGGATTCACCTCGGCCGTGCTGCCGGGCGTGGTCGCGGCGAGTTGCTTGTAGATTTCAACCATGCGTTTTCCGGGCGGCACGATGATGTTGCGCGGCAGAACGGTGATCGCTCGGCCGTCGATATCCTTCTGCACCGCGAAAGCGCGCAGCATTGCGGTCAGGGACTCCTCGGTGATCGCCGCCGCAGTGCCGAGGTTGCCGTGATTGGCATGGAACAGTGCGGTTCCGTCGCCCATGGCGGGGTTCGACAGCAGGATCGAATAGAGGATATCCGATTCAAGGTTCGCGGCCGAGGCACCGAAGGACTGGACGACCCGGTCAAAGGCGCGCAGGTCATCGTTGATCAGCATCTGCCGGCTGAAGCCGATAATGCGGCCGTAGGTGGCGATCGCATAGCTTTCCTTGCCCTCGGTCGCGGTGCCATAGGTGAATTCGCCGCCTTCCGGCACCTTGACCAGATCGGGGGCGTTGCCGATCTGCAGGCGGTCAACGGGCCGGAAATCCCGCACCGTCACCCGCGTGGACCATGCCCCGAAGGTGCGCGGGGTGGCGTCATAGGCCGCGCGCAGCGTCCGGTTGACCACGCTACTGAGGATCGCCGGGAAGTCTCCGGTGCTGTGGTAGCCTGCCGAGCGCATGCCCATGGCGAAACCCGCGATCTCCATATCGGGCATGGCGGCGGTGTTGACGCCGGCGCGCTCGACGGCATGGCGGGCCAGGTCCATCAGGCTGCGGAACGCGAACTCCCGCGATTGCGGCGACACCGAATGCAGCGACGGCGCCGCCCGGTGCATGATCGCGTCGGCAACCGCATCGCGATAGGCGGCATCGCCGGTGCCACGCGCCTGCGCGGGGGCCAGTTCGACCGTGCGGCCCAGCGGGTTTGCATCGCCCAGCGCGTCGAGAACCGCCTCGCGGGCGGCATTGATCGAGACGCCGCGTGCGATCAGGTCGTTGGCAAGGTCAGAGCCAAGATCATGCCGGGCGCAGAGCGTCATGATGGTGCTGACGCGGCTGCGTTCTTCCGCGCGGATGCTTTCCGCGTCGGGCGCGGCCGGGGCGGCTTGCGGGATGGCAGGGGTTTGCGCGGGGGCGGGGGTGTTGCGGGTTTCATCAACACCCGCCGCAATGGTGTCTTCAGGCATGTTTCGTCCTTTCGTGGTGATCGCGCAGGGGAATTGCCGGGCGTCACTCGGCCCGATCCCGGCGCGCATGCCGGCGCCGGGATCGGCGCCGATGGCGACGGCAGAGATTTCAAGCGGCTCCCAATCGACCGCGCGATAGAGCGCGCGCTGGCCGCCATCGGTGCGGTCGGCTTTCGCCACCCGCTCAAAGCGATGGACACGGTATCCGACCGAGACATTGCGGATGATCCCGGCCTTGATGTCGCGCCAGATCGGCTCGACCTCATCGCGCTCCGACAGGCGGATTCGGGCAAAGCCCTGGCCGCCCTCGATGCGGATCGAGCCATTCTCGACCACGCCGAGAATGTCGGCCAGGCGGTGGGACGCATGCGAATTCAGGAACGGCGCACCGGCGTTCAGGCGATCCAGCCGCATCGCGTTGGGCGAGACGACCAGTTCCTCGTCGAACTCCTCGTCGCGCGCCCAGGAATAGCGCCGCACCTGCGCGCCGGTGGTCCAGAGAACCTCGAATGTGCGCGAGGCGTCATCGACGGATTGCATTGTGCCGGCCCGCCCGATCACGGGCAGGTCGAGGATTTCCTCATTCTCCATGTTTTACTCCTGATTTCCGGCGATCGGCGGCGCGGTCGGGTCAGTGGTCTGCACAAGGCCAGCCTTGCTGACCTTGCGCGGGTCGCTGTCGAAGACGAGGCCGGCTGCATCGGCCTTGGCCGCGAAACCGGCCCATTCCGCGAGGATTTCCTCCGGGTCGTATCCCCGCCGCGCGATCTGTTGCGGCAGGGTCGAGAAGCCGGCGCGCACCTCCAGCAGGTCGGCCTGCACATCCTGCAGCGGGTTGACGCTTTCGAACTTCGGCGGCCCCCATTCCGCAGGGATCTCGACGCCATCCGGCAGCAGGCCCTGCGACTGTGCCTCCTTGATGAACCAGCGCCAGATCGGCTCGCAGAACATCGGGATCACGGTCTGCCACTGGATCTGCTCGACCATGCGTCGGAACTCGTTCAGGCCGGCGCGGGTGGACGAGAAGTTGGCCTGCGACAGATCGCCGGTCATCATCGCATAGGGCACCCGGAAGCCGGCGGCGATGATGTGAAGCTGCGTCCGGTGCCACTCGTATACGCCGGCCGTCGAGGCCGGCTGGTTGAACTTGATGTCCTTGCCGCCGCGGGCATAGGCGATCAGGCCCGGCTCGAACTGCTCGACCCGGTTGCCCATCCCGTCCTCGATCACCGGGGCGATGGATTGCTGATCCTCATCGGCGCCAAAAACGATGCCGACCAGACAGGCTTCGGTCTTCTTGCGCACCAGTTCGGCGGTCTGCCAGTCATCGACATCGCGGATCGCCCGCATGGCCGGGGTGCCCCATGGGACGCCCCGGCTTTGCACCCGCTGGCGCTCGAACAGATGCGCCACGTCCTGCGCCCTGAGGCGCACCGATTCCAGGCGGTGGTTGACCATGGGGTCGTTGTGACCGGGATGGTCCGGAAACATCCAGTAGGCGATGCGCCGGCCGTCCCGGTCGGTTTCGATCCCCTGGCTGATCCGGGAACCATCGGCGCGGTTGTCGAAGCGCGCGGCGTCGAGGTGATCGGCCTCGCGCAGTTCGATGCGCAGACGCAGATCACGCGCGTGCGCGCCGCGACGATAGCGGGCCACCGCGAAGACCTCGCCACCCTCGATCATCTCGCGCACGGCGAGGCAAAGAACCCCATGAAAATCCGTGTGCCCATGATCGTCGCAACGGCTGGCCCAGCGCCGCCACAGATCATCGACCTGTCTGTTCAGCGCCGGATCGGGGGTCGCGGCGCGGGGGCGGATGCCGGTGCCGACGATATTGTTGACCAGCACCTGCACCGCCTGCGCGGCGATGGGGTTGTTGCGCACCAGATCGCGCATGCGGTCGCGCAGCGTGGCCCCGGCAGCGGCGATTTCCGCATCCGCCGCCGTTCCACCGGCTTTCCAGCCCGCCGTTGCACGCCCCTTTGAGGCGGCCTCATAGCCGCGCCGCAGGTTTGATATCGCCACCCGCGCGGCATAGCGCCGGGCGGCAGAGCGTGGCGAAACCACCGACAAGGCAGCATCCATCAGGCCCCAGCGCACGTCCGGGGTGATCTCCTTCGGTCCTGCCATGGTCAGCCCCTATGGAAACCGGCAAAGCCCGCCACCGGCAGCGGCCGGCCCGATCCCGCCGCCATCTCGCCCTCGATGGTGCGGATGCGGCTCAGCAGATCGGCGGCCGAGCCGTATTCAAGGGTCTTTCCATCATAGCTGACCCGCAGGGTGCCCGAGGCATAGGCCCGGCGCAGCGCGTCAAGTTCACTCTCGGTCCAGGCCATCAGAACCAGCTTCCTCTTTGTCTCTTGCCCAGCCAGCCCGACGGGCGGGGCGGCGGCGGTTTCAACGGTTGACGATGCGGTTGCCCGGCCGGGCGCGCATCACTCGTGCCGGGCATGAGCTGTGCGCGCAGATCGTCCCATTTGGCGCCGTCCCAGCGGTCCATGCCCATCAGCCAGGCGCAGGCGCGGGCATAGACCCGGCAGTCCAGCGCCTCGTTGCGGTCGCGGGTCTGCTGCCATTCCAGCTTCTGGAACCCCTGCCGGGTCTTGATGGTCATCAGCTGCTCGGCGGTCAGTTGCTTGGTCCATTCCGCGGTAGTGCCCTTCGGGATATGCACGAAACCGGCGGGCCAGCCGCTGCCGTCGGCGATGTCCTCGTCTGTCGGCGCGACAAGCCGCAGAAGACGATAGGTCTCGGATTTGAACACTGCGCCTGCGACCTTCCACAGCCGCACCCCGCGCCGGAACTTGCGCCCGCCCTCGGTCACATCGACATAGCTCGGGCCGTCCACCGGGGTGGAGCGGTCAAAGCCGCCGACACCCTTGATCGCGATCACCTGGCCGTGCCCCATCTTCCGGCACCAGCCATAGACCGCATCCGTGGTCGCGCCGTCGCCGGTGTCGATGGCCATCCGGGCCAGCGCCATGCGCGCGCCGCCAGCATGGGGCCAGGTCTCGGCCAGAAACCCGGTCAGATCGTCCCAGACCTCCTCGCGCGCCGTGTCGCCTTCCAGCACCACATGATCGACCAGCCAGGACTCGAGGTTCTCGCCCCAGCCCCAGACGTCTATCTCGATCCGGTCGCGCTGCACATCCGCGCCTGCCGTCAGGATCAACGCGCGCTGCGGCACCTCGCCCAGATGCCAATCCTCGCGCCGCTCGTAGAGGCGCTGCCAGTCCGGGGCCTCGCCGCGTTCCTGCCAGGTCTCGCCCAGCACGGTGTTCTTCAGGGTCTTCAGCGCGGCCTCGTTGCCGACCGCCTGCTCCCAATCCTGCGCGATCTTGGACCAGCTCAGCCAGCCCAGCGGCGAATAAAGGCCGCTGATATGAAACCCGACGATCCCCGCCGCCCGCGCCCGCTCCAGCATCTCCGGCTCGGCGGTCGGCAGCCATGTCGCGCCATTCGCCTCGTCCATCATCTCGGTCTTGTGGCGCTCCGAGATCGGTTCCTCGCAATGCTCGCAGACATAACGCGCGGTTTCCGGGCGGCCCGGCTGCCAGCGCAGGCGTTCGAACTTCAGCCATTGCAGGGCGCCGCAATGCGGACAGGGAACATGGTATCGCTGCTGATCCGACAGCTCGTATTCCCGCTCGATGCGCGAGAGGCCCTTCACGGTCGGGGTCGAGGCCAGAAACAGCTTGCTTCGATGCCCGAAGCTGATCGTGCGCGCCTCGGCCAGCGCGATGGGATCGCCCTCGCCATCGAGATCGCCCGGATAGGCATCCACCTCATCGAGAAACACCCAGCGCGCCGGCATCGAGCGCAGGCCGACGGCGCTGTTCGCGCCGGTCAGGATCAACTGCCCACCCGGAAACCGCTTGCCGAGAATGGTATTGCCGCTGTCCTTGGACCGCGACGGCATCACCAGTGCCCGCAGTTCCGGGCTTTCCTCGATCAGCGGGTCGATGCGCTGCTGCGACAGGCGCTTGGCCAGATCGACGGTCGGCTGGACCGCCAGAAACGGCCCCGGCGCCCGGTGGATGCAGAAGCCGACCCAGTTGTTGCCGCCTTCGGTCGCGCCCACCTGCGCGGCCTTCTGGAACACCACCCGTCGCGCCGGACTGGCCGGCGACAGCGCATCCATGATCCCGCGCATGAAGGGCGTGCGCGCGGTGCGATAGGGACCGGCCTCGCTTGCCGCGCGCGAGGACAGGATCCGGTGCCGATCCGCCCATTGGCTGACCGTCAGCGCCGGGTCCGGCGCCAGACCGGCCAGCCAGGCATTTCGGATATCCTCGGCGCCCTCGAAATCAGCCAGCGCCACGGATCGTCTCCCCTCGCGCCTGCCGGATCGCGCAGAGAACCGCCCCGGCCCCTTCCTCATCCGCATCGCGTTGCTCGCGGGCCTTCCTCGCCCTGAGCCGCATCATTGTCCTGTCGATCAGCAGGCCGAACGCCTGCCGGCGCCGCGCCTCGGCGCGCCATTCATCGTAAGTCAATCTTCACCTCCGCAAGATCGGCCAGGTGCTGGCGCAGGTAATTGTCCAGAACCTGCTCCATCCGATGGGCATCGACGCCCAGATCGGCGGCCATGTTGGCGGCCACACGGGCCGGCCAGTTCTGCCAGGCGTCGCGTTCGCGCCGGGCCAGATCGAAGACCATGGTGGTGGTGCGCGCCCGGTCCACCAGCTCGCCCTTCATCCTGGCGAGCTTGACCTTGGCGGTCTGCGCCTTCAGCACCTCATTGGCCATCCGCGCACGCAGGAACGACACCTCGCCGCCCGCGCCGGGATCGGGATCGGCGCCGGCCTCGCGCAGGGTCTCGCCGACCGACTCGATGGCGGCCCGCGGCACCGGCCTGGTCGCGGCGCTTGCGCGCGCGGTGCCGGCCGCCGTGGCGGTCCCCAGCGCCCGCGCATGCGCGCCGCGCTGCTTGGCCGGGTCGGTCTGCGCGTCCCATTGCCGGTCGGCCGTCACCGGATCGATGCTGCCATCGGCCTCAAGACTGATGCGCCCCGAAGAGATCGCCTTGCCCACCGCCGTGTGGCTGACGCCGCGATGCGCCGCATATTGACGGCGCGACATGCCCATTCCGCGTGACCCTTCCTGCTCGTGCCCGAGCAGCCGGGACGATTATATAAAGCAATGATATTGCTGCGATTATGCTACACTTCCGGCCTGTGGTGAGCGATTCTGATGGCACGAAAACGATGCAGTTCAGACGCCGGAGAGCCCCCCATGACCATGGCCATCACCACCATCAGGATCGACTATGCCAGCCTGCCCGACGGCTTCGATCAGAGCCGCAAGGATGCCGTCGCCGAGGCGATCGAGAGCCAGCTGCGCGACAGCGGCATCAAAGCCGATGCCTCGGATGTCATCTCGCATCTGAAGATCGAACTACCGACCTGCGGACTCGCCGCAGCCGCCACCGTGCTGGCCGATCTCGGCCTGATCTGAGCGAGAAAAGGAGGCCTGCGCCATGACCATCACCCCCCGCAGCAACCGTGATGCCGCGCTCACCGCCTTTCTCGGCAAGAAAGCCGAGATCGACACCATGCTCGCCCGCCTCGCCGCTCTGAGCGACGATCATTTCAACGCCAGCCCAGACGCGGTGAACTGGGGCCATGTCGGCACGCTGGAGCATTATGCCAGCCTGCTGCGCCAGATCACCGACAGCGCTTTTGGCGAAGGGGAGCATGCGCGATGATCCCGCTTTCCGAAATCCAGAGCCTGATCCTCAGCCGCGCGGCCGCGCGCCCCGGCAATCTGGCGCTTCCCTTGCCTGACGGCCTGCGCGGCGGTGCCGCCGCCAAGGTGGTGGAGGCGCTGCTCGCCAAGGGCCTCGTCGAGGAGGTCGAGGCCAATATTCGCCGTAGCGAGCCGCTCTGGCGCGAGACCGGCGATGGTCATGGCACCACGCTGCTTGCCACCGAGGCCGGGCTTTGCGCCGTCGGCATCGAGCCGCTGGTGGCGGGCGCCGTCGCCGGGGCAAGGCGCGGGCGGATGGAGCGGGATGCGATTGAACCGACAGCTTCTGCCGCCGCGTCTGCCTCCCCGGCGATCCGCGCCGACACCAAGCAGGCGGCGTTGATCGCGCTCCTGCAGCGGCCCGAGGGCGCGAGTGTTGCCGAGGCGGCTGCCGCGTTTTCGTGGCAACCGCACACCGTGCGCGGGGCTATTTCCGGTGCCCTGAAAAAGCGGCTCGGGCTGGTCATTGCCGCAGAGAAAATCGACGGGCGCGGGACCGTTTACCGCATTGCCACGGAGGGCTGAGCGATGATTTCCTTCAATTGCCTGCCGGAGCACGAGACCTTGGGCGAATTCGCCCGGCGCGAATGCGTTGAGAGCATCGACATCCGGTTCTGCCGCAACGATGCGGAAGCGGGCGCCGGTGAGACATTCATCGCCACCTGCGCACCGGCAGGGGCCGAGTTCGCCACCATCTACGGCATCACCGATCTGGGCGAGGCCCGCGCCATCCATGATGTCGATCTCGACGCAGCAGGGGCCGATGAACTGGCAGCCGCCTGCCGGGCGCTGTTCGTGGCGATTCTTGCCGCGCGGCGCGATCCGCCTGACGCGGCCCAGCGCCATCAGGCGGAACAGGACGCCATCAGTGCCCTGAGCTCGCCCATGGACTGACACAGGCCATCGTCTGTCATATGGTCGCAAACCTGATGCGGGTCGGGGCAATGCGCCGATCCTCAACGCACTGCCTGTTGGCGGATCGCCTCGAACAGCCGCCGCAGGGCAAAGGAGCGGATCAGCGACAGGCCGGTGAAGATCGCGCCGATGGCGAGATGCTGCGCCGGTGCGGCGTGAAACCCGAACAGCGGGAACACCAGTACCTGCGCCGTGATCGCGACCCAGAAGCCGACGGCGACGTTGGCGATAGCCTCGACCATTGACATGGTGCGCGACTGTTTCATACCGCCAGTTCCTTGCGCAGTCGGGCCACGGCCTCGAAGCTCTCGCCGGATTCGGCATGGGTGACGGTATTGCCGGTCATCAACTGCCAGCGGCGCACCGCGACGTCGCAATAGGCCGGATCCAGCTCCATCCCGAAACATCTGCGCCCGAGGGCGGTGGCCGCGATCAGTTGCGACCCGGAGCCGGTGAAGGGCTCGTAAAGCAGATCACCCGGATCGCTCCAGGCGGCGATCATCTCCTCGGCCAGCCTGACCGGGAACACCGCCGGATGCGCGCCGCCGGCAATGGCACCCTTGTGGCGCATCACCCGGATCACGCTGTCGGGGATGCGATGGCTCTGGATCGCGTTGCCGGCGCCGTGCTTGGCGCTCACCGTGCCATCGGCCGCGCGCAACCCGCCGCCGCCCAGCACCTCGCCGGCATGCTTGCTCTCCACCGTCTTGTTCGGCCGCCGTGGCACCCGATTGAAATGGAAGACGAACTCATGCGCCGGGGCATAGCGCCCGTTCCAGTCGCCGGGCAGGCCGGGCCCCTGATCCCAGACATACCAGCCGAAGCGGCGCCAGCCCTGCGCCCGCATCCACTGGATCCAGCCATCCCAATAGGGGATCCATTCGCTGTCACGATGCACCAGCCCGAGATTGACCAGCAGCTGCGCGTCCCCGGTCACCGGGGCTGCCGCGAACACGCCCTGCATCAGCCGGTCCCAATCGCTGACCTGCTCCTTCGCCGCGCCATAGTCGCGCTGCTGGCCATAGGGCGGCGAGGTGAAGAGGAGCGTGGCGCGTTGTCCGTCCATCAGCCCCGCGACCGCCGCTGCATCGGTGCTGTCGCCGCACATCAGCCGGTGATCGCCAAGGATCCAGATGTCGCCGGGGCGAGTGACGGGATCCTCGGGCAGGTCGGGGATGTTTTCCTCTTCTTCTTCCGCATCGGCGCCGAAACCTGATGCCTCGGCGTCTCCGAGCAGATCAGCCAGCTCGTCATCCGAGAACCCGACCAGATCGATGTCGAACCCGTCCGCGCGGATCAGTTCGATCTGCTCGAGCAGGATCTCGGTGTCCCAGCCAGCGTTCAACGCGATCTTGTTGTCCGCGACAACCAGCGCACGGCGCTGCGCTGCGTTCAGATGCGCCAGCCGGATCACCGGCACCTCGGCCAACCCGAGGCGCTGCGCCGCCATCAACCGCCCGTGGCCGGCGATGATGACCCCATCCGCGCCGATCAGGATCGGATTGGTGAAGCCGAACTCGGCAATCGAGGCGGCGATCTGCGCGATCTGATCCGGCGAATGGGTGCGGGCATTGCGGGTGTAGGGGATCAGGTTGTCGACCGCGATCAGCTCGATCTGCATCACGCGGCCTCACCTATCGGCCAGCAATTCAGATGCGAGAGTTCTGAGCGCATGCGCCGCAACCAGGGGGACCACGCCGTTGCCACAGAGGCGAAGCCGGTCCACCCGGTGGGCCAGCCCATCAGCGCCTCGACGAATGCTGGGTTCAGCGTCCGGGGCGTTTCGCAGGTATCGTCGCCAGCCAGCGGTGTCACAAGGACCTGGCGGCCAAGCAAGCCGTTCACCGGCGTGTTCGCCAATGTGCTCGCCCCGTCCTTGTGGTCGCGCGCCGTCGGCGTCATCCACAGCGCGCCCGCGTGGGTCAGATCGGCCGCCCTGCGGTTGCCCGCACTCGGTTTGCTGCCATCCATGGCCATCGGCGTGGGCCAGAGGCGCAGCATTTCCGTCCGGTTGCCGCCGCTCGAGCGGATCCCGGAGCAGGCGCGCGGGGTCGGCCAGCTCGTCGCCCTCGCGGATGGCGAGGATGAACAGCCGCTCGCGCCGATGGGGCGCACCGACTTCCGCCGCCGTGAAGAGGCCTGCCGTAAGCCTGTAGCCCAGGCCGACCAGTCCGCTGGCGACTTCGGGGAAACCGAGGCGGAGATGATGGGCGACATTTTCGAGGAAGACGAAGGGCGGTTTGATTTCGCCGATGATGCGGGCGACATGGGGCCAGAGGTGGCGGGGATCGTCCGCGCCCCGGCGCTTGCCCGCCACGCTGAACGGCTGGCACGGATATCCGGCAGTGACGATATCCACCGCGCCGCGCCATGGGCGGCCGTCGAAGCTGGCAATATCGTCCCAGAGAGGCGCTGGATCCAGGGCCGCATCTTCCATCCGCGCCACGAGCACGGCCGCCGCGAAGGCGTCCCGCTCGACGTAACCCACAGTTCGATAGCCGGGGACGGCGAGGGTGATTCCCAGCTCGAGCCCGCCCGCGCCGGAGCACAGCGACAGGCCGAAGAGACATGCGTCTGCGGCTCCGGCAGGCAGGCCGGGGGAAGATACAACCAGGTCATGCATGGCCTCACGCGGCGGTCTTGCGCTTGCGCGCGGGTTTTGGCTGGGGGTCGGGGTCGCTGGCCTGCGCGGCGGGGGTGCCGGGACTGGCGCTTGATCGATCACCGGAAATTTCGGTGAAGGACCGACCGTCGCTCTCCAGCATGGCCACACCGCCGGTGAGGTTCTGCCAGCGCTCGATGGCGACATCGACGTAAGCAGGGTTCAACTCGATGCCGAGGCAGGTGCGGCCGGTGGTCTCGGCCGCGATCAGCGTGGTGCCGGATCCCATGAACGGCTCATAGATGGCCTGACCGGGGCTGGAGTTGTTCAGGACGGGGCGGCGCATGCATTCGACCGGCTTTTGCGTGCCGTGCACGGTCTCGGCGTCCTGATCGCGGCTGGTGATGTGCCAGAGCGTGGTCTGCTTGCGGTCGCCGGCCCAATGGCCCTTGCCCTTGGCGCGAACGGCATACCAACAGGGCTCGTGCTGCCAGTGGTAATCGCCGCGGCTGAGGATCAGCCGGTCCTTGGCCCAGATGATCTGCGAGCGGATGTTGAAGCCGCTGGCGATCAGGCTGTCGGCGACCGTGGTCGCATGCAGGGCGCCATGCCAGACATAGGCGACGTCACCCGGAAACAGCGCCCATGCCTCGCGCCAGTCCGCGCGGTCGTCGTTGAGCACCTTGCCGGTGCGCTTCGTGGCGGATGCGCCGGCCTGGTTGCGCCAGGAGGGATCATATTCGACCCCATAGGGCGGATCGGTGACCATCAGAAGCGGCGTCACCCCGGCCAGCACCCGCTCGACATCGGTGGCGACGGTGCTGTCACCGCAAAGCAGGCGATGATGGCCCAGCATCCACAGATCGCCGGGGCGCGAGACCGGATCGGCGGGCGGCGCGGGGATGTCATCCTCGCCCTCGATGGCGCCGGCCGTCTCCGGTGCCTCGATTTCCGCGAGCAATTCGCCGAGTTCGTCATCCGAGAAGCCGACCAGATCGATGTCGAACCCGTCCGCGCGGATCAGTTCGATCTGCTCGAGCAGGATCTCGGTGTCCCAGCCAGCGTTCAACGCGATCTTGTTGTCCGCGACAACCAGCGCCCGGCGCTGCGCTGCGTTCAGGTGCGCCAGCACGATCACCGGCACCTCGGAAAGCCCCAGCCGCTGTGCCGCCATCAGCCTCCCGTGGCCGGCGATGATCACGCTGTCCTCGCCGATCAGGATCGGGTTGGTGAAGCCGAATTCCGTGATTGAGGCGGAGATCTGGGCGACCTGATCCTCCGAATGCGTGCGGGCATTGCGCGCATAGGGCACCAGCTGCCCGACCGGCATCATCTCGATCTGCAAGGGGCGAACTCCAAAAGAAAAGACCCGCTGCGACAGGGCAGGCGGGTCCAAAGTGACGGACAGGCGAATGTCCGAGAGGTGGCGAAGGGGCCGGCAACCCTGGCAACCCAAAGTGGCAACCCGAGGGTGGAAACCCAGAAAAATCCTTTGACGCTAGAGGACTAGCGCGCTCATGCCCCCCGCATAGCGTTGCCGCTGCGGAGGAACCAAGGCCGGGGGTAGGCGGCCGCAGGGCGGCTTTCGCCCCGATCATGGGATGAATATGGCCCGTATCGCCTGCTTTTGTCGCGCCCTAAGTTCAACCCTTTCGCGCCCTCACGGCGGCCCCTTCGCGGCCTCGCCGTCCCGCTTCGCGCCCCGCGCGTCCCCGCTGGTTTTGGCGCTGTGCGGGCGGCGGCTGGTTTTTCGCTGTTTGTTCAGGCGGTTGGCGATGGTGACCAGCGCAGCCGTCCAGCGTCGCCAGGCGGTGGAGCGCACGCAGCCCACGGCGCGGCAAATCTGCTTCCAGCGGTGGCCCTCGGCCCGCATCCAGACGATGCGGCGGTTGTCGATGATGGCCTGCTCGCTGTCGCCGCCGATCAGCGCCAGCCATTCCAGCGCCTCCTCCATGCGCTGGATCTCGCGAGGATTGGGGATCACCCGCATCCGCGCTTCCTCGTAACCATAGGCATGCCTGGCCTCGTGGACGTAATCCGGCCAGGAGCGGCCATAGCCGCGCGCGCCGGAGCCGGGCGGGTTTGGCAGGCGTTTCAGGGTCAGCGCGGCTTCCTCGAAACGGTCCTCGATCTCGCGGGGGGTGATCATCGACGCTCCTTCCGGGCTGGAACGGGGACACCGCGCAGGGCCAGCCGCTCGGCGCTGGTCAGCCCGGCCTCCAGCAGGGCCCGCGCGACGCTGTTGCTGATGGCGCTGGGGGGCAGATAGCGATCCGCGTTCACCCAGTCGGCGTAGAAGTGCAGCTGCGGGTTGGCGCTGGTCTTCTCTGCGCCTTGCGGCCTCGCCGGCTGGCGCAGGCGCTGCCGATGGGCCGCCCGCACCGCGTCGGTGAAATAGCCCCATGTCCGGATCGGGCTGATGCGGATCGTCGGCGTGCGCGCCCGGATCACCGGCAGGATATCGGCCTCGAGGTCGATGCCCTCCTGCAGCCAGCCCGCGATCACCTCGGCGGTGCCGGTGATCGCGGCGCGCGATGCCGGGCAGAGACCGGGGCCGGCGACGCCCAGGCAGCGGGTCTGCGGGTCGAAGTTATCCACAGCCGCATCTTCGGCTGGGGGCGTAGTAGTATCTTTATAAGGATGGTTCGGGTGAATCTGGTTCACGGGGTCATGTGAACCTGGTTCACGGGTTACCCGTGCATCAGATTCACGGGGTGAACGTGGTTCACGGGTTGAGGGCAGGTTATCCACAGCCTCGATCACGATGGAATATTCCACCGTGAAGCCGTGCTTGCAGTCGCGTTGGCCGGTCTCGGCGACCAGCCCGTCGCGGATCAGCTCCTGGATCGCCAGCTGCACGGCACGTCGCGATAGTTCGAGATCGCGGGCGATATTGGCCTTCGAGGTCCAGATGCCACTGCCGTCATCGGCGGCCTTGTCGGCCATGTAGATAAGCACCGATTTGCGCGTGGCCGAGCCGACGAGGCGGCGCTGCACCGAGGCCGAGATCAGATTACTCATCGCCTGCCTCCCTCGAGGATTTCCTCGATGGCGCGGGTCTCGAAGGCGGTGGGCGCGATGAAGCGCAGCACCGCCTCCCAGTCCACGGCCGCAACCAGCGCCCAGATCAGCAGCCCGGCGAGAAGCACGAGCATGCCGAGCGCGAACGCGAAGACGATGGCCCATGCGACGGGGCGACGCCGGTCATCACTGCCACCGCTCATCGTGCCGCCCTCCCGCGGCCGGCGGTCTTGCGGCTCTCCTGCTCCAGCAGCCAGTCGCGCACCGCCCCGCGCCGATAGAGCACCTTGCGCCCGATGCGGATGCAGGGTGGGCCGATGCGGCGGCTCTCCCAGCGCTTCAGCGTATCGGCGCTGATGCCGATGATGCCGGCCAGTTCCTTGCGCGGCATCCAGTCATCCAGCAGCCCTTCATGGGCGATTGCGCCGGTCTCGGCGGTGATCATGGTCTGATCGGTCATCATCCGGTCCTTTCCCCGTGGTTGTGGGGCAAGCGAGAGCACAGGCGGAGTACCGGCGGCGCGGCGCGGACCGGCGCCGGAAGCGCCGGATGTGCGCCGGTCCCATGTTTCATGGGGTTTGCTGGCATTCCGTGGGGCAGGGGGGAACGTCGTCCGCACCGGCATGCCGGCCTCCAGGAGACGGGTCGGCGGTGGTGCGCCCAAGCGCCTAATCAACCCATGCGTGCGGACCTGTCAGAGGCATCGGCCTGAAAGGCACGCCTTTCACAAAAGCCAACAATTCAGGAAATACACGATGGCTCTGCCAAACCGCGTGATCTACACGCTGCCCGAAGCCGCTGCCCGCTGGAGCTGCCATATTGCCGATATCGCCGAATGGGCCATATCCGGTCAGCTGGAGATCACCATCGCGATCCCGCCCACGCGTTTTGGGGCCGAGATCCTTTCGGACCTGGTGGTGATTGCGCCGGGCGATATTCTGGCGATGTTTCGCCGCTGCGGGACCGGCCCGCGCGAAGGGGTGATCCGCCGCGCCCGAATGCCGGGCGGCAGCGAATGGAAACACATCCCGCCGCCTGATGCCGGGCTGCGGGTCACCCGCGATGATCTGTTGATTCAGGCCGGCACGCTGGCGCGTTTCGAGGAGGAGCACGGGGTGTTTCGCCGGGTCAACTCCAACCCGACCAAGAGCTATGATTGGGAAGGCTTCTACGGCGCCCTGATCCTGCGCCTCTTCCAGCACGGCCTGCCCGAGAAACAGGGCGATCTCGTGGGCGAGATGCTGGACTGGTTCATTGCCAACAGCACGGATGGCGATGCACCCGACGAAAGCACAGTCCGCAAGCGGGTCAGCCCGATCCTGCGGATGCTGCACGCGGAGGCGTGACCTCCTCGGCCGGGGGTGCGGAATGCACGAGCCTCGGCCGTATCCGCATCATGTCGGCCACTGCATCGACGCCGGCGCGCAAGGGCGAATCCATCAGATGCGCATAGCGCATGGTGGTGCTGGATTGCGAATGGCCCAAGAGCTTGCCGATCATCTCCAGCGAGGCGCCGCCGCTGACCAAGAGCGAGGCGAAGGTGTGGCGCAGATCGTGAACCCGCACCCCGGGCAGCCCGGCCTGATCCTGAATGCCTTTCCAGAAGCGGCGAATCTCCTGCACCGGCTGGTCCTTGTCCGAGACATCGCCCGGAAACAACCAGTTGCAGCCGACCGGCACGGCGGAAAGCCGCGTGCGCACCAATGCCGCTGTCTCTGCCGAGATCGGCACGCGGTGAATGCGGCGCTGCTTGGTATTGGCGGCGGGCTTCACCCATGTGTTGCGCTCCAGATCGAAATGCTCGAAACGCGCGGTCCGGACCTCGCCCAGCCGCGCCCCGGTCAGCATGCACATGCGGATGATGCTGGCGCCGCGCTGGTCCTCGGCCGCGCCCAGCGCCTCGCTGAGCCGCGCGATCTCCTCCATGTCGAGGAACCGCTCGCGCTCGGTCTCGACGCGGCGACGAAAGCCCACCGCCGGATTGTCGGAGCGCATCCGCCATGCAATGGCGAGATTGAAGACCCGGCGCAGCATCTCGCCCGCGCGGTTGGCGCGCACCGGCGTGGGTTTCGGCGGCTTCAGCGGGATGCGGCGCTTGGTTTTTGGTTTCTTCTTGGCCGGGCGGGAGCGCCCCTCGGCGATCAGGTTCAGCACCCGTTCGACATCCGCCGGCTCGATCTCGGCCACCAGCCGGTGCTTCCAGTGCGGCATGATCAGCTTGTGCAGCATGGATGCCTGATCGGCGGCATTGCGCGGCGCCAGATGCGTGGCATGTTCGCGCAGGTAGCGCGCCACCAGATCGGGAAAACGCGGCGCCTCGCGGATCTCCTCGCGCTCGGCCAGCGGATCCAGCCCGCCATCGACATCGCGGCGCAGCGCCTTGGCGTGCTCGCGCGCGGCGGTGACGTTCCATTCCGGCCAGCGCCCGATGGTCAGCCGCCGCTGCCGCCCGGCCGTGCGGTAGTCGAACATGAAGCTGCGCCCGCCGGATGGATAGATGCAGATCGACAGCCCCAGCACATCGCTGTCGAAAATCTGCCATGCCTTCGACCGCGGCTCAGCCGCCCGGACCAGTTTTTCCGTCAGTCTTTCTCTGTTTCGCAATGCCCTGCACTCCGTTTTCCGCTCCGACACAGGCGTAGAAGCGCCGGCTTATCAACGAGATGATTCGCAGACCGGAAGACAGGCGCGGACCGGCGCCGGAAGGGCACAATCCGCGCCGGTCGGGTGGAAGGGGGGCATCGGGGGGCGGAGGACGGGAGGGAATCGGTCAGTTGCATATGGATTCAACCGCAACGGGCGGCTAGGTTCTGTTTCAGGCCCTCGAGCGCCTGATGATAAAAAGAAAACCTTGTTCCGGGACAGGCGGTACTGATGCAGTTGCGTGATTTGTTGGATTCCTACCGCCAGGCTGCCCGGTCCGAGCGCGAGAAGGGCGATTACTTTGAGCGGGTCGTTCGCGTTTATCTGGAAAACGACGATGCGCAAAAGCAATACTATTCCGCCGTTGTGCCTTTTGCCCAATGGGCGAAGGAACAGGGCTGGAGCAAGGCCGACACCGGCATCGACCTGGTGGCGACGCTGGCCGATGGCTCGGGTTATGCTGCGATCCAGTGCAAATTCTATGCGCCCAATCACACGATTCAGAAGCCCGATATCGACAGCTTCATCTCGGCCGCCTCCAATGATCTGTTTACGCGGCTGATCATTGCCGACACCACGCAGAAGGAATTCGGCAAGAACGCCAGCGGGACGCTCGACAAGCTGTCGAAAGACTGGAACCGCATCAGCATCAGCGAGCTGGAGGCCAGCCGCATCGACTGGTCGCAGTTCCTGCGCACCGGCACCGTCAGCCTCGCCCCGAAGAAACAGCTGCGTCCGCACCAGCGCGATGCCCTGAAGGCCGTGACCGAGGGGCTGGCGGAAGCCGATCGCGGCAAGCTGATCATGGCTTGCGGCACTGGCAAGACCTTCACCGGGCTGCGGATCGCCGAAGCCCTGGCGGGTCCGGGCAAGCGGGTGCTGTTCATGGTGCCATCATTGGCGCTGATGTCGCAGACCGTGCGCGAATGGAGCAATGACCGCCAGCAGGAGTTCACCGCGTTTTCGGCCTGCTCCGATGTGAGGATCGGGCGCAATGCCGATGCCGACAGCCTCGATCTGAACGTCCATGATCTGGCCTTCCCGGCGACGACTGATCCGCAGAGGCTCGCGCAGCAGGTTGCCGCTGCGCCGCCCAACCGCATGACCGTGGTGTTCTCGACCTATCACTCGATCGACGTGCTGACCCGCGCACAGAAAAACCATGGCCTGCCGGAATTCGATCTGGTGATCTGCGACGAGGCGCATCGCACCACCGGCGTCACGCTGAAGGACGAAGACGACAGCACCTTCGTGCGCATCCACAGCAACGACCATGTGGCGGCGAAAAAGCGCCTCTACATGACCGCGACGCCGCGCATCTTCGGCGATGCCGCCCGGCGCAAGGCGGATGACCACGATGCCGAACTGGCCTCGATGGATGATGAGGACAAGTTCGGCAAGGATCTGTTCCATCGTGGCTTTGGCTGGGCGGTCGAGAACAACCTGCTGACCGATTACAAGGTCGTGGTGCTGGCGGTCGATGAGGGGCTGATCTCGACCACCATCCAGAACCGCCTCAAGGACGGGCCGGAACTGACACTCGATGACGCGACCAAGATCATCGGCTGTTACAAGGCGCTGACCAAGGCCGACCTGGCCGAAGACTTGGCCTTCGATCCGCGCCCGATGCGTCGCGCACTGGCCTTCTGCCAGACCATCGCGAAATCGAAGATCATCGAGGACGAATTCACCAAGGTAGTCGATGAATATACCGGCAGCGAGTTGATCGACGATGCCCGCCACCTGACGACCGAGGTGCGCCATATCGACGGCACCTTCAACGCCACCGCCCGCGATGAGATGCTGAACTGGCTCAAGGCCGATGCGGGCGAGGACACCTGCCGGATCCTGACCAATGCCCGCGTACTGTCCGAGGGCGTGGACGTGCCCGCACTGGACGCGATCATGTTCATGCACCCGCGCAAAAGCCAGATCGACGTGGTGCAATCGGTCGGCCGCGTCATGCGCCGGGCCGAGGGCAAGAAGATGGGCTATGTCATCCTGCCCGTCGCCATCCCGCCCGACACCACCCCCGAGGAGGCGCTGAAGGACAATGAGCGCTATCAGGTCGTCTGGCAGATCCTGAACGCCTTGCGCGCCCATGACGAACGCCTCGACGCCCGCATCAACCAGGCCAAGCTGGGCGAGGATATCAGCGACAAGGTCGAGCTGGTGCGCATCTCCTCCGAATCCGAGCTGCGCGAACTGACTGCCGTGGTCGATGACTTCGCCACCAGCAAGACCCGCGCGGAAAAGACCGGTGCCAATATCGGTCAGGAAGGCCGCGACCCGACCATCACCGATCTCGGCCCCGAACAGGGCGCCTTCGTCTTTGACGAGTTCACCCGCGCCATCATGGCGAAGATTGTCGAGAAATGCGGCACCCGCGATTACTGGGACAGCTGGGCCAAGGACATCGCCAAAATCGCCCAGACCCATATCACCCGCATCACCACCATCACCGCCAAGCCCGGCCCGGAACAGACCGCCTTCCGCGCCTTCCTGGATGAGCTGCACGACGACCTGAACCCCGAGATCACCGAGGCCGACGCGATCGAAATGCTGGCCCAGCACCTGATCACCAAGCCGGTCTTTGACGCGCTGTTCAAGGACAGCAAGTTCACCGAAGCTAACCCCGTCTCCCGCGCGATGGAGACCGTGCTCTGCCAGCTGCACGAACACAACCTCGCCAAGGAGGCGGAAAGCCTCGACAAGTTCTATGCCAGCGTCGCTCGCCGGGCCGAGGGCATCAAGACCGCCCACGGCCGCCAGTCCCTGATCACCGAGCTTTACGACCGCTTTTTCCGCAACGCTTTCCCGCGCCTGACCCAGCGCCTCGGCATCGTCTATACCCCGGTCGAGGTGGTGGATTTCATTATCCACTCGGTCAATGACGTGTTGAAGGCGCAGTTCGGCCAGACACTGGGGTCCAAGGGCGTGCATATCCTCGACCCCTTCACCGGCACTGGCACCTTCATCACCCGACTGCTGCAATCGGGCCTGATCGCGCCCGATGAGCTTGAGCACAAATACAAGCACGAGATTCACGCCAATGAGATCGTGCTGCTGGCCTATTACATCGCCGCAGTGAATATCGAGACCGTCTATCACGAACTGGCGCAGGGCGGGCTGCAGGCCGATGCACCCTATCACTCTTTCACCGGCATCCTGCTGACCGACACCTTCCAGATGTATGAGCAGAAGCGCGACATGATCGCCAATCTCCTGCCCGACAACTCGGAGCGTCGTGCCAAGCAGAAGGCGCTGGATATCCGGGTGATCATGGGCAACCCGCCCTATTCCGTCGGGCAAAAAAGCGACGACGATGAAGCATCCAATGTGACGTATCCTCGACTTAACGAACGCCTTAGGGAAACATACGTTGGACATTCAAGTGGAAACCCACGCAGCCTGTATGATTCATATATCAAGGCTATTCGATGGGCGTCTGACCGCATCGGTGACAGCGGTGTCGTTGCCTACGTTTCGAACGCGGCTTGGATCGAAACCCATGCAGCCGATGGGATGCGCAAATGCCTCGCCGAAGAGTTCAGCGATCTCTACATTTTCCATCTGCGAGGGAACGCAAGGACCGCAGGGGAGCAGCGGCGCAAAGAACGCGGCAACGTGTTCGGCGAAGGGACACGCACGCCAATCGCGATTGCCGTTCTGGTCAAAAATCCCGACGCCGCCGAACACGGGTGCCTCCATTTCTACGACATTGGCGATTATCTCGACCAGAAACAGAAGCTGAACGTCATTCGCGACTTCGGCTCGATCGACGGTATCACCAAGGCGAAGGGATGGCGGCGCATCACGCCAGACGAAAACAACGATTGGCTGGACCAGGTTGATCGCAGCTTTGATCGGTTCTTTGAGATTGGAAACAAAAAAAACAAAACTACTGAGAGAATTTTCGACTCCTATTCGGCGGGCGTAAAAACCAATCGCGATGCATGGGCCTACAACTCGTCGCGATCGCGTGTCCGGCAGTCGATGACTAAGACCATTGCTTACTATAACGATGGAATTGAGCGAGGGATTGGAGATTCGGCGCAGCTTGATGACCCAACCTCAATGAGCTGGTCATGGGTTCTTCGACAAAAATTCGAAAAGAGTGTGCGCGCGGAATTTAACGAAGAAAAGCTAGTTCGATCGCTTTACCGTCCATTCAACATTCAATGGTTGTTCTACGATGGGTTGCTGAATGAGAACCGATATTTGATTCCTCGACTGTTTCCGTCAGGCCAAGAACACAATCCCACCATTTCTATGACTGGCATCGGCGCCGCGAGCTTTTCCGTGATCATGACCGACATGGTGCCATGTCTGGACTTGTCCGCTAAAAGCCAGTGCTTCCCGCTCTACCTCTATGGAGAAACCCAACCCGATGATGGCCTCTTCGCCACTGCGGGCGATCAGGCCACTGGCCCCACCCGCAGCGATGCCATCACCGATAAAAGCCTCGCGCATTTCCAAGCCGCCTATCCGGGTGAGGCAATCAGCAAGGAAAACCTGTTCTATTACATCTACGGCCTTCTGCACTCGCCCGACTACCGCGAGCGGTTCAAGAACAATCTCGCCAAGCAACTGCCTCGCATCCCGGCGGTGAAGAGCTTTGCCGACTTCGCCGCCTTCCGCGACGCCGGCCGCGCCCTCGGCCAACTGCATGTGAATTTTGAAAGCGTCGAGCCCTACATGGTGACCTTCAAGGAAGGCGACCACCGCCTGATCCCCGAGGCCCAGGCCGACCCGGTGAAATTCTACCGCGTGAAAAAGATGAAGCTCGGCGGCAAGGGCAAGACCAAGGACCGCACCACCGTCATCTACAACGACCGCATCACCATGCAGAACATCCCCCTGGAGGCCTGGGATTACGTCGTGAACGGCAAACCCGCCCTCGACTGGGTGATGGAGCGCCAGGTGGTTAAAACCGACCCCGCCAGCGGCATCACCAACGACGCCAACGACTACGCCAACGAGACCGTCGGCAACCCTCGCTACCCCCTGGAACTGTTCCAGCGGGTGATTACTGTGAGCCTCGAGACGATGAAGATCGTGAACGGTCTGCCGGAACTGGAAATTGGGTGATGCAGAAGTCACATGCGGCCCTAACCAGCCCCTTGATGATGGCTATGGCAGCTGCGCGCTTCCCCGAATCGGGCCCTGGCAGAGCAAAGGAAGATTGCCCCCCGTCGGCTTGTGAGCCAAGCTGATACCGGCATGGTTCATTCGTTCGTAATCTAAGCGCCATTATCGAAGAGTGAATAGACCTGTGGAACTCGATGACCTCGCGAAGCAATGCCAAAGCTGTGCACAGAGACACCCGGTTATTGTGTTGGGGAGCGGCGCATCGATTCCTCATGGCATTCGCGGCATGGGGGACTTGGCAATTTGGCTCCGCGACAATGTTCAGGCCGACCAAGGACCGGAAATTGATGCCTGGACGCTGGTAAGAACCGCCATGGCGTCGGGCGATCACTTAGAGGCCGCACTAGAAAATAAGGCATTGCCCGAATCACTGGTCGTAAAGATCGTCCGTAGCACTTGGGATTTCATCGCTCAGGATGACTACACTCTCCTCAAGTCAGCGATAAAGACAGAAGCGGCCTTTCCTCTCCGCTCACTGTTCGCGGGATTGTTTCGAAGTACAAACCGCAACATCCATGTTGTAACCACGAACTATGACCGCGTCGCAGAGTATGCCGCTGACACAGGTGGTTACATACACAGGACAGGGTTTCTTCCGGGTTATCTGCGCCGCAGCGATGGGGCGGAGAACCTGATCTTTAAGCAGGGAGCGAACCTGGCTCGTACGGTGACGGTCTGGAAAGTTCACGGTTCTCTCGACTGGTTCTCAGACCCACATGGAGGCGTGATGTCTCTGCCAATGACGAGCGAGCTTCCGGATGGTTTGGTTCCCCTGATCGTCACGCCCGGCGTCAGCAAGTATCAGAGGACGCACGACGAGCCCTTTCGGAGCGCGATTCAGGGCGCCGATCGTGTGCTGAGTGCTGCTAGCGCATTTATCTGCATAGGTTACGGTTTCCGCGACAGCCATATTCATCCGAAGTTAATGAATCGGTGCCGTGTGCATAATGCTTCGATCCTAGTGGCCGCGCGCACCCTGACGGACGAAGCGAAAGCCTTTCTCAGGAATGGCGCCGGGCGTCACTACCTCGCGCTCGAAGACCACGATGATGGAACAATGGTATATAACCGCGACAACCCGGACGGCGTAGTTGTTACCGGCGGCAAGTATTGGGCGTTGCCTACGTTAAACGAATTGATCGGGTTTTAGGAGGAAAAGATGGGCATTCTCGATTTTGATGATGATGAAAGCCTTGGTAAGATTATCGCCGTGGATACGGCGACAGTGACTGTGCGCGTTGATGAACTTGAACGTCTCAAGCGGATTCAGGTCAATCGACTGACGGCGATCAGGAGCTCGAAGGCTGGGCAGCACCTGATCGGGATTGTCTCACGCATTACACGCAAGGCAGGCGACGAGTCGACCATAGATGGTGCTGAAGAAGACCCGGAAGCCACTCTTCCCGAGAACAACCTTGTGCGAGTTGCTCTGATTGGGACACTCGTCGACAAGGAAGGGCTGAAAGAGAACGTGTTCAAGCGTACCCTTGAGACTGTGCCCGAAATCGATGCGGACTGCTTTGCCCTAGAAGGTCAGCGGCTGACGGACTTCATGCAGGTCATTTCGCAGGTTTCTGGCGACGGCCCTCAGCTTGATCTTGGCCGCTATGCGCTGCATGAGGATGCACGGGCGTTCTTGAACGGAAACCGCCTTTTCCAGCGTCATGCCATTGTAGTCGGAAGCACCGGAAGCGGCAAATCATATACAACTGCGCGGCTTCTGGACCAGATTGCCGAACTTCCGCAAGCCAACGTTATTTTGTTCGATATCCATGGTGAGTACCAGACCTTGGATAGTGATGAATTTCGACACCTGCGGATCGCTGGGCCGGGAGACATTGGACAGGATCGTGGGCTGGCTGATGGTGTTCTACATCTTCCGTTCTGGCTTCTCGGCTATGAGGCATTGGTTTCCTTGTTCGTTGATCGGTCCGATCAGAACGCCCCGAACCAAGCAATGCTAATGACGCGTTGCATCACCGATGCAAAGCGCATGATGCTCAACCCGGAGCAGCACGCCGATATTCTAGCTAATTTTACCATCGATAGTCCGGTGCCATTCAGTATTGATGCAGTTTATCAGGAGCTATCAAACCTGAATGAACAAATGGTACCAGGTGCGAGCAATAAAGAGAAACAGGGGCCTTACTTCGACAAGCTGAGCCGTTTGATAGCACGATTTGAAGCCAAGAGAAATGATCGCCGTCTCGGGTTCATATTCCAACCGCCAGAAGCATGCATGGATATGGCGTGGCTGTCGCAAGTCACGCACTTACTGATTGGCGGGCGCGGATCACAAGAAGATGGCAAGGGTGGGGTCAAGATCATCAATTTCTCGGAAGTGCCGTCCGACATACTTCCGCTCATGGTCAGCCTGATCGCTCGGCTGATTTTCACCGTGAGCCAGTGGACGCCACCGGACAGCCGTCATCCTATCGCATTGTTCTGCGATGAGGCGCATTTGTATATCCCCGAGCGGGCATCGTCAGAGTCAGCCGATGAGATTTCGGTCGGGATTTTCGAGCGGATTGCCAAAGAGGGGCGGAAGTATGGGGTCGGGCTGGTGGTCATCAGTCAGAGACCGTCCGAGGTCAACCGCACCGTCCTCAGCCAATGCAACAATGTGATCGCTATGCGGCTGACGAACGGGGATGATCAATCCGTCATCAAACGGCTGTTGCCTGACAGCCTCGGCGGTTTTGGTGATCTCCTTCCGGTCCTCGACATTGGTGAAGCGCTGGTGGTTGGTGATGCTAGCTTGCTACCGACACGAGTGGTCGTGTCTGCGCCACGCTTCAAACCAAATAGCGCGACAGTCGATTTCTGGGATCGTTGGCGTGACGCGGAGCCGGTTGCGGGAACAGAAGACGCCGTCCTCTCTTGGCGGAGACAGAGTAATCACTAATTATGAGAGTGGAGGCGATAGCGCATAGTTGATATCGTATTCTCCGCGCGGGTGGAGCTGCGTACTCCCAGGAGCGCGAAGTGAATGTTCGGAATGTGATCGAGCGGTTGGTTCGTTTGCATTAGCAGCGGGCGACCGCTTTCCGCCCATTTCGAGCCTTCAGCTTGGGTAGCAACGGCGCTCAAGCCACTACTTTGACTCAACGCCAACTCAACAGATGGACGCCCTTTGAGCGCCTTTCCCGCGCGGCGAAGCACGATGAGAGTCGCCGAATGCTGGAAGCAAAGCGCGCGATAACAAACGGTTGTGGCGCAAGTCGTTGATTCGTAATGAATCGAGCAATATCAATAGCATAGCCTCATAACCTGAAGGTCACAGGTTCAAATCCTGTCCCCGCAACCAAAAAATACCACAAAATCAAATAGATAGGCCGACGGTATTTTTATACCATCGGCCTTTTCGCGTTCTACATCAACACCACATCAACACCCGAACAGAAAACCGGCAACGGCCCGCATCCGCCGACATTCACTGGCAGCGGACGACGGATGCGTCCGAATCTGACGGGGGCGCGGATTATCTTCTCCTCATCAATGGAGAGAAAAGATGACCTGCGAAAAACACCTTGCGCTCGGCCTTGTCGCCTCCCTGGCAGAGCGCTTTGGCCCCGGAAGCAAGATCGCCAAGGAACTGCCGGGCTGGATCGAATATCTGACCGACACCGAATGTCCCGAACGGCCGCGAACCCGGCCCGGCGCTGCCTGGTGGGGGCGGGTGCGCAGTCTGCTGGATGATCTCTGCCAGGAAGCTGACCGCAGCGAAGGCAATCTGGTGCGGGCAAATGCGACGCGGATCGGCGAGCACTTCGGTTTGACGGAGGTCGAGGCGCGGATCCTCGAGTTCTTCGCCAACTATCGCATCTTCGATATGTTCGAGCATGTAGTCGATCAGGCGCTGGAAACGAGGGAGGTGACCCTGCTTTTCCTCGTCGCGCAATTCTCGGGCGCTGAGCAAGGGGAAGTCAGAACGGCACTGCGCCCCGATGCACGGCTGAAAGCTTCGGGCCTGTTGCAGAACGAGGGTCGCAACTGGTCCAGCCAGAGGGTTCCCTATGCTGTTTCACCTCGATTGGCGGATGCCATGCGGGCGGATGTCGACGACATCGAGGAATTGGTTGCGTTGCTGTTTCCTGCTGCGCCCACGCCCGACGCCGAATGGCGGGACTTCGAGGGCCTGGGCGAAAGCGCTGATCTCATGCGCAAGCTGCTGACCAATGCGATCGTGAACGGCACGCCGGGCGTGAACATCCTGCTTTATGGCGCGCCGGGCACGGGCAAGACCGAATTCTGCAAGGTACTGGCCCGCGAAGTGGGGGCCAGTCTGCGCGCCATCGGCGAGGCGGATGACAGCGGAGAAGAGCCGTCGCGGGGCGAGCGGCTGGCCGAACTCGGCATTGCCGGACGGATGCTGTCGGCGCGGCGAGATACCGTGCTGCTGCTGGACGAAATGGAGGACCTGTTCGGTGGCGCGATGCCGTCGTTCTTCCGTCAGGAGCGGATGTCCAAGGTCTTCGCGAACCGGCTGCTCGAAACCAATCCCGTGCCGACGCTCTGGACCACCAATTCCATTGAGGCCTGCGATCCGGCCTTCCTGCGCCGTATGACCTTTTCGGTCGAAATGCGCACGCCGTCCGAGCGGGTACGCAAGCGCATCTGGCAAAGGCTCGCCGACCGGCATCAGCCGCTGGCCGAGACGGGCGCGCTGATGGCGCTGGCCGGGATCCATGACCATCCCCCGGCGCTGGTGTCCGATGCGATGCGCGTGGCGCGCGACTGCGGCGGTGGGGTTGAGACCTTCGCGCAGGTGCTGGGGGCCTCGGCCAAGCTGACCAATGGCGGGATCGCGCCGCCGCCGCGTCATCACTCCGAAGCGGCGTGGGAGGCGACTCTGGCCAATGCCGACACCGATCTTGCCCTGCTGGAGGCGCGGCTTGCAGGCTTCGATACCGCACCGCGGATATCCTTCTGCCTCGATGGTCCGGCCGGGACGGGCAAGAGCGCATGGGCGCGGCATCTGGCCAAGCAGCTGGGCCTGCCGGTGATCGAGAAACGCGCCTCGGACCTTCTGTCGATGTGGGTCGGCGGCAGCGAGAAGGCCATCGCGCGGGCCTTTGCCGATGCGCGGGCGGAGGGCGCGCTGCTGATCTTCGACGAGGCCGACAGCCTGCTGGCCGACCGTCGCAACGCTTCCCGCCAATGGGAGGTCAGCCAGGTGAATGAGATGCTGACCTGGATGGAAAGCCATCCACTGCCCTTCGTCTGCACCACCAACCTCGCCGAGAACCTCGACCCCGCGACCCAGCGGCGCTTCACCTTCCGCATCCGCTTCGACTGGCTGCGCGAGGATCAGCTGCCACTGGCATGGCGCGCGCATTTCGGCGCACCGGTGCATGCCGATGTCCGGGCGCTCGACCGGCTGGCGGCGGGGGACTTTGCCAATGTCGCCCGCAGGATGCGCGCGCTTGGGCAGGATGATCCCGCCACCATCCTCGCGGAATTGCGCCGCGAGTCCGAGGCCAAGGAAGGCAAGACAAGGGCTATCGGCTTCGGCCGTTGACCTTGCGCGCATCCGCAAGGAATGTGAGGCGCGGAGAACATGGAAAACAATGCGCTATTCACGTCAGGAAGATCTGCTGAAGCTGGCCCTGATGATGCAGGGATCGGCGGAAGGGATTTCCATCGCCGACATCGAGCGCGCCTTCGACGTTTCCCGGCGCACGGCCGAGCGGATGCGCGATGCCGTGCTGCGCGCCTATCCGCAACTGGAGGAGCGCCCCGGTCCGCAGGGTCAGAAATATTGGCGCTTCCCGCCCGGCACATTGGGCAAGATGGAGGAGCCGACGCTCGACGAACTCGGCGCCGGTCACCGTGCCGTGGCAATTGCCCGGCGCGAGGGCGATCTTGCCACGGCCGAAACCCTGGAACTCCTGCTGGCCAAGGTACAGGCAATGTTTCGTGCTGACCGCCGCCGTCGCGTGGCCGCCGATCTGGAGGCGCAGCTTCTGGCCGATGGCGTGGCCTTCCGCCCCGGCCCGCGCGAACGCATCGCGCCGGAAATCCTGTCCAGCCTGCGCGAGGCAATTCTTGCCGGGGCGATGATCTCGGCCGACCACCGCGCCCGTGCTTCGGGCAAGCTGTCGCGCGACACCCGGCTTGGCCCGATCGCCATGCTGTTCGGTGAGGGTCGGCAATACCTGCTGGCTTGGAGCGAATACCAAGACGACCTGCGCCTGTTTGCCTTGGCCGGGTTTGAGCGCATCGCGTTGGAGGATGACATCTATGAGCGCCCCGAGGGCTTCGACCTGCAGGACTGGCTGGCCGAAAGCTTCGGCATCTGGCGCGAAGAGCCGCAGGACGTGGAATGGCGCTTTCTGCCCGAAGTCGCGGACGAGGCGGCGACCTATGTCTTTCATCCGAAGCAGGAAACGGAGCGGCTGCCCAACGGCTCGCTGGTGGTGCGGTTCCGGGCTGGCGGGCGGCAGGAAATGGAATGGTATGTGGCCAGATGGGGGGAGAATGTGGAAGTCGTATCAAAAGGAAACCTGAATGATATGTGACCGGAAATCTCAAGGCATGACGGGGGTGGGTAATGTTTCATGCGATAAACGCAAGAAAAGCTAGGTTCGATCGGGTGATAGACGGCGTTGGAAAGCAGCCGCGCGAGGATTTGATAACCTCGGCGCTGTTTGGCACGATCCAGTTTCTTTCCGCACCTGCGCAGAAGTTGGCACTGAAGGCACTGATCGGTCAGGAATTGCGTGGTGACGCAGAAATCTTTCTCTGGCCGTATCTGAGGCACCCGGAAGAAAATGCAGAGCCGGATGTGGTCCTGAGAATTCGCACTGATGATGGCCCTGCCTATTGGATCGTGGAGGTGAAGTGGGGCGCACCTCTCGGTGATGAGCAAGTCGGTCGTGAAGTCCGGACACTTCGTGATGGCGAATGTCTCCGCGGCGGCCTGCCCGCTGAAAATCGGAACGTGATTGGCTATACTCTGCTCGGAGCGGAGATGAAGCATACGGAAGCCATGCAGGTAGCCGAGGGAGAGTTTTCCAAACTGACATTCCATAGCCTGACATGGCCAGCGGTAACAGAGCGGCTGCGCCGTCTGTCCACCGAAAAAAATGACGATCCCGGATTGATTTCGTGGACCAGAACGGCTGAAGATTTTCTCAGGGGCACTCCGAAGGGAAGTGTGCTGGGATCATGGCCTCCTGATATCATGATGCCGCCGGCCGCAAGTTTTACTTTCGCAGCAGGCAGGCAGTTTGATCCCGGAAATGCGGTCGGATCAGTACCTGCAGCGCAATTCAATTTTACCGAGAGGCACAAATGACCACTGACGAAGCCATCTGGCAATCTGCCCAGAATCTGTTGAGATCTTCCGAAAACCTCGACAAGCTCTGCGAGGCATTCAGTGTGATCGAATGCGACGAGAAGAAACTTGTTATAGAGCATTCTGATGAAGGTTCTCAGGATAGTGGATGGATATATCCGGTCTGGGAGGCTTATTACAAAGTCAGGCAGGCACCCAACGGGAAAAAGAAGGATGTCGGTTGGATAACTCTGGCCATCCAGCTTACCTGCGACGTTGGCGTTGAGGGCGACTGGCAACACGGAAAACGCGCCAAGGTTCTTGCGGCGTATGCGCCGTCCAGAGATTTTGAGGACGCATGGGGGTTTGATAGCGAAGGCCCCAACTCGTCAGGCTATATCGAGGAGTGCGTCACCGACGAGTATCGCTGGCTTCACTCAGACGAGGTAAGCTGGCTTTTCGCAGTTCCCCTTGATGCCCTGATCAGCACGGATGATGTGGAAAAATATATTACCACGCCGATGCGGCGACTTGTGGAAGGCGAAAACCCTGTTGAGGTGCTTGGAGCGATTCGCGAAAAGCTGTGTCTGCCGCCGCGCCCCTAAGCTATCGTCGCCGGATCGGGACATCGCGCCCGGTCCGGCAGACGACAGCCTGATCTGTGTCCGGTTTCGCGATTTGATTTCTGGTTCCAATTTCTTCGCCCCTCGCAGCCCTTTTTGCTGCTAACATAGGTCGATCATTCTGCGACCGTCTCCACACCCTCAGCCATCTGATGCAAACGAGACGGAGGCAGCATCAATGCCTCCAACTCTGCCTGATCCGGGGTGACCGGCGCAAAATCCCACTGATCAACGCCGACATTCACCTGACCCTCGGCACCGCGCCAGCGGGTGTGGACATGACCGAAAAGCTGGATCGCTCCGGCCCGCGCGCCGTTCCAGGTGACCAGCGGATAGTGGCACAGGACAAAGCGGCGCTCTCCGATGCCTATCTCGACCAGATCGTGAACCGATGCCCATGGCAGCGCGCGAACCAGCCAGTCGGGATCGTGATTGCCGCGCACCAGATGTTTCCGCCCCGGCAGCGCGGCAAAACCCGCCTGCGCGGCCATGCGTCCGGCGTCGGACTCGCAGGCGGCGAAGTCTCCGATGATCCACAGGTCGTCATCGGGTCCAACCACGCCGGCACGAGCAATCATCGCGGCGTCCATCGCCTCAACCGAGGCAAAGGGCCGGTCGAAGAAGCGCCGCACCGGGTCATCCGCGAAATGGGTGTCGGCAGTGAAGAAATGGGCCATGCGTTCTCCTTGGGGCAGGGCGGGGTGGCGTAGGTACGGTAACCTGCATCGGGGGCGTTGCCATGCCAAGATGAGGTCGTAATGCACCCGTTTCCTGCGCCAAGGAGGTTATGGCGCTTTGAGCGTGCAGGAAACCGCATAGGCCCCGTTCTCCTGATGTGCACAATTGTGCTCATCTCGCCGTGGGACAGACCGGAGCTTGCCGTGCGATGATCCCTGCGCAGCGAATCCCTGCCGCTTTTTGAAACTGTGAATCCGTGAACCGGGCCGGGCATGGTGCTGCGGTCGAGGCGTCTGGTGCTTCTCGCATGGCAATGCCCGGCCCGGTATTCACCTGCAGGCCCGCGCCTGATCGCGCAGGACGGCGTAATCGCTCATCATCCGCACCAGCACGGCTTCTTCCGGCATCGCCTCGACCTCGACCGCAGCGCGGGTCTGCTCGGCGGTGCTGTATTCCACCACCGGCGGGCAAGGGGCACTGTCAGAACCTGCCGTCGCGCAGCCGCTCAGCCAGAGCATCGCGATCAGGGGGGCGGCGGCTGGCGGCATCGAGCATCTGGCGGTGGATGGCATGGTTTCTCTCTCTGGCTTCAAGGCGTTCGGCGGCGCGCCCGGCACGCTCCCCGGCGCGGCGCAGATTCAGCAGGAACAGCAGGGTCGTCGCCGCTCCGAGGATCAGGCCCAGCGCCTTGCGCGCCGGGCCGCGGGTGAAGAGCCAGCCGATCATCTCTGGCCCCGCTTCCAGTCGTCCAGCCGGGCGTAGATCGTCACGGCGATTCCCGCCAAAGCGAGGACGACGAAGATCCAGCGCAGGCCGTCGAGATAGGGCAGCAGCGGCAGGATCGCGCCCTGCGCCTCGGCCAGCGCGGATTGCACCACCTCGACGCCGGCCGCGCCGATGGTGCCGACGCCAGCCGCGCCGCTGCCCTTCAGGGTGCGGCTGTCGGCCAGATGCTCGCGGGCCGGGGGCTGGTCGGGCGCGAAGCTGCTCGCCCGCGCCGGGAAGGACTCGCCCCAGCTCCGCGCAGGACCAGTGTCGATATGGATGAAGTTTGAGCGCGGATAGGTGCCGATGCCCTTGAACCCCGCCTTGCGGGCGGCGGCGATGAAGGCGGCGGGATCGTGGTTCGCCATCGAGATGTCGAAGGCGGTGCCTTCAAGATGCTTCGAGGCCTTCGCGCCGCCGACATTGCGGTTATGCTCCGGGCTGCGATAGGCCGAATTCACGATCAGCGGCTTGCCGAGCGTCACGCGCAGTTCCTGCAGCCGGTTCAGTGCATCCTCGTTGACCAGCAGCTTGCCGGTGCCGCGGCAGGCGATCTCGGCGGGCGAGAAGTTCGGCCAGTGCCAAGCCGTCGCCGGCAGGTTCCGCCAGTGTTGATAAAACGTCATGGGTCTCTCCAATGCAAAAAACCCCACCGAATTGGCGGGGCGGGTGGGGATGCTTGGCTGGTTGGGCGGTCAGTCGCGGGCGGGTCCGCTGCGTTCCAGCAGGCGTTTGATGTCGGCGCGCATCTCGCGCAGCATCTCGTTCTGTTCCTTGCGGGTCTCGGAGATCGCCTGGCGGTCGGCGTCGAGCTGTTTTTCCAGCCGTTCGACCTCGCGCAGCGCGGTTTTGGAGGCGCCTTCGAGGCGGATCAGCCACACGCCCAGCCCGGTTGCCGCCATGATCGCGCCCCACCATTCGCGGATCGTGTCCATGAAATTTTCTCCCATGGGTTCAGCCCGGCGCGCCGCAGATCAGGTAATGGATGGCAATGCGCACCGCGCCGCCGGCAAAGTTTCCGCCATTGGCGGTGAGGCGCACGGGCGTGTCGGCATAGAAGGCCGTCGGGCCGATGACGCCGATATTGCTGCTGCCCACGGCCACGCCGAGCGAGCCGCCGAACTTCGAGGGCTCGCCGTTGACGCCGCAGTCGAAGGAGCTTGCGCCCAGCACCGCGGTCACGGTTCGTGCGGAAACGCCGAGCACGATGGCGCGGTTGGGGATGGCGATGGTGCTGTCGACCGAGGCACCGGAAAGCCCCGTGACGGTTTCTTCACGCACTGCGATACCAGTGGTTGCGCCATTTGCCTCCCGCGCCACCGCGACGGCCGCGGCCTGCGCGATGAAGCCCATGGCATCCACAACCGGGATCCACGCCGATCCGGTCCAGACGATGGCCTGCGCCTCGTCCTCGATCCAGGCCATCCAGCCGGCGCTCGGCAGGATCCGCATCCAGGCGCCGTCGATCCAGTAGGCGATGGACCCCGCCCAGCCTGACCACGCACCACCCGCGCCGCTGGCGGGGATATAGCGGTCGCCTTCGGCCGGGCTGGCTGGCGGCGTGGTCAGGTCGCGATCGAGGATCGCCAGCTGGACGATGCCGTCGAGCATGCGCAGCGCCTCGTTCAGGGTGACGTGCTTTTGCGCCTGTGCGGCCATGATGAAGGGCAGCGCCAGATGCGCTGTGGTCTCGGACATGGGTGGTCTCCTGATCAGAACCAGAGGGTGGTGATGGGGGCAGCCCCGGCGCCGAATGCCTGCCCGATCTGAACAATGCGGACATCGAGTGAGGCACCCGGCCCGAGCGGCGCGCCCCAATCGGTGATCTGCTGGGCAGCGGTGTAGACGGCGCTCGCTGTCGCAACGGTCAAGGATCTCTTGACGGTTGCCCCGTCGAGGATCTCGACCCGCCAGGACTCGCTGGCCTCGGTCATCGGCACCTCGGCGGCGTTCCAGCTATCGGCGGCCAGGGAACGGTCGCGACGCACCCAGCTTATGGTCAGATCGCCGGGGCTGCGCGCGCGCCGCCACGGCTGCTCGACATGCACGGGCGCGAAGGGCCGCAGCCCGATGCCGCGCGGCGTGAAGGTCAGCGCGGCGAAGCTGTCGTCGCTGACCGGACGGCCGGCCGGGCCGATGCGCCAGTTCCACGGCAGGCCCAGATCGGCCTCGGCGACAGGAAGCTCCGCCAGCGCCGTATCCAGCACCACCACCCGCGCGCCCTCGGGCACCATGGCGGCCATGTCGACATCCGTGCCGCGCTGACCACGCAGCAGGCGCGACAGCCGATAGCGGCCGGGGGCGATCAGTTCGGCGGTGCCGAATTGCAGGATCTCCCAGCCGCCGTGCGGCTGCGCGACCGCGATCGTGTTCTCGCCGCCGAACAGGCGCAGGTTGGTGACGCTCTCGAGGGTTCCTGACAGCAGGTCGAGATAGACCGAATTGCCGTAATCGAAGCGCGAGCCGGGGCCGGCATGGAGGTCGGCCACCAGAACGCCCATCCGCGCCCGGGCGCTGAATGTGGTCAGCAGGTCGAACCCATCCTGATCGGGGCTGCGGAACACCGCCATCCGGCCGGGCCATGGTCGGGCATGGGCGGCGATCAATGGACGATGCGCGACATGATCCTCGGTCAGCTGCGGCAGGTCGAGGATCACCGCCAGCGGCGCCCCGAACACCACCGGCTGCGTCAGCGATGCCGGGGGCGGCGTGCCGGGCGGCAGGTCATGGGCGTCCCGGTCCTGACGGATGGTTGTGAGGCCGCGCGCCTCGGCGTCGGCGATGGACAGGATCCGCAGCTCCGCGCGCCTTCCATCGTGGTCGAGCGCGATCACGTCGCTCGGATCCAGCGCCAGCCGCGATGGCGGCAGGCGGAAGGCGGCGGTTTCGCGCCCCACCCATGCTTCCATCAGCGCCCGGCGGCAGCGGCGGTCGGCTTCCTCGGGCGGCACCGCCACGGCGAAGCTGTCGGAGGCGACGCGCGTGGCGTCCACGGTGATGCGCCGCGCCTCGACGGTGATCGCGTCATAATCCTCGTCTGCGCGCGCGACTTGCCATTTCAGCGCCTGCGGCAGCTCAGACTCCTGGCCGCGCGTCAGTTCCATCACCTCGCCCGCGCCGCTGGCCACCATGTTGTCGGGCGCAATAGTCGCGACCGGGCTGCGGCCCCGCATCACGAAGCGGATGCGGCCTTCGCTCTCGACCGCATCGAAGCCGAAATGCCGCGCCAGCATGGTGATCGAGGTCCGCGGCGATTCCAGCGCCGAAATCACATAGCCTTCGACAGCCCCGGTCAGGCCGGAGGTGTCGATCCATTCCGGCCGAAGCCCCGCCCGCAGGCAGAGGTTCCGAACCAGCGCCGCCAGCGAGACCGCGCCCAGCCGCCCGGTCAGCCAGTGCCCGAGGCGCCAGTTGCCGCCGTCCGACCACAGATCGGAAAGCTCGGGGAAGAACGGATAGGGTCGGGCATCCCAGGTCCAGGCCGCGCTGTTCGCGATATCGACCATGCGCCCGCCATATTCGGTCGAGATCGGGTTGTTCGCTGGATCGCGCCAGAACAGATATGTTGCTTCCAGATAGGCCCGCTGGATGGCGTCGTCGCGCCAGCCGCGCGAAAAGTGGGGAAAGAAGCTCTCCGAGGATTTCGGGTCGTGAAACACGTTCGGCTGGTTGGTGCCGCGATCCACGGCCGGGCAGCCGAGTTCGGTGAAGCGGATCGGCTTCGATTGCGGGATCCATGCGGTCGACGATAATGCCGGAACTCCGCCGGGGCGGTTGCGGTGCTGATTGGACCACCATGCGTGGAGATCCTTGGTGCGGAAAATCCATGGCTCGGTTGTTCCGGGCGGGATATCCATTGTGGCAGGGATTTCCACCGACCAGATCCGCAGATTGCTGACCAGTGACCCTGCCCATGGGCTGCTTGTCGTCAGCGCGCCACCCGGCACGGGGCCATTCGCGACCCCGTAGCCGCAGGCGGAATTCGCACCCCACAAGCCCGATACCGGCCCGCCGAAACCGACCCTGTCGCCCACCAGACCATCGACGGCGAACCACAATTCGCCGGTTTCCTGATCGAAAACCGTGATCAGATCGACCGTCCGCCCGGCAAGGGGAGCGGCGGAGACTTGCGCGACACGGATCCGGTTCGTGGAGGGAAGCACGGCATTATGCTGGAAGAACAGGCGAAGATACCCGTCCATCAGACCGAACCACATCCCGCTCAGGCCGTTGCTGATCTCGTAGATCAGGCCGTCGGACAGGGTGGCCGGAATCTGTACCGTGCAGGCATGGGTGATGCTGTTGCTGCGCACCAGAACGGTGGTCGCAAAGGCCGAGCCGGGCGCAATATTGTAGTTCGGCGCGCTGCCCGGCATCGTGTCGATCACCTCGCCACCGGGACGGGGCGTGATGCTGTCCACGATCGGGGTTCTGTTCTGCACGATCCGGTCGACCTCGCTGGCATAGAACCAGTCGAAGCCTTCTCCTCCGGCGACGTTCGATTGCAGATAGGCGCGGTCATGGATCGAGGGCCAGACCTGCGCGTCGAGATGGTCCCGGCCGTCGCGCCAGTCCGAGAGCGGCATGTAATTGTCGATGCCGATGAAATCGACATTGGCATCTGACCAGAGCGGATCGAGGTGAAAGAACACGTCACCACTGCCGTCGCTCGGGTGGTGCCCGAAATATTCCGACCAGTCGGCGGCATAGCTGATCTTCGTGGCGGGCCCGAGGATCGCGCGCACGGCCGCGGCGAGATCGCGCAATGCCTGCACGGCCGGATAGCTCGCTGCCCCCGACCTGATCTGCGTCAGCCCGCGCATTTCCGAGCCGATCAGGAAGGTGTCGACGCCGCCGGCCGCCGCGCAGAGATGGGCGTAATGCAGGATCATGCGCCTGAAGCCCCAATCCGGGCCGCCGGTCCAGGTCACGCTGTCGCCCGATACGGCGAAATCCGAGGGCTGAGCGTCGCCGAAGAACGCTGTGACCTGCTCAGCGGTGGCACCGGTCTTGTCCACAGTGCCGGCGAAACCTGCCGCAGGCGAGCAGGTGATGCGCCCGCGCCACGGCAGCACCGGCTGGCCGATGCTGGCGGCATCATCGGAATACGGGTCGGGCAGGCTGTTACCGGCCGGAATGTCCATCATCACGAACGGATAGAAGGTCACCTTCAGCCCGCGCGCCTTCATCTCGCGGATGGCCTGCACGACCGAGAAATCCGCTGGCGTGCCGCCATAGACGGGACGACCTTGATCGTCCTGGCTGACCACCAGCGCCTGCGATCGGGTGACGCCGTTCACGCGCCATTCCGGCACCGTCGTCTTTTCTGCCATCTCGACCTTGGGTCGGATCGTGCATTGCCCGGCGCGCAGATCGTCACCGAACCACGAGACCACCAGCGAGGCACTCGTGACCGAAGGCACCATCGCCTCGAGCCGGTCTAGAGAAACCAGCATGTCAGGCGTCTCGGGCAGCGCATGGACATTTTCCGCGACGGACGTGCCGCCGACGATCTGCCCGCCGCTGCCCCAACTCGTGCGACCGCCTTCGGTCCTGCGCACGATCTCGGTCGCATAGGCCCATTCGCCCGAGGCGGGGATGATGGTCACCGCCTCGACCAGCCCCTCGGCGGTGTCGGGATCATCAAGCGGGCGGAACACCTCGAAGGACAGCTGCGGCAGGCGGTTGCCGAAATCGCTGAGCAGTAGGTCCTCGAACACCACATAGGCGGTGCCGCGATAGGCCGGTGTCTGCGAGTTGCCCATCTTCGCGGCAATGAACGGGTCGGCCCCTTGCACCTCGTCGCCCGGATACCAGCGCAGGGTGATCGCGGAGGTGTCGAGTGGCTTGCCATCAGCCCAGATGCGCCCGATGCCGGTGATCGGCCCCTCGCACAAGGCCACCGCGAATGAGGCGAAATAGCTGTATTCGGTGCTGGTGACGCTCGGCCCGCCGCCTTTGCCGCCGCCTTGGCGGGTGGTGTTCACCTCCTCGCGGAAATCGGTGGCCCAGATGATATTGCCGCCGATGCGCATCCGGCCATGGAGGCGCGGGATCACCACGCCCTCGGTCGCCGAGGTGACGCGCAGGCTGTCCATGCGCGCGCCTTCGATGCGCTGACCCGGCATCATCGACGAGACGATCCAGCTATCGACCATCGAGCCGATGCCGGAGCCGATCATCCCGCCGATGGCTGCGCTGGAGAGGCCGAGGATGGTGCCGCCGAAGCCGCCGCCGATGGCGGTGCCGACCGCGCCGAGAACAATTGTCGCCATGGATCAGGTCTTTTTCTTGTGCGAGGCGGGAGCCGGACGCGGGAATAGAAACGCGAAGGCGATGCGCCGCCGCCAGGCGGTGGTGAGCGGTTCCTCGATCACGCCGAGCCGCTCATAACTGTGGATGAAGCTGCCGTCGCCGGTCAGGATGCCGACATGCTTGACGATGGCGCCCGCGCGCATGCGAAACAGCACCACCGCGCCGGGACCGGCCGTCTCGGGGTCGATGCGGATCAGCACCCGGCCGGCATTCTCGGCCAGAACCTCGCGCGTGCCGATCTCGCCCCAATCGCGGCTGTAGGGTGGCACCGGCAGCGTCTCGCTTCCGACCACCTCGCGCCAGACGCCGCGCGCCAGCCCGAGGCAGTCGCAGCCGGCGCCCCGGACGCTGGCCTGGTCGTGATAGGGCGTGCCGAGCCAGCCGCGCGCGGCGGCGATCACCCGCACCGGATCGGCGGGCCGGGCATCAGATGTTGCATGCGGTGCAACATGTGCCGCGCCCATCACAGCACCGCCCCTTCGTGCCCACCGTCCTGGCTCGCGTATCGAACCACAGTGTCTTGCCCCGGAATGTGCGGGAAGCCACGGAAGTTGAGAATGTTCGAGAACTTCGCCGCGCAGGTCTCGGCGCGCTTGTCGCAGCCGGCGCGGATGGTGAAGACATCGCCGCTGGTGATCACCCGTACCGGCGCCTCCAGCAGGGTGATGGTGACCACGCCAGAGGCGACCTCGTGCAGCATGATCTCTTCGCGGCGACCGGAATTGCCTCCGGATGTCCATTCCAGCACCCCGAAGGCAAACCAGCCATTGGCGAAGCCACTGATCCCGGAGGCGGTGAAGACCCGGTCGCGGACCTTATCAAGCACCGCGCCGGCCCCGGAATAGGCCGCGTCGTTCAGATCGATGCCGCACCGTTCGTCCCCCAGCGCCGCATCGCAGGTGCCCTGAAACACCCGGCCGACGGTCTGGCCCAGCACATGCGCCATGCTGCGCACCTCGGCCACAAAACTCATGCGACCACGCCGCAACTCGCCGATCGCGCCACGCCGGATCAGCACCCGCTGGCCTGGGGCGCTCCAGTTCACCCGCCAGACCTCGACCAGCGCATTGTCCCAACGCCCGTCCAGAATATCGGTCTCGGTGATCCGGTCCGAGGTGAGCGCGCCCTCGGCGTCCTGCGAATCCACCGACAGGTCGGAGCCAGATCGGATTTCCGAGGCCGACAGCCCGCTTTCCGGCTCGAAACCGGTACCGGCGAAGGAAAGCGCTCGATCATGATCGGTGAAGCCGAAACTCACGCCATCGGATCGGGTGATCTTCCAGCACCAGGCCAGCGTCGTCGTGCCGCTGTCGAGGTGGGCCTGCAGGGCAGGGGAGAGGGATTTCATCGGCGGATTTCCACGAGCGGGATGGAGGTGATCGAGCCGAGCCGCTCGATATCGAGGGTGACGTCCAGCGCATCGGAATCGAAGCGAACTGGCACGTCGAACTCGAAGCCGGCGCGCACGGCCACGCCGTTACCTGGGGGCGCGGCGAAGGTGACGGTTCCGGTCGCCGGATCGACGGTCCAGCCTGATGGCTGGCTAACGCCGCCCTGCGCGATGCTGATTGTGCCCGCCACCGGCTTGGTGATGGTGCGGACCCATGTCTGCGACCCGGAAGCGTATCGCTTCACCAGCTGGAAGGCGGTGCGTGTGCCGTCCCCCGTCCCGATCAGCTGGTCGGCAGCATTCGGCGTCTCGCTCGGCTTGCAGGATTTGTGATCAGCCCAGTCCTTGAAGCGGAAGCCGTGCAGCCGCCCGTTGCGGGCCTCGAAGAAGGCCACCACCGCGTCGAGATCATCGGCGCGGCGGATACCATAGGAGATGTCATAGCGGCGGCGCGAGTTGGCCCAGCTTGCGTTTCGTTCCTCGTCGCCCGAGGCCAGTTCCACGATCTTGGTGCGCCGTTCCGGGCCGCCACGCGCGCCGCGGCTGATATTGTCCGGGAAGCGGACCTCGTGAAACGCCATAAGCGCCTCCTTCGATAAAGCAATGATATTGCGGTGATTTACCTTCATTCCGGGCGATTGCAGAGCGATGGTGATGACAAGGAAAGCGATATCGCCTCACCAGGGAGACCACGCCATGACCAGCGCCACCGACACCCTTCCCGACATGATCGAGGTCAACGGGGAACGCTTTTTCAAGACCCGGCTCACCAATATCGCGATGAAGGGCCATGTCTGGGGCGAGGGGGTCGAGATGCGCGAATACTGGCGCGACGGCAAAGACGATTGTCGCCTGCAGGTGCGCACGGAAAACGACTACGTTCTCGACTGACCACGCCCGCATAACTGCCCGCGCCCGGCCCGAAAGGCCGGGCTTCTCACATTCCCCTCCTTCCCATGGCGACGGCCCGCGCGATATCTGCCGAAATCTGCGCCCGCGACTGCCGGAAGCTCTCGGCATCGCGGGCGTTGATGTTGATGGTGACCCCACCTGCGCCGCTGGCGACCTCCCGGCGCGAGAGCACCCGCTCGCCCTTCTGCAGGATTGCCGGCACCTCGTCCGAGCGCAGGCCCGCCCAGCCGCCGGAATGCATCCGGGGCGCATTGGCGAAGGCCATGGCCGAGACCATGCGGGATGGCGCTGCACCGCCGACCATGCCGCCGGCATGGAGGATCGGCACATTCAGCCCCGGCATGACGCCCGACAGAATCCCGGCCAGCGGCCCGAGCAGGAAGCGGCGCGCGCCGAGCTTCGCCATGTCGGCCAGCATCGAGGTCACGAGGTCGCGGAAGTTCAGCTTGCCGGCCTTGACGAAATCGCCGACCGCATTCTCGGCGCTCTGGAAGGCCCCGACCAGCGCGTTGCCGATATCGCCACCAATGCTGCGGGCCTTTTCCGCATAGTCGGAGAGCGAGGCCACCACCGCGTCCCAGCCCTGTTTCGCCTGTTCCGCGCCGTTTGTAGTGTCTTCACCGGCTTTCTTGCCAGCCGCACCGGCCCGGCCTGCGGCGCCACCGGCGCGATCCATGGCACCGGCAACCCGCTCGGCCGCGCCAGCCGCATCGTCCAGCGCGTTCGCGCCATCCTCGCCTGAGGCGGTGACCGCATCCTTCAGCGCCTGCCAGCTTTCCAGCGGCGCAACCGCCGCCGCGCCCAGTGCCTGCGCGGCGTCGAGATGTGCAGACGCTGCCGCGGCCGCCTGATCGGCAAGATCACCGAACAGGTCGGGGGGCTTGATGTAGCTCCGGTCCCAGGCATCGGCGAATGCGCCTGCCGCGGCGCTCCCTGCATCAGATGCGGATCCCTCGAACGGGTTGTCGATGCGGCCGATGTTGAACGGGTCCAAGGTTCCGATCTGCGCTCCGCCTTCGCCGACAGCCCATTCGGGCAGCATGGCGAGGGCGGCGTTGATGCCGGAGATGAAACTATTGATGCGGGTGACGACGCCGTTCAGCATCGCCTCGACCCCGGCGATTAACCCGTTCGCCGCCTTGAACGCCAGATCGCCAATGGCATCCGGCAGCAATGCCCAGATCGCCTTGATCGCCTCAAACCCGCCGTGCCAGACCGCAACATATCGGTCCACGGCGGTGACGCCCCCGGTCACGATCAGGTCGAGCACCGTGAACACATAGGCGCGATAGCCATCCCAGGCCGCATTGAGCAGCGCGAACGATGCCTGGAAGGCCAGGACGATGCGCTGGCCGACCTCCTTTGCGACATCGCCTAGCAGCTTGAACGCCGTGCCGATGCCGCCGACTGATTTGACCAGCGAGGAAAACTGGTAGATCAGCTCGCCCGCCGCGACGATCAGCGCGCCGATGCCGGTGCGGATCAGCGCCCCCCGCAGCACGGTCAGCGCCGTGGACAGCGAGAAGGTCGCGACACGGGCGGCGACAAAAGCCGCCACCCAGCGCCCGGCCATGAAGCCGGCGAAGGCAATCGCGAGCGAGGCGAGGCGTTCGATATTGTCCGCGACAAGGATCAGCACAGAGGCGACGGTGGAGGAGGCACCCAGAAGCTGATCCCAGCTGCCAACCAGTTGCAGCGCCGCATTGCCGATCAGCGTGAACGCGTCGCCGATGGTGGCCGGCATGGAGTCCGCTTCCTCGCGCAGCAGCTCCAGATTGCCGACCAGCGCGGTGCGGATCACCTCGCCGGTGATCGCGCCCTGCGTTCCCATCACCCGCAGGCCGGAAACTGTGGTGCCGAGTTCCGCAGCCAGCAGTTCGGCCACCCGGCCGCCGGTCTGGATCACCGTGTTCAGGTTATCGCCAGACAGGCTGCCCAGCGCCATCGCCTTCGAGAGCGCGTTCTGGACCGAGGCCGCGCGCTCGGCCTTTGCGCCCGAGACCACCATGGCGTTGTTCAGCGCCTCGGTGAAATCGAGGCTCTCGGCGGTGGAAAGTCCGAGTTCGCGCAGGGCGGTGGCGTTCGAGAGCCAGCTTTCGGTCGTCTGCTCGATTCCCGAATAGGTGCGCCGCGCCATCTGCGCGAGCCGGTCCATGACGGCGGCGCCCTTCTCCTGCGACCCGGTCGCCAGATCGACGCGCGAGCGCAGATCCGTCCATGTATCGGCATATTGCGCCACCTGCCGAATGCTGAGCGCGCCGGCGGCAATGCCTGCCAAACGCCGCAGCATGATGCCTGCGTGATCCACCTCGGCCGACATGCGCTTGAAGCTCTCTGCACCCGCATGGCCGACGCCTTCCAGTTCCGCGCGGACCTGGCGTCCGTTCTCAGCGACGAGACGAACGGAAACTTTCTTCTCGGCCATCGCCTCTGCCTTCCTCGATCTTCTGGTTTGTCCTGCGGATCATTTCCGCCTCGATCACCGGCAGCAGTTCCACGACCGCGAGCGGTGCAATGCCAAGGGCGCGGCCCATTTCCAGCGCCGCGCCCATGTCCCAGCCGAGAACCGCGCCGGGGATCGCCCGGACCTGCCCGCTCAGCCGCCCGGCCAGATCCCAGACCTGCCAGCCCTCTTGCGTTTCGGGACTGTTCAGCCGGGCAGGGCAGTCGGGGCAGTGTCCGGGGCAGGCTGCGCAATATCGCTCGCCCCCGCCGAAATGCCATTCGGCGAGGGCGCGGAGCCGTTTTTTTCCGCATCCAGCACCAGATAGGGGCCCAGAACCTTTTCCTGGAATGCCTCGAACACCGGCCAGATGTTCAAGAGCGCGTCGATGCCTTCGGGCGTCACCGGAAGGTCGATGCCCTCGGCGTCGCCGACGCCCGACCATTCGGTAATCACCATTCTGGCGACGGCCTGCGCCATGGCCACGGCCAGCACTTCCTTCGGCGCATCCGCGTCGAGGGTATCGAGGGAGACATCGGAGCGCGCGGCGGCCATGATGGATGTGGTGATCGGGGCGACCCGGATCATCAGCCCCGGCAGCAGATCGATCCAGCGCGGCTCGGTGGTCATGTTAAGTCGGATCATGGTTCAATATTCCTCGGTGTTGTTGACAAGGGTGATGGTTGCCATGCGCGCCGGGCTGGCGGCCTTCGCCGCCTGCCAGTCGAAGCTGGCCTGAATGCCTTGCGGCCCGCTGATCTCGACGCGGGGGCGCGGCAGATAGACGGCATGTGCGGTGAAGGTCAGGCTTTCGCCGCTGGTCAGGGTGTATGCGAATTCCAATTCGCACGGCCCGCCGGCGATGGCCTGGTTCATCAGCACCATATCGGCAAAGCGCAGCTCGATCTGGCCGGTCAGCGCGGCGATGGACGGGTCCGCACCGTCGATCATGCCGTCGGCACGAATGGTCTCGATCCGGTCGAGATTGTTGGCATAGGTGATCTGGGCCGAGATCACATTGCCCAGTGCTGTGCCATTGCGCGTGATGGCGCCGTTGAAATGCCCGAAGCGGATCAGGTCCAGATCAGCCAGCGTGCCGGCCTGCGAGGTGCTGACGACGGTCTCGCCCTGCGCCACAAGCTGGGCGCTGGCGGTCAACAGGCCGGAACGCTGCATGGTCCAACTGAGCTGGTTGACCATGACGCCCGAATACATGGCAAAGCGCGGGATTTCCGGCATGGCGACCTCAACCGCCATGCTGGGCAGCGTCCAGCCGCCCGAGCGGAATTCATGCGTGTAGGGCCCCGGCGCAGTTCCGGTCGTGACCGGCGCCCCGAACGCGGCCTTGAGCCAGAAGCCGAACGCCTCGGCATCGATGGGGATGGTCAGATCGCCATCCGCGGTGATCGCATCCTTGACCGGCGCCAGCGGATCGCGGCCATAGCCCAGCAGTTCCGACGAGAGCAGCGGCTGCTCAGCGCTCAGCGTCGAGGACGCGAAGGGCAGGCGGGTGTAACCGCTGGCCGGCGCGGTGCCGTAGACAGTCTCGAACGCGACCGCGAGTTGCGACCGCGCACCTTGGGCGCGTGCCATGGGGGATTCCTTTCATTCGACGGATTGCCGGGATGAAGCTTGATATCGGGCTCTGCCCGAGGGCATTCCCGGCGCATGAAGTCATTCTCGTTTCTTCGGACTGCTGTCCTTGCCGTCATCCTGTCCGGTTGTGCGCCGCCACCGCCGCAACAGGCCGATGTCCCGCAGGGCTCAACAGCGTTTTCTGGTAACGTCAGCAGGGTGATCGACGGCGATACCTTTGCGCTTCAGGGCGAGAGCCGCCGGATCCGGGTCTGGGGTCTGGACGCGCAGGAATGGAACCGGCAGGGTGGATCTGATGCTACTGCGGCGATGCGGCAGTTGGTTTTGGGCAGAAGCCTGCACTGCAGCCAGCGCGACATCGACCGCTACGACCGCATCGTCGCCCAATGCTTCCTGCCCGATGGCCGTGACATCGCCGCCGTGATGATCCGGGCGGGTGTTGCGACCGAATATTGCCGCTATTCACGGGGCTATTACGGCACCTGCTGAAATCCGCAGGACCAGAGCCTCAGGCCAGAGGCCCGGTCGTGGTATAGTGCAGCACGACGGTGATCACCGCCGCCTTCAGCGCCGCCGCGCCATCGACGGCCAGATCGACCGAGGCCGGGGCCTCCGGTTCGACCCAGTCGCAGAGCCCGCCGAGCGTCCGGTCAGCTTCCAGCGCTGCTCCGATGGTGCTGATCAGGCCGTCGAAGGCGCTGGCCCGGCCGTTGCCAGTTTGGACGACGACCTCGAGCTCGGCGCGGTGCTGGTAGTGATAGCGCAATGGCGAGAGCGTTACCTCCGGCTCGCCCGGCTGGCCATCGCGCAGGATGATCAGCCCAGCCGCGGGGATCCGCTCGGGCAGCACCTCATCGCGCAGGGTAACGGCGGCAAGCGGCTGCAGCCGCGCGTGAAGCGCGGCGAGGATGGTTTCATAGGTGGTGGGCATAAATGGACAGCAAGTTTGTTGGGCGTGATTATCCGCCAGTTGAAAGCGTTTTGCCGTGCGAAGCTGTCAATGATCTGGATTTCTACGCCACAGCGGCAACTGCACCGGACAGTATCCCAACGAACATATCCAGTTGGCAAACAATTTCTATCAGCCTCCCAACATCAGACTTACTGCCCGCTCCGCCCTCCATCTTTTTGATAAGCTCAGAGGCTTCGTTCCCAAGCTCTACCAGTTCATCGAGGACTTGATCGCTTGTCTCGATGTTTTGATAGCCTTTGGCAATCAACGCGTCCAACGCAGTGTCTGAAAGCTTGATTCCATCGGGGACAGAAACTTTCGAAATCTGCTCTGCGCCACCGGAGTAAAGATTTTTCGCCTCGCTCAGATTGGCCTGGAACTGATCAAAATCAGGCTCCTGCGCCAGCCATATAGCCAGCGCATCCTGGACGTGTGCGTTGGCTTTCATCAGTAGCGAAGCCCCGTTCCCAAGCTCGCTTGGCAGGTTTGGAATAAGCCTGCGGACTTCCGGTGGACCCGCATCGAAGATATCGCGCATTGACGTTTCTTGGGCGCTCACGGACGTGATGGATATCGCGATTGCCGCAATGGTCGTCGCAATGATGCGCTGATTTGATCGATTCATCGGCTATCCTCCGCTATTGCTGACTGTTCCGGACTGACTTTGACCGGTCGTGGTTTGATTTGATCCTAGCGAGGCACATTCCGTTTTGAGAAACTCTGGGTCCGAATCTTTTCCTTTGGGGCAGAGCTCATTGAGAAGGCCAACCCACATTCCATCTGCAACGACGCCCTCATCGTTCATCTTCTTGGCAAGCCACAAACGGATTTCTAGGACTTTGTTCGCGTCTGGCCCGCCAGCCTTCGCTTCAAGCCCGTCGATGAACTGCTCCAGAGCAGCAAAACCGCTAGTCGCCTTCAGGGCGCGAGTATTCTCAGCGGCTTGTTCACTCGCCGTGTTGGCGGCCCAAAGTGCGCCACCGGCGGCCATGGCTGCGAACAATGCCGAAATTGCGGGGATTATCCAGCCATTGGTTGAAGGCGGAGCATTGACAACCAGTCCTTTGGCCGCTTGCTCAAGGCTATCGAGGCGCGGCTCAATGGCTTGAAGCTTCAAGATTGCCCGAATGGCCTCTAAGTCAACGGTTTCAACACCTTCAACCACTTCAATGTGAAGCTTGCTCTCCCGTGCGATGGACTGAACCTTGGCAGCATCGAAGCTGTCTCCCAGCGATGCGGCAACGTCTGCAATTGGTTGCATCGCCATCCAGTTGTCCTTTCAGCGTTCCGTCATCAATGGCCAGTCTACACCACTTCGCTTGTTGCCAAAGTCTGTTTTTTATCGGCTTATTCCGATGGTTGCATACCACCTTTCGCCCACTGTCTCACAATTAACCCCGGCAAGGCAGAATGCGCCCGATCGCTATCCCTTGCCAAGTCCAGCCGCTTGCGCAGTCTGACCTGCCTGACCATGAGAAAGATCGGCACGGTGGTCAGCCCGCGGCCGGTCCTGGACCGGGACGCCACGGCGCGCCCCTTGGCGTTCAGCCGGCCCTCGGCGACCAGCAGGCTGGGCCCGGTGCGACGTGGGATGAAGCGCAGTTTCAGCCCGGTCCTGGCCTCCCATTCACGCGGGGTCGGGCGCTTGCCGCCTCGGCCCCTGCCGGCCGCATCGGTCGGGATCACCAGCCACAGCCCGCCCCTGGACCGGATCAGGGGGCCGGTGTCATGCGCGCCGATGATCGCCGGAGCTTTCGACCAGACCAGCGCGGCGGCGTTCAGGCTGTTGTTGCCGGCAGGATAGTTCTGCGAGCGAATGGTGCGGGCAAGCCGCGCCCCAAGACCTGCGCCGGTGATCTGGCCGCGCCATGCTGTCTTGAGGCCGGTGCCGGCATCCCTGATTGCGGTTGACACGGCCTTTTCGCCGGCGGCGATCTCCGCCTGCATCAGCTTGGCGATATCCGTGACGGACAGGCTGATTTTCATGCCGGCCTCAGGTCCAGCGTCCAGATCAGCCGCTCGCGGTCGCGCAGGGGTTCCCCTTGGATAACATGGCTGTCCGCGCCGATGACGATCAGATCGCCGGGGCGCGGGGCCGGCAGATCGGCCACGCGGACGTCCACCATGGTGGTATCACTGACAAAGCGGCCGGCGCCGAACTCGGTGACGCGGTCCGGGGCGCGGGCGATGATGCGGATCGTGCGCTCCTCGGAGGTGCTGGCCGAGATCCACAGCGCCGGCACCGCCATGGCGGCATGGTTGAAGATGCGGTCCATGGCGTTGGCGAAGGCGGACATGGAAGGGCTCGTCAGTTCGAGCTGTGGATCCGGATCGCCAGTCGGGGCCGCTTGTTGACCGGCAGGATCGAGGCCTCGGTCATCAGGTCGATCCAGCGGCCCTTCTCGTCGAGATGCTGGCGGGCATAGAGCGGCAGGCCGATGGTATTGGCGGTTTCCAAGAGGTTCGCCGGGCCGCCATAGGTGGTGAAGGTGTCCATGGTGCCCAAGGGAAAGGCAATGCCTTCGCCTGCGGGCACCAGCCGTTCGGTGGCTTTGGTCGATAGCGTGACCGCGCCGGAATATTCCTCGAACAGGATGCCCGCGAAGGGGAAGTTGCGGCGCATGTCCTCGCGCAAGGGCTGGGCGCCGGTCGCGGCGTAGAACTTGTAGGCTTCCTCGACCTTGGCATGGCCGATCAGCTTGTCGAAGAACTCGCGGCTGACCAGCGCATGCACGCCGGTCATTGCCTCGCCGAGCAGGTTGTCCTCGATGGCGCGCAAGACCTCGCGAACCTTGGCCTGCACATTGGTGCCGGCGGTGCCCAGCAGGAAATCCACGGAAATCTGGGTCAGCCCGAATTCGGTGAAGTAATTGTAGAGGGCCGCGCCCGCCCCGTCCTTCACGATGCCGCGCAGCGCGTTCATCTCCATGTATTCGCGGGTCTGGGCATGCTTGCGGCGCATCAGCATCAGCTTGCGGCTCATGACGCCAACCAGCGGATCGGCCGCATCCGAGACCCCGAGCGCCGGAACTCCCTGGATATCGGCGGGCAGGATCACATCATCATGCGGGATCCATGGCAGGGCGAAGCTGCGCATGGACCGGCCCTCGCGGGTGCCGACGGTGGCGGGACCACCCATTGGGACCGAGGGCAGCAGGCTCAGCACACCCTCATATTGCTCGATGATCACCGAGCGCTGGCTGACGCCTTCGAAGCGGAACAGCCCGAGCTGGCCGAGGCGGGTATGGAGATCGGGCAGGATATTGATGGCCTGCGTCATCTCGGCCAGCGAATAGCCGCCGGCGTCAAAAGGATTGCGGGTGATGGTCATGGGAGGACTCCGGGGATGATGGGGGAGGACTGTCGATGTGACGCGTCAGGCGCCGTCACGGGTGACGATGCCGACGGTGACCAGTTCGGCGATCTTGGCGGCAGTCTTGGTGGCGTCATCGACGCTGGCGTCGAAGACGAGGCCTGCGCGCGAGACGATGGCGGGGCCCCGGGCCACCACGATGCCGGTAGCGTCGGCCGCTGCGGCATCGGTGGCGTAAAGCAGCACCGCAGCGGCAGTCTCGGCCCCGTCCGAGCCGGTGGCGGGTGAGATTGTGTATTTGCCGCTGGCGGTGATCTGCCCCAGCACCGCGCCGGTGGGGTAGGCCGTGCCCGCGAGCAGTGTCACCACTTCGCGGCTGTAGTTCGGGTTCAGCTCGTATTTGAGGACATCGCCCATCGAGGGCGGTTGCGTCAGGACGGGCATGGTTCAGGCTCCGGAGTGTCGGGGGAGGGGATGCGCCGGGATCAGCGCGAGGCGGCGGATTTGCGGGCAGCGGCGACGATCGGGCTTTCCTTCGCCGTTACGGCCGGGGCGGTGGCGATGATGCCGGCGGCATCGCTGCGGGCGGCGAGATCGGCCAGGACCTTCGCACGCAGGGCCTCGGGCTTGATGCCGCGCGTCAGGGCATCGGCGGCGTCGATGCTGACGCCGAGCCGGGCGGCCTGCGCGCAGACTTGCGCAACCTCGGCCGCTTCGGCGCGGATGGCTTCGGGCGAGAGTGCCGCTTCCTCCTGCGGCGGGGTGACTGCAGGTTCCGGTTCCGGCGCTGGGTTCGCAGCCGGCGCGGAATCTGCAGCAGGCGCAGCGGTTGGTGCGGCATGGTCTTCGGGAGTAGTGGTCATCAGGAAGCCCTTTCCTCTGGGGGTGGATGTGCCGCGGGGTGCGGCGGCGAAGGCACGGAAGGCGGTGACCGGATCGGCGACCTCGTCGGCGAGACCGGCAAAGACTGCCGCCTCGCCCCGGAACACGGCCGCCTCGGTGCCAAGCGCGCTCAGGGTGTCGAGGCGCTGGCCCCGACCTTCGGCGACGGTTTCGGCGAAGAGCTGGCGCAGATCCTCGAGCTCGCCCGCGATCCGGGCGTGCACAGACTCCGGCAGCGGCTGGTACGGATTGGCATCCACCTTGCGGGCGCCGGCATGGATCAGGGTGACGGCAATGCCCTGTCTGTCCAGTGCCCCGCTCATGTCACTGTGCATGGCCACCACGCCGATGCTGCCCACCGTGCCGGTGCGGGGCAGGATGATGCGATCGGCCTGCGAGGCCAGCGCATAACCGGCAGACAAGGCATGATCGGCGACGAAGGCCTGCACGGGTTTGACCTGACGCGCCGCGCGGATGCGGTCGGCCAGATCGAAGGCGCCGGCCACCTCGCCGCCGAAACTGTCGATGTCCAGCGCAATGCCGCGGATGGCCGGATCGGAAAGCGCTGCCTGCAGCTGCGCGGCGATGCCCTCATAGGAGGTGAGCCCCGAGGACTGCCCGATCCAGGTGCCGCGGTGGACCAGCGTGCCGGCGATCTCGATCACCGCGATGCCGTTGACGACGGCGAAGGGCTGGCCGCCGCACTGCGCCTGGCGGCGGGCGAGGTCGTCACCGAACAGCGAGGATCGAGCGGGCAGGGCAGCCGCATTCGGATCCGCTGCTTCCACTTCTAGCCCTTGGAAAGTGATGTCCTGTCCGGTGATCCGGGGACCAAGGCCGGTGATGAAGGCCAGCGCCTTGGCGGGATCGACCATCAGGGGTGTGTTGAACACCCGCTGGGCGATTTGCATGTGATGCATCATCCCTCCTCCGGACGCGGGGGTTTCCGGTCCTCGCCCTCATCGTCCTGAGTGTCATTGTCCTGCGCGTCGGCCTGCTGGTCCTCGGTGTCGTCGCTCCCCGCTGCCTGCGCGGGCGACCCCGGCCGCCGGAAGTCCAGCCCCATTTCTGCTTCGCGCTGGCGCTCGGCGGCGATTTCCCGGTCGACCTGTTCGGCGTCAAAGCCGCGCTCGGCGATGGCCTGAGTCCGGGACTTCAGGCCCGCCTCGATCTGCAGGATCTCAGCCGAGGCGTCCTTGGCCGGGTCGATCCAGTCCCACTTGGTGGGCAACCAGTCGCAGGCGAGGTATTGCCGCCGCTCCGCGGCATAGCTTGGCAGTTCGATGGCGCCTGCCAGCACGGCCATGTCCAGCCAGCGCGTCCAGACCGCCCGGCAGAGCTGATAGACCATGACCGAATGCTGGAAAGCCGAGATGCGGCGGCGGAAGTCGATCAGCGCAATGCGGGTGTTCGAGAAGTTCCCCTTGGCGGTGTCGCCGGTGAGATAGCCATAGGGCACACCCAGCGCCGCGCCGATCTGCAACAGCGTGCGATACTGGAAGGGTTCATAAGTGCTGCCCGAGTCCGGGGTGGCGGGCGTGGTGACATCCTCGCCCGGGTCGAGCCGCACCACCTGGCCGGGTTCGACCTCCAAGTCCTCGTCGGCCGGATCGAGGGCGGTTTCCGGGGCGGGCGAGGTGATGAACATCGCAAACATCGCCGCGGTCTTCTTCCGCTCCAATTCCGCATCGTCGTAAAGGTCCAGCGTGAAGAGCTTCACCACGGCGGCGGCAAAGCGCGACACCCCGCGCAGCTGCCCCGCCTCGACCGGATCGAGGATGTGGATCACCTCGGAGGCCGGAACCCGGACGGTTTCCCCGGCCAGTCCCGGATCGGTCATGTCGCCCGGGTGTCGGCGCAGGAAGTGATAGGCCACCCGCCGCCCGATGCCATCGAATTCGATGCCCGCCCGGATCGAACCGGCGCCGGGCAGGCTGCGGTTCATATGCATCGGCAGCATTTCCGAGGGCAGCATCTGCAGCTGCATCGGTACGGTGAGGCCGTCCTCGGGGCGGCGGGTGCGGATGCGCAGGAAGACCTCCCCGGCCAGAAACACCTCGCGCGCCGCCCGGCGCTGGATGCCGTAGAAATCGGTCAACCCCTCGGCATCGGCCTCGTCGGTCCAGGCCAGCCACAGCTTCTGAAGTTCTTCCTTCTGTCCTGCGTCCGCGATCTTCGACGAGGGCTTGATCCCGTCGCCGACGACGTGGTTGGCGAAGGCATCGACGGCATTCGCGGCATAGCCGTTGTTTCTGACCAGCCAGCGGGCGCGGGCGGTGATGGTCTCGCCCGAGGCGGCGATCAGCGTGTTGACATGGGCGCGGCTGGCGCGAAAGCCGCGCATGCGGCGTTGCGACTGTGCGGCGTCAAACCCGCCGATGATGCCGCCAAGACGCTGGCGGAAGGCGTCGAAGACCATGGCTTACAGCCCCTTCGTCGCGACCGTGCCCCAGCGACGGCGCCGGGCAGGGGCGCCGCTGACAGCTGCGATGCGCGCCTCCAGATCGCGGATCGCCGCCGCCAGTTCGGCGTCCGAGCCATAACTCACGGTCTTGCCGTCGTAACTCACGCTGCGCAGCCCGGCGAAGCGCGCCTCCTGCAGCGCCGTCAGCAGCGCCTGCATCCGGTCCAGTTCCATCAGTCCCTCATGAAGTTCGGGGTGTAAGCCCGCCGTTTCCGGCGCGGCGTGGTCAGGGTGCCGGCCTTTGGCTGGGCCGGTTCCGGCGTGGTGGCATCAGATGGCACGGCAGCAGGCATGCGGGTTTCGACCCCGGCCTGCGCTTCGAGCCGCCGCCAGGTGGCCTCGTCCCAGCGATCCGCGCCGAGGATCCACGCGGCGGCCCTTGCATAGACCCGGCAGTCCAGCGCCTCGTTGCGTTCCCGCATCTTCTGCCATTCCTGATGGGAATAGCCGCGCTTGTTGCGGATGGTGACCAGCTGTTCGGCCACCAGTTGCTTCAGCCATTCGCTGTCGATCCAGTCGGGCAGGTGGATCGTGCCGGGGGCGTCGAGCGCCCCCAGCGCCCGGTCTTCATCGCTCGGCCGTTCCAGCCGCAGGTAGCGATAGGTCTCGGCCTTGAAGCTGGCGGTGGCTACCGACCACAGCCGCGCGCCCCGGCGCAGACGTTTGCCGCCGATGGTGGCGTCGACGAAGGTCGGGCCCGAGACCGGCGTGGCGCGGTTGAAGCCTTCCAGCCCCTTCAGCGGCGCGACCTGTTCGAAACCGGCCCTGCGCGACCAGGCATAGACCGTCGGCGCCTCGTAGCCGGTGTCGATCCCGAGTTTTGCCACCGTCATGAAAGCGCCATTGGCATGCTGCCACGAGCGGCCCAACAGCGCGGTCAGCTGATCCCAGCAGGTGGGATCATCCGGCCCGCCCGGAATGACGATGTGATCGACGAGCCAGCTTTCCAGCCCCCGGCCCCAGGCCCAGACATCGACCTCGATCCGGTCCTTCTGCACGTCCGCACCTGCGGTCAGGAACAGCCCCGCCATGGGCACCGTGCCCGGCTTCCACACCTCCCGCCGATCCGCCAGCCGCTGCCATTCCGGCGCATCGCCCGACTCCACCCATGTCTCGCCCAGAAGCGTGTTGCGCGCCGCGCGCAGCATCTCCTCGGAGCCCTGCGCCGCCAGCCAGTCCCGTGCGATGTCCGCCCAACTTTTCCAGCCGAGCGGCGAATAGAGCGCCGAGAGGTGGAAGCCGATGGCCTTAGGATCGGTCGCAACTGCCGTCGCCCGCCATTCGCCCCGTTCCAGCATCTGCGTCTTGTGGTGCTCGGCGATGGGGCGTTCGCATCCCTCGCAATGATAGGCGGCGGTTTCCGGTTTTCCCTTCGCCCAGCGCAGCCGGTCGAACTGCAGCCATTGCATCGCCCCACAATGCGGACAGGGCACGAAATAGCGGCGCTGGTCAGATGCCTCGAACTCGCGTTCGATGCGCGACAACCCCCGGATCGTGGGCGTCGAGACCATGAACACCTTGCGCCGATGCGCGAAGGTGGTGGTCCGCGCCTCGGCCAGGGTGACCGGATCGCCCTCCTCGTCAGCCGAGGCCGGATAGGCGTCGACCTCGTCCATGAAGACGTAACGCGCCGGCATCGAGCGCAACCCGGTGGCGCTGTTGGCGCCGGTCAGCACCAGGATGCCGCCCTGAAACTCCTTCGACAGCATCGAGTTGCCGGCGTCGCGCGAGCGGGCCGGATTGACGAGCGCGCGCAAAGCCGGGCTTTCCGCGATCAGCGGGTCAAGACGGCCGCGCGATGTGCGCTTGGCCATCTCGACCGTCGGCAGCACCGCCAGCATCGGGCCGGGTGCATGGTGGATGACGAAGCCGATCCAGTTGTTGCCGGCCTCGGTGGCCCCGACCTGCGCCGCCTTCATGAAGCTGATCCGCTGCGCCGGATGGCGGGGCGACAGCGCATCCATGATCCCGCGCAGATAGGGGGTGCGCGCCGTCCGATACCGCCCCGGCTCGGCCGAGGCGCGTGACGACAGCCAGCGATGCTGATCCGCCCATTCCGACACCGTCAGGTCCGGATCGGGGCGCATGCCGCTGCGCCAGACCCGCAGCAGATCCTCGGCACCGTCAAACCCGAGGTCGAGGCCGTCGGTCAGGTCATCGCTATCCGAGGGAGACCCTGAGATCGGCGAGGGCGTCGAGTTGCGCTCTGACATGGGTTTCCAGCACCCTCTGCAGGATCGCGGCCTCGATGATCACCGGCTTGGCCGTTTGCTTTTCCACCTCCGCAGCCACTTCGGCCGCCATCAGCGCCGCCACCCGGGCAGGCCAGGTCACCCAGACATCGCGTTCCTGCCGCGCGAGGCGGAACACCAGCGTTTCGGCGCGGGCGCGATCCACCAGCGTGCCCTTCTTCTTCTGGATCCCCAGCTGCTTTTCCTGCGCCTGGTAGACCGTCAGCGCGGTGCGGGCCTTCAGATAGGACGAACTGTCGGCCGGGCCGGAAAACGCGGTATCGCCACCGGTGCTGCGCCGCTGCTGGTCCGGATCGGTCATCTCCGCCCGCCGCACATCGGACGCCGCCGCGTTGATCGAGCCATCGTCGTACACCACCAGCCGACTGGCTCTGCGCGCCTTCTGGATCGCCCCGCGCGACAGACCGGAATGGGCGGAATACTCCCGCTCGCTCATACCTTTCATGGCGGCTCCGAAAGTCTCAACTGATTGCAAATAAACGGAAATAATGCATGATTTTGGTTGATTACACTCCGCGCAAGAGCGATTCCAATGGTACGGAAACGATGCACTTCAACCCCCGGAGCCTCTTCATGACCATGGCCATCACCACCATCCGCCTCGATTACGCCGCCCTGCCGGCGCGCTTCGATCCCGGCCGCAAGAACGCCATCGCCGAGGCGATCGAGGCGGAACTGCGCGGGCACGGCATCAAGGCCGACGCCTCGGACGTGATCTCGCATCTCAAGATCGAACTGCCGACCGCACAGCTGGCCGCCGCCAGCGCCGTGCTGGCCGATCTGCAGCTGATCTGAGGCAGGCCGATGAGCAACCGCCGCGCCACCGATAACACAAAGGCCCTTGCCGCCTTCGTCGGACGGAAAGCCGAGATCGACGCCATGCTGGCGCGTCTGCAGGCGCTCAGCGCCGACCATTTCAACTTGAGCCCCGAGGAGGTGAACTCGGGCGATGTCGGCACGCTGGAGCATTACGCCAGCCTGCTGCGCCGGATCACCGACTCTGCCTTCAAGGAGGGCGAACATGCCGCTTGACCCCGCCCAGCGCCACCAGATCGAACAGGACGCCATCACCGCCGCATGGGAGGCCGAGCGCCTCGCCGCCTGCGATGATGCCATCGCCCTGCTGCGTGAGATCGCCGATCTGGAAACCGACGACGATGGCGACATGATCCTTGGGGCCGATGCGGATGGCCACAACGACCTGCTGTCGCGCATCGCGGCCTTCCTTGCCAGCCACGACCAGTAACAGGAACCCGCCATGACGAAACTCACCGAAACCCAGACCATCATCCTCAGCGCCGGGGCCCAGCGCCCTGACAACATCGCCCTGCCGCTGCCCAAGGGGCTGGCCGGGGCGGCGGCGAAGATGGCCGTCACGAGGATGATCGGCCACGGCTGGCTGCAGGAGGTCGATGCCAACCTGCACCGGGGCGAGCCGCTCTGGCGCGAGACCGGCGATGGTCATGGCACCACGCTGGTGGTCACCGAGGCGGGCCTGCTGGCCATCGGGATCGAGCCAGCGGTGGCCAGCGCCGTTGCTGGCGCGCAGAATACAAAGCCGACACCGAAACCAGCGCCGACGCTCGACGCCGCCGACACCATGAAACCCGTCGCTATCCGTGTGGGCACGAAGCAGGCGCAGATCATCGCCATGCTTCAGCGCCCCGACGGCGCCACCGTCGCCGAGATGGTCGAGGCGACTTCGTGGCAGGCACACAGCGTGCGTGGAATGATCTCCGGGTCGCTGAAGAAGAAGCTGGGCCTGCCCATCGCCTCGGAGAAGGTCGAGGGCAGGGGAACGGTGTACTCCCTCGCCGCTGGCGTCTGATCAACAGACGCCAGCTTCTGCACGAACCGCAGCCCACAGCCTTGCCCATCGCGCAATCGTCTGGGCAGCGGTGCGTGCCTCATTCCTGCGCTTGAAGCATCGCTCCGCCAAGCACATCATTCTTTTTCGTTCGGCGAACCATAATTCCACCCCTGAACTTGGTGAAAATACGGGGTCCAATCTGAACGACGCCCCAAACGGAGCAGGTACTCGGTCGCAATGCCTCTTTCCCAGTCGTAGCTCCCCGAGAATTCGTCAAGGAATCCGAGCAGGTGATAAAAGGCTTGAGGACCGATTTCATAGTACAGCGTACCGCCAATGTAGTCTTGTTGACCCTCGGCCCGGCTTTCAACGATGCCCTTGTGAAGCAAAAGCATCACCTCATCGACGACCTTCCGGACGTCGTCTTCCTCCATGCCGAGATTCTTGGCAGCTTCAGCGGTAATCATTCGTTCCCTACCGTTCCGTCTTGAGGCGGTCGTTCATTTCCCTTCTAACACTGCTTTCTTCCCGGTCGCCATCTCCCAGCGCCGCACGGCGACGTCGCAATAGGCCGGGTCCAGTTCCATGGCGAAGCAGCGTCGGCCGGTGCGTTCGGCCGCGACCAGCTGCGTGCCGGAGCCGCAGAACGGCTCGAAAATCAGATCGCCCGGATCGCTGAAGGCCCCGAGCACCGCCTCGACCAGCGCCACCGGGAACACCGCCGGGTGCGATCCCGCTGCCCCCAGCCCGCCCTTGTGGCGCATGATGCGGAGCACAGAATCGGGGATGCGGTGGCTCTGGATCGCGTTGCCGGCCCCTCGCTTGGCGTGGACTGTGCCGTCGGCGCCGCGCAGCCCGCCGCCGCCCAAGGTCTCGCCTGCATGCTTCGACGGGACGGTCTTGTGCGGTTTGCGCGGCGCGCGGTTGAAATGGAAGATGAACTCGTGCGAGGGCGCGAGGCGGCCGTTCCAGTCGCCCGGCAAGCCCGGGCCCTGATCCCAGACATACCAGCCGAACCGCCGCCAGCCCTGCGCGCGCATCCAGTTGACCCAGCCCTCCCAATAAGGGATCCATTCGCCGTCACGATGCACGAGGCCGAGATTGACCAGCAGCTGGGCATCGGCGGTGACGGGCGCCGCGGCGAAGACGCCCTGCATCAGAGCATCCCAATCGCCGAGTTTTTCCTTCGCCGCGCCATACTCGCGCTGTTGGGCATAGGGTGGCGAGGTGAAGAGGAGCGAGGCCTGCGCGCCGTCCATCAGCCGCGACACCACGGACGGGTCGGTTGCATCACCGCAAATCAGGCGGTGATCGCCCAGCGTCCAAATGTCGCCTGCCTGGGTGATCGGCTCGGACGGGACCTCCGGGAGGGTGTCGGTCGCGTCATCATCGATGGGCGCGCGGTCGTTGTCGGCATCGTGCAACAGTGCGTCCAACTCGTCCTCGGCGATCCCGATCAACCCGAGGTCGAAATCCTCGGCCAGCAGCCCACGCAGTTCCTCGAGCAGCAGCGCCTCGTCCCACCCGCCCAATTCGGTCAGCTTGTTGTCGGCGATCCGATAGGCCCGGCGCTGCGCCTCGCTCAGATGCCCCAGCATGATGACGGGTGCCTCGGCCAAACCCAGCTGCGCGGCGGCCAGGACGCGGCCGTGGCCTGCGATCAGCTCGCCATCGGCGGCGACGAGGCAGGGCACGGTCCAGCCGAACTCGGCCATGCTGGCGGCGATCTTCGCCACCTGATTGGCGTCATGGGACTTGGCATTCCGGGCATAGGGCCGGAGGCGCGCAAGTGGCCAGTGCTCGATCCGGCCGGGCAGGAGGGGCGCATTCATGCCGCGAGCCGCCTGGCCTTGAGGGCGGTGAAACTCTCGCCGGTCTCCGCCAGCACGGCGTCCTCGCCGGTGAAGGACTGCCAGCGCTCGACGGCGACATCGACATAGGCCGGGTTCAACTCGACCCCGAAGCACACCCGGCCGGTGGTTTCCGCTGCGATCAGCGTGGTGCCGGAGCCCATGAAGGGCTCATAGACCGCCTGACGGGGGCTGGAATTGTTCAGGATCGGGCGGCGCATGCATTCCACCGGCTTCTGCGTGCCGTGAACCGTGTCGGCATCCTGGTCCTTGCCGGAAATCTGCCACAGCGTCGTCTGCTTGCGGTCGCCCGCCCAGTGGCCCTTGCCCTTGGCCCGCACCGCATACCAGCAGGGTTCGTGCTGCCAGTGGTAATCGCCGCGGCTGAGGACCAGCCGGTCCTTGGCCCAGATGATCTGTGACCGGATGGCGAAGCCCGCGACCACCAGGCTGTCGGCCACGGTCGCCGCATGCAGCGCACCATGCCAGACATAGGCGACATCGCCGGGGAACAGCGCCCATGCCTCGCGCCAATCGGCGCGGTCGTCGTTCAGCACCTTGCCCGTGCGGCGGGTCTTGGCCGCCCCCGCCTGGTTGCGCCAGGACGGGTCATATTCCACGCCATAGGGCGGGTCTGTGACCATCAGCAGAGGCTTCACCTCGCCCAGCAGCCGCCCGACCACATCGGCAGACGTGCTGTCGCCGCAGATCAGCCGGTGCGATCCGAGCTGCCACAGGTCGCCCGCGACCGATACCGGCGTGACCGGTGCCTCGGGAATGTCGTCCTCGCCCTCGACAGCTGCACCTTCCACCTGATCCGGATCGCGCAGCAGGGCGTCCAGATCCTCGTCGGTGATCCCCAGCAGCGTCGGGTCGAAATCCTCGGCCAGCAGCCCCGCGATCTCGTCGCGCAGCAGGGCCTCGTCCCATTTGCCGAGCTCGGTCAGCTTGTTGTCTGCGATGCGGTACGCCCGACGCTCAGCCTCGTCGAGATGGCCGAGCCGGATCACCGGCGCCTCGGTCAACCCCAGCATGGTTGCCGCCAGCACCCGGCCATGCCCGGCGATCAACTCGCCATCGTCCGCGACCATGCAGGGCACCGTCCAGCCGAACTTCGCCATGCTGGCGGCGATCTTCGCCACCTGGTCGGTGCCGTGGATCTTGGCATTGCGGGCATAGGGCCGCAGCCGGTCGAGAGGCCAAGTCTCGATCTGGCTCGGCGTGAACACCAGGTCCATGGGGTGGGTCTCGTCTGGGGCAGGGCGGACATGCCGACGCGCGCGACCCGGGAAGGCAGCGTCAGAATCGGGATCCGCGATGTGGTGAAAAAACGAAAGCGCCCGCGAGGGGATTCCTCCGGGCGCTATTCTTCGATGCTCAAGGGGTAGGTCAAGGAGGGCAGCTTTGTCAATCGGAAATCCATGCGTGGATTCAACAGCTTCCCGGCAGGTGGCTTCCGCTGGCTGACTTCCGGCGTGGTGGCTTCCACAAACTGGATTCCCTGGATTCCGCAAAAGAATCCAGCACGCCAAGGTCGCGATTCGGCAAGCCTTTGATAATGATTCGTTTTCCCCAAGGTCGCGCGGCAGGTGGCTTCCGCCTGGATTCCCCGGTGAGAATCCATGTCGCTAGCGAAATGCCGCGCTGCGCCCCCCCGAATACAGATCGCGTCGGGGAGGAACCATGGCAGGGGGGAGGTGTGGAGGGTTTGACCTGATGAGGACCTGAGAGACGTCTGTTCTCCGGGCGCTCGTCTTCGATCCTTGAGTTATGAGTCAAGAGAGGCTCGAATGTCAAACTGTTTTGTTGCGGGTTTGTTCGTGTGGCGCTTACAAGATCTCGCAGGCTGTATCGTCTAGGCTAAGCTCCTCGCGGTGCTGCCTTGCTGGAAACGCAGCAGAACGCGCAGGCCCGGATTGTTATCGCTCATTGTTACCTCTGCGCTGTGTAGTTCCGCGATCGCTCTGACCATGCTAAGGCCCAAGCCGTTGCCCGGAGTGGTTCGGCTTTTCTCAAGGCGGTAAAAGCGGCGGAAGACCTTGTCCCGCTCTTCCGCTGGGATGCCCGGTCCATTATCTGAAACCTTAAGCAGAACGCTGTTATCTGACCTTGCCAGTGTCACCTCAATTCGCGTTCCCGGAGGGCTGTGGCGCAGGGCGTTTTCAACGAGATTTGCGATCATTTGGGTTAACAGGTGCTGATCGCCCAAAACCATTGCGTCCTGATCCTCAATGCCAAACACCAGCGTCTGATCGTTCTCCTCGGCGACGGGGCCATAGGCGTCCTCGATCCGGGCGAGGATCGGAGCCAGCGGGGTTGCGGCGAACCGAACTGAACGCTGACCGGCTTCGATCTGCGCGATCCTCAGCAGAGCATGGAATATCTCGATCAGATCGTCGGCAATCTCGACGGCCTGTTCCGCGACCTCCCTGTTCTCACGCGTCAGATCGGGCGCATTCAGCAGCACATCCAACCGCTGCCTCAGACGCTGCATCGGGGTGCGAAGATCATGGGCAATATCTGCTGATATCTGCTTCTGGCTGTCGACCATCTTCTGAAGTTGGGCGATGGTCCGGTTGATTTCATCTGCCATGCGGGCAAGATCATCGCTGTCGGTTCCAGTGGTGGGGACGCGACGTTCCAATTGGCCCATCGCCACCGACTTCAATGTCGTTGAAATCTGGGTCAGCCGTTGTTCGGTTCTGCGACCTACAATGATCCCCGCAAGCAAACCAGCAAGCAGCAAGAGGATGAAGCCCGCAACGAATCCGCGCTCGAGAACCTCGCGCAGCTCTTCAAGAAAATAGGTGCTTGTGCCCAAGGTCAGCCGGTTCGGGCCGAGTTGCACCGAATGTAGCAGATAGCCGGTAACATCCTCATAGCGTGGCTTTTCGGCGTGAATTGCATCGACGGGGACATAGCCGCTGCCCTTTCCGTCGATGGCATCGACATTTCCGGCCAGAACGGTGCCATTGGCGTCCTCAAGCAGGTAGATCCGATAGTCTTCGAAATTGAAGCCGGCAAAACCTCCTAGCTTTGCCTGAACCGCCTCCAGCCCATCGCTTTCATAGAGACTTGCGAAACCAGCCGCATCATCGGCCAGTTGATCTGATACCCATTCACTGATCTCGCGATCCGCGAAGTGATAGCTTAGCCCGAATACCAAGGCGGTAATGATTGCGTAAAGCGCCGCGAACCGCAGTGACAGGCGCGCCGAGGTCGAGCGCAGGAAGCGCGATATGCCAGTATGCCTAGCCATGCAGGCTGTAGCCAGCGCCGCGGACGGTGTGGATCAATTCGGTGTCGAAAGGTCTGTCGACCTTGTTACGCAAGCGGCTGATATGGGTCTCGACGACATTGGTCTTGGGGTCGAAGTGAAAGTCCCAGACCGATTCCAGCAACATGGTGCGGGTTAACACACGTCCGGCATTGCGCATCAGATATTCCAGCAGGCTGAATTCGCGGGGTTGGAGGTCCAGCGACTGGCCCGCCCGCGTGACCGTGCGACGGATCAGGTTCATTTCCAGATCGGCCACCTGCAGGACGGTTTCCTCGGTCTTCAGGGGGGGTCTGCGGGTCAGGGCCGCCAGCCGCGCAGACAATTCCTGAAACGAGAACGGCTTGACCAGATAATCGTCCGATCCTGCCTCCAGCCCTTCGACCCGGTCGTCGATGCCGTCCATCGCTGACAGGATCAGGATCGGTGTTTTTACCCCTGCGCCGCGCACCGATTTGATCAGTGTCAGCCCGTCCAGACCCGGCAGCATACGGTCGAAAATCATCACATCGTAATTGTTGTCCAGCGCTGCCAGGAAGCCTTCGCGGCCATTATCGCAGTGATCGACCAGGTGCCCCTGCGCGCGCAGGCTGGAAGAGATATATTCCGCCGTTTCGGTATGATCCTCGACCACAAGAACGCGCATTTGTGTTGCTTTCAGTTGCTCCCTTCGCTGGGATAGCCCACCCTGTGTCTTGGTCAAGCCTGCGGGACATTACGGATTGTTATAGTTCCGGCAACGGCGCGGACAGGTCTCGCTTGGTAAATGGCGGCGAATACAAGCTCTTCGCCTATCAAGCAGGACCAGATAATGACAATAACCGAGGCCTATTCGGCCCAGCGGCCTGCCGCGACGCACGCCCGGAAAATTCTGCGCCCGACGTTGCATGATATGCAGCTGGACAACACCGCACGTCGGTTCCTGCTCGCGGTTCTGACGGGATTCGGGCTTTTGCGCATTTGGGCGATGTTTGCCGTGCCTTTCACCGACACGACCGAAGCGCGCTATGCGGAAATCGCGCGCAAGATGGTCGAGACCGGAAACTGGCTGACGCCGCAATTCGACTATGGCGTGCCCTTTTGGGGTAAGCCGCCTTTGCATACCTGGCTGTCGGCGGGCGGGATGCAGTTGTTTGGCGTGAATGAAGCCGCCGCGCGCCTGCCAATTCTGCTGACGGCGCTGGCTGTGCTGTTTCTCGTCTGGCTCTGGGTGCGCGATAACGTTGGGCGTAACACTGCATTGGTCGCGACTGTCGTGCTGGCAACGATGGCGATGTTCTTTGGCGCATCCGCCTTTGTGATGACCGACATGCCGATGGTCCTTGGCACGACACTGGTCATGGTCGGGTTCTGGCATGCGGTCAGCGGGGCAGGCAGCCGCTGGAGCTATGCCGTTTTCTTGGGGCTGGCGATCGGAATGCTTGCCAAGGGTCCGGTGGCCGTGGTCCTTTGTGCCATCCCGCTGACGCTTTGGCTGACCTTGACGCGGAACTGGCACCTATTGCGTCAGCTTCCGTGGACACGGGGCACAACGATGCTGATGGTGCTGGTGGTGCCTTGGTATGTCGCCGCCGAAATTGCCACGCCCGGTTTCCTGCACTATTTCCTGATTGGAGAGCACATTCAGCGCTTCCTGACCCCCGGCTGGCAAGGCGACCTTTACGGGTCCGGGCATCAGGAAGCAAAGGGAATGATCTGGCTGTTCTGGCTGATGGCGGCTTTGCCTTGGAGCTTGGTTCCGGCCTTGTTGCTGACCCGTCCCGGCAAAACCCTCACGACCGTCCGACAAGATCGCTCTGGCTGGCTGATCTATCTGCTGCTCTGGGCTGTGTCTCCGCTTTTGCTGTTCACACCGGCATCCAACATCCTTGCCGCCTATGTTCTACCGGGCCTGCCTGCCGCCGCCGTTCTGCTGGTCGTGCTGTTCGCAGAGGTGTTCGAGACTCAGCCGGGTCGTGCGACGCGGGTCGGTTTCGCTATCGCGACATCGGCGATATTTGCGCTTTTCCTCGCGCTGACCTCGGGCGCCATTTTTGTACCTCAGCAAATTCGGCTGAAATCCGACAAAGCGCTGGTCGCTGCCACCAGCGCGGCATTGCCCGACGCGCAACTTTATACCCTCGGTGGTCGCAACTACTCGGCTGAATTCTATTCGGGCGGCAAAGCGCGGGCCATTGAGAACGAAGACTTTGCAAGGCTGGCTATTGACGGCGCACCGGCTGCATTTTCGGTGCCGCCCGATCAAGCGACAGAGGCCGCAGCATTCGGACTTGAAAACCTGGGTGAATATGGGCGGCATGTCCTGTTCGTTACCCCAGCCGCAGGCGAGGTGAAATGATGGGTCACATGCAGGATATCACCCGCGAAACGGCAAATACCACGCCACGGGTACTCCACCTCGGTCCGACGGTGCCGGATCTGTCCTTCGTCATTCCGGCCTTCAACGAGGCGGAGACTATCGTGGAAACACTGAACCGGGTGTCGCGCAAGGCGCGCAGGCTGGTTCCGCAATCTGAAATTCTGGTGGTCGATGACGGCAGCACCGATGCCACGCTGGAACTGATCCAATCCGGCCATTGGGACGTACCCGTCCGCCTGCTACGCCTGTCGCGCAATTTCGGCAAGGAACAGGCAATCATGGCCGGGCTGCGCCATGCGGCGGGCAAGGCGGTTGTGATCCTCGACGCCGACCTGCAGGAGCCCCTGCGTTATGTCGACACCATGCTCGAGAAATACCGCGAGGGCTATGAGATCGTCTATGCCGTGCGCGCCCATCGTAACGACGAGAGCTGGCTGAAGCGCCGCTGCACGGCTGCCTTCTATCGCTTCCTGAACATCGGCAGTGAGGTGCCGATGCCCGCCGGAGCACGCGATTTCCGGCTGATGGATCGCAAGGTCGTCGATGCGCTTTGCGCCCTGCCCGAAAGCAACCGCTTCATGAAGGGGCTTTATGCCTGGGTCGGCTTTCGCTCGCTGGCGATCCCGGTCGAGTTGCAGCCGCGCGGCGGGGGCAGCACCAAATTCGGCTTCCGGCGACTGCTGAAACTGGGCATGACCGGACTGACCGCCTTTACCGACTGGCCTCTTCGCATGTGGACCGGGATCGGGATGGTGCTGGCCAGCCTGTCGATCCTATACGGGCTATTCTTGGCCAGCCGCACCCTGTTTCTTGGTCATGACGTGCCGGGTTGGTCGACACTGGCGGTGGCAATTTTCTTTTTCAGCGGCATCCAGTTGATGTCCATCGGTGTGCTGGGCGAATATCTGGCGCGCGTGTTCAGCGAGGTGAAGGGCCGCCCCGGCTATTTGATTGCCGAGGATGTCACCATCGCCGCATCGCCCGAATGCTAGGCGCCGCCGCGCGTTTCGCCCTGACCGGAGGGGTGGCGACGCTGGTGCATCTGGCCATCGCGATCATGCTGATCCGGCTTGGGGTTGCGCCGCTGATCGGCAATGCCGCAGCCTTCGCGACCGCTTTCATGGTCAGCTTCTGGGGGCATCACCTGTTCACGTTCGCCGGCCATGGTGTGGATGTGCAAAACTCGCTATCTCGCTTTGTTATCGTTGCAGTCCTTGGGTTCATTGCCAACGAGTCGAGCCTTGCGCTGTTGTTGAAGTTTGCAGCGGTTCCGGCGGAGCTGGCTCTGCTCGTCTCGACGCTGATAGCTGCGGTGCTCACATTTTTCCTGTCGCGATATTGGGCCTTCAAACCTGATCCTTCGCCAATGCGGTGATGGTTCAGGGTCATCACACACGGGTGCTGGCTCGCCATGGCTCTCGTTTTGGCAGGGTATCCGTTACTTCGATACTGCGCAGCATGCCGCCCGCGATCAGCCCCTCCCGCACCCAGCGCAGGCCCAGCCACCACTGCGCGTAGTGGCGCCGCGCGGCGGCGATCTGCTCCGGATGCGGCGAGAAGGTGACCGGACAGGCGCGCAGTTCGACCGTCCGCCATTTGCCGCGTGACAGCACGCGCGCCGTGCCGACCGGGATGGTGATCGAGCGGTCGCCATGCTGGTTGCGCTTCGTCTCGACCGGCACGCAGCGCGGGACCGCGCCGGGCATCCAGTCTGGCGTCATCCCCGCTCGTGCCAGTTCGGCGATGCGGATTGCCATGCGCAACCCGCCCAGCGACGTCGGCAAGTTTGCGACACAGGCGGCGATGACTTCGGCATCCTCGTGGGTCGAACTGTCAGGCTTGTAGCGTCCTCCATCGATCCGGCAGCCCAGCGCGGCGCGCTGCATCAGGACATATTCGAGGCCGAAGCCCAGACCGTCGCCGCGTTCGGGGTCGGGCGGCTCGGGCAGTTCCAGTCGGGCCTTCTCGGTGCGAAAGGCCCATTCCAGCACCTGCTGGACACCCAGCGCACGTTTGCCGTGGGTGCCTGTGGCACTACGGTTCGGGAAGCGGGAATGGATGCTCATGCTACGCCCCGCGCCCTGAGCCGTTCCGCCGTCACCAGGCCACGCTCCAGCATGGCATTGCGCACGGTATTCGAGATGGCGTTGGAGGGCAGGTATCCATCCCCGTTCACCAGCCCGGCGTAGAACCCGGCGATCTCGTCCATGCTGGCGCGCGGCGCATCAGAGGACTTACCGCTGCGCCTGCGGCGCTTGTCACCCTCTGCAGGCTTCGTGGCCTCGGCGGACCTCGCCGCCCGTTCCATCGCCCTGTCCAAGGCCCTCGGTCCATCCGGCGGCGCAGGATGCCGCTCGCGGCTGTCGCGGGCCACGGCGATGATCCGATCCTCGGTCAGGCCGAGATCGGTGATCCAGCGTCGGATATGTTCGCGGGGTGGCCAGCCCTGCCACCAGCCGGGAAGGCTGGCATCGGTGTCCAGACCCAGCGCATCGAGCAGCTGGCCGAAAAATTCTTCAAATCGATCATCGCGCGCTCGCGCGCCCTCCTCCTCCTTTACTGGTTCCCTTAAAGGTTCTCTTACAGGGTTAGTCTCCGAATTTCGGAGATGGAAACCGGCCAAATTCGGAGACGGCTTTGGCGTTTTTTCGGAGATGGCTCCATCTCCGGAATCTGGACATGGATCGCCACCGATCTCACAATCGTCGGGCTCGGAATCGCCGCTGTCGCCATCGTCCGACGGATCGGGGAACCGGTTCTCGAAGCCGAGAATGTAGCGGGTTGCCTGGCGCCGATGTGTCTGCGGATCGTGGCAGCGGACTCGGTGGATCAGCCGCGCCTCTTCCAGCGCCCGGAGATGGTCATTCAACGATGACACCGACATCTCGCAATCGGCAGCCAACCGCGCCTGGGTCGGGAAGCAACCGAAATCGGGGTTGTGGCGATCGCAGAGATGCCAGAGCACGATCTTGGTGGCGGGCTTCAATCCGCGCTGCAGAATGGCCCAGTTGGTCGCGCAATGGCTCATGCGCAGGCCCTCCGGCGCGGATTCATTGCCTGCACCCGGGTGGTGATGCCGTGATCGGCCAGCGCGCCCAGCGCGTCTTCGACAGAACGCACCAGCGCCCAGCCGAAGCCCTGCGCCTTCACCATGTCGCGGAACGCTTTCTGCGCCGGGCTGAGCCTGCCAGAGGGGCTCTTCACTTCCAGAAACAGCACCTGGCCGCCCGTCAGGACGATCAAATCGGCGAAGCCCGGAAACACGCCCATGCCAGTCAGGATCGCCTGGCGCTGGCGTGCGGCCTTGCCACCTGATCCGACCTCATTGGCGGAATGATGAATGATGGCATCGCGGGGCAGAACGACGCGAAGCGTGTGGATGATGGCGCGCTGGATATCGGCCTCGGGCGTGCGACGGGTCATGCGGCACCGCCTTTCGGCTTGCGGTTCGATAGGCAAATCAGCAACCCGGCCAACGCCAAGGCCTCGCGGCGTTCCTGTTCCTCGGGGCTGAGCGTGGCGATGGCGCGGCAGGCGAGGATGATCAGGCTGTCCGGGTGATGGACGAAATCGGCGACAATGCCGCGCGCCTCCGTTAGGCGCTGGGCGGGCCAGTCCGCCGGGCGGGAGGTGTCGGTGACATCGCCGCGTTCGGTTTCGGAGATCGGGGACATGGCGTTCATTTCCGCCCCCGCGCTTTGCTGGCGTTGTCAGCCTTGCTGTCGGCGACACGCGGCATTTCCTGCGACTGCAGCCAGTCCTGCACCACGCTCATCCGGTAAAAGATCTTGCGACCGGCACGGACGCAGGCTGGACCTTTCCGCCGTCGCTCCCAGCGCCCCAGCGTATCGACCGTCAGGCCGAGTTCCTGAGCCAGATCGTAACGGCTGATCCAGCCGCGCAGCAGGCGCGGTTCGATTTCCGGTTCCGCACTCATGGGTTGTGTCATGCTCTTGCCTCCATCTTGCATCGCCCGGGTCGGGCGGCTGACGGGGAGAAGAACAATCACATCGAAAGGCCCGGCAGGGAGGCGGAAGGTGGCGTAACCTCGCCGGAGGTTATGCCACCCCATGTTTTGCTGGGTTTGAGGCGGTTAGCGACGAATGTGAGTGATTCGGCGCCGGGTAAAAATGCCGTCGAAAGCCGTCGAAACCACAACCGGCAGAACCGGTTCTGCCGGTTGCCGCTAACAGTCCCAGCGCTCGCTGGCCCTGGAACATGTCAAGAACAAAGATGCCGTTTTCCGCAGCCAAATGCTCTTGCCAAATCGCGCCCCGGTGGTGAAGAAATCCGCCCAATCACGCCCGATGCGGTCGATCAACGCGGAGTTCCTCGCGACTCCGCGAATGGCGGAGCTGTGTCCGGGCAGGAGGTCAATGAAGGCAGGGGCCTGTGGTCCGGATGACGGACTGCCGGGCGTCGAAAGCAGGGAGAACAGACATCATGACATTGCCGCAACGCACGTTTTTCACGGTTCAGGAGGTGACGATCCGGTGGGATTGCAGCCCTTACGATCTGGCGGGATGGGCGATTGCCGGCAAGCTCGACATCGTCACCGCCATCGAGCCGATCGAGCAGGGCGGCGAGGTGCTAGCAGGGCTGGTCGTCGTGCCGGTCGCCGATATTCTGAGCATGTTCCGGCGCTGGGAAAGCTGGCAGGCGAAGCGTAGCGTCCGGCGCATCCGCATGCAGGGACAGCAGGGCTGGACCATGATCGCCGATCCCTCTGACCATATCGAAATCGAACTGGCAGATCTGATGGTTCTGGCCGATGAAGTCTATCAGTTCGAACTGCTGAATGGCATGGCGAACCGCTGGACCGATCCCGGTGGTGCGCCATCACGATACGACTGGGAGGGGCTCTATATCGCCCTGATCAGGCGCGTTCATTTCCACGGTCTTCCGGCGACGCAGGCCGAATGGATCGCGGATGCACAGGCGTGGTTCGCCGAAAGATCCCGAAATGGCGAGGTGCCAGATGAAAGCACGATCCGGCGCAGACTCGGGCCAATCTGGAAATCGCTGCAGGAAGATGCGTAGGGCGGCGTGTGATTGTGATCCATTTATCACGCCGCCCAGCGCCCAGCGCAGTCGCAGCAACGATCAGGCGCTCTTGCGCGCCTGTTCCTCGGCATCAGGGACCAGCACCGGCTTCGGCCGGAAGGCGCTGGCCACGGCATCGACCCCAGCGCGCAGCGGCGAATCCATCAGATGCGCATAGCGCGCCGTGGTCTGGGTCTGGCTGTGACCCAGAAGCTTGCCGATCATCTCCAGCGACGCGCCGCCGCTGACCAGCAGCGAGGCAAAGGTGTGGCGCAGGTCGTGGATCCGGATATCCTCGATCCCGACCTGCTTCTGGATCTGGTGCCAGAAGCGCCTGATTTCCTTCACCGGCCGGCCGGGTACATCGCCCGGGAACAGGAACGCGCAGCCGCGCGGCACCAGCAGTTGCCTTTGGCGAACAATGGCAGCTGCCTCGTCCGAAATCGGCAGCCGGTGGATTTTCCGCTGCTTGGTCATGCTGGCGGGCTTCGACCAGCTCAGGTGTTCGAGATTGAAATGCTCGAACCGGGCCTGCCGGACCTCGCCGACCCGCGCGCCGGTCAGCATGCAGAGCCGGATGATATCGGCAGCGCGCCGATCCTCGGCCGCGTCCAGCGCCGCCGCCAGTTTCCGGATCTCCTCCTGCGACAGGAACCGTTCACGCGGGTTCTCGATCCGGCGGCGAAAGCCCGAGGCCGGATTGTCATCGCGCCAACCCCAGCTTTGCGCATAGGTGAACATTTTGCGCAGCACCTCGCCGACGCGGTTGGCACGCACCGGCGTCGGTTTCGATCCCTGCAGCTTGCGGGCCCGGTTGTTGGGCTTGGCCTTGTGCGGACGTGCCCGGCCTTCGGCGATGCGATTCAGCAGCTTCTCGACGTCGTAGGGCGTGATCTCGGTCACCAGCCGGTTGTTCCAGTCCGGCGCGACCAGCTTGGTCAGCATGGAGCGCTGATCCGAGGCATTGGTCTTGGCGAGGTTCGGCAGATGCACCTCGGCATAGCGTTCGACCAGATCCTTGAACCGGGGCGAATCCCGCCCGTCTTCCTTGGCGCCCAGAGGATCTCCCCCGGCATCGATGTCGCGGCGCAACTCCTTCGCCCGCTCCCGCGCCGCCGCAGTCGACCATTCCGGCCACCGACCCAGAGTCATTCGCCGCTGCCGCCCGGCATGGCGGTAATCCAGCGTGAAGGCCCGGTTGCCGGAACGGTAGATGCAGATGGCGAAACCCCGCACCTCACTATCAAAAATCTGGTAGTCCCGTCCCGGTTCCGGCGCCGCCTCCCGCACCGATTTCTCGTTCAACCTCAATCGTTTCACCATGCCCAGCGCCTCCTTCTTGCATCCCACATGAGGCTCAGCCTCGCGCGCATGGCAAGTCATACATCGCCGGTCAGACCGGCAGGGAGGCGGAAGGTGGCAGAACCTCGTGCGGGGGTTGCCGGATCGAGCAATTGCACGAGAGCGATAACTCAGATTACCTTTGCGGACGGTCGCGCGAAATAAGCATCGCCGCGTCCGCAAGTGGTTTCAGCGGTGGCAGGCCAGACGGTGTTGCAAGATAATGAGGCAGCCAGTCCGGGTCGAATTTGGCCTTGAAGGCCCGCAGCCCTTCGAAATTGTAGAAACTGCCGCCATGCCGATAGATCATGTTGCCGAACCGGTCCCACAGCCGGCCGCTGCGATCTGGCTCAAGACCTGAGAGCGGGGCCATGCCAAGCGAGAAGCGCGCAAACCCCTGTGCCTTCAATTGCAGCATCAGTTCGGTGAACAGGAACTCCATCGTGCCGCCCGGCGCGGCGTCGGAATGCCGCATCAGGTCGATGCTGCAGGTCCTGCGGGAATCCGTTGTCATGAGGTTTGCGAAGGCCACTACCCTGTCGCCCTGCCGCACGACCGCGATAGGCCAGCGGTTCAGCCATTCATCTTCGAAACGGCCCACCGAAAAACCCTTCTCGCGGGCATTTTTCGCCGTAAGCCATTCATCCGAGGTCTGCCGCAATTGCGACAACAGTCCGTCGTCATGGGGCGGCGACACGATCTCAAGCGACAGCCCGTCGCGCCCCGCGCGGGCATGGGCAGCGCGCAGTTTCTTTCGGGCCGCGCCATCCAGCGTGAAACGGCTCAGATCGACCACCGCCTCCTCGCCCATCTTGTGCATGACCATGCCCAGTTCCAGCATCAGCGGCACTGATTCAGGGCCGATCTCATAAAAGACCGGGCGGGCACCGGCACGGCGCGCGGCATCCACGAATCTAAAGCCGACCTCTTGAGCGCCCACCGGCTCGCCCACGGGGCCGCCATAGGCCAGCCATGACCCGCCCGAGACGCCGAACATCACCAGCGCGTCGCCGCCATCGGACAGCATGATCGCCTTGTCGCCGGTCAGCGCGAACCCCGCATCGGGCTGGTCGCTGGCCATCGCAATCCTTCGCGCGGCCTCCAATGTCCCGGTATCGGGTGGCTGCGGCTGAAAGCGCGGGGCGCGCAGCAGGAACAGCAGCGATCCCGCGCCGATGAACAGGCTGATCAGCAGGCCCGAGCGCAAGGCGCGCGGCGCGTTCGCATCAATCGCGAACTGCCACCACAATTCATGCGCGTAGGGGATGCTTTTATGCGCGTAGAACAGCACGAAGCTGACGCTGAGAATCGCCGCCAGCAACAGGGCAGCCCAGCCTGGCGTCATCGCCCCATGCGTCAAGACCGAGCGGCGATGAAAGGCCCTGCGGAATGGCAGCAGGATCAGAACCGCGACGATCAGCGTGACCGCCTGTTCCATCTCGGTGCGCTGGAGGAGCGCGACAATGGCACCGGCCAGCATCGCGCCGATGGTCAACCAGAAGGCGCCAAGGCTGCGGCGCGCCAGCCCAAGCGACAGAACGATCAGCAGCGCCCCAAGCGCACTGGTCAGCAGGGTCGAGCCTTCGACGAAGGCCAGCGGAAACAGGGCTTCTGCGGCCTCGGTCGTCTGGCTGACCGGGGGTAGCAAAGCCGACAGCGACATCCACATCCCCGAGCCGAAAACCATAATGGCAAGCAGGATCGGCGCGGTGGGCTCGATGGCACGGAACGCCGGTTCGGTTGCGGCAAAGAGGCGAGACATGCCGCTGTTGCGCGTCGTGCCGCCAAGCGCGCGCCAGCTTTCGAATGCCGCCATCAGGACCAGCGCAAGTGCGAAGGGCACAAGAAAATAGATCAGCCGATACAAAAGCAGGGCGGCGGCGATCTTGTCGACACCGACCGAGGCGGGCAGCGCCGCGATGACGATGGTTTCGAACACGCCGACCCCGCCCGGCACATGGCTGACGACGCCGGCCATCGTCGCGGCAGCGAAGATCGCCACGAAGGTCAGAAAGCCGGGCCCACCCGCTGGCAGCAGCAAATAAAGCGTCAGCGCGGAAAAGGTGATATCGCCAAGGCTGATCAGAAGCTGGGTCGCCAGCAAACCGGGCGATGGTGCCTGCAATTCGAAACGGCCGACCTTAAGCCGCCGCCGGGTGACAGAAGCCCAGACCAGTGGCCCCAGAATGACCAGAATGGCAGTGATGGCCAGGAGCCTGACGCTGGAGGTTTGAAATGGCAGCACCGAGGCCAGCGCCATCGGATGCACGGCAAGCGCGCCCAGCCCGACCAGCGTGGCAGCAACCCCGAATGCCACTGCCGTGAAGGTGGATACGGCGGCGATGTCATAGCCATCGAGACCAAGACCGGAATATAGCCGCCACCGTACGGCACCGCCGGATACGGCCGTCAACCCGATGGTATTGCCAAAGGCATAGGCCAGAAACCCGCCACTGATCGTCACCGGCAGCGGCAGTGGCTTGCCGATATGGCTTAGCGCCGACCAGTCATAGGCCGCAAGACACAGATAGCCCGCAAATGTGGAACCAAGGGCAAGCGCGACAAGGTGCCTTGGCGTTGACCGGATCTGAGCCGCGACCGCGTTAATATCAACCGGCGCTAGCAGGCGGTAAAGCGCATAGGTGCCCAGCCCGAACAACAGCACGGCCAGCAGATAGGGCGCGTAGGCCCGCAATCGGGCTAAGGTGCCGCCGCCAGCCGAAGCCATTTGGGTCGTGTCGGAAAGATTCATTCCTGTCCCTTGCTTATCAGAGGCTATGTCCATGAAATCCGGACATCCTGCCTTGCCCTTTTCCAAGGCAACGGCCGCAGCAGCAAGTGCGGCGGCCGTCCTGTCTTGAATTCGACCCCGGCGCTATTTGCGCAGCGACCATATTTCGGCCAGTGGCGCATCTCGCCTAAAATGGTGAACGACAGCAAGCCCCGCATGAGCGATCAGATAGGCCCAGACCAGATTGGCAAACAGCTTGTGAATCCCGATAGCCGGACCGGCAAGGGCGCCTGTGGGACCAAGCCACCAGATCACGCCTGTCCCGGCCATCAGCGTAACAAGCAGCAGGCCAAGCCCATGGACGGCCGAGGCCAGAGGCGAGGCTTCCTCATATGCGGGAAAACGCCCATGGCGCAGCGCGGTCAGGTGCCGGCGGGTATCGGCCATCAGGGCGGCGCGGCGGTGGGCCGAGAACCATGGCATGAGCCCGCCCGGATCGGTTCCCAGACGGCGCAGGGTCAGGTTCAGCCAGAAGGCGGTGATGAACATGAACGCGGTCAGGCCGACATATTCATGCGTCTCGAACAGGGCGTTTCCGGATTGGCCGGGGCGCGGTGCCTCCATGCCCAGGCTGACCAGAAGTTGCCAGATGACGGATAGCGCCACCCCAATATGCAGCAGGCGGGTCACGCGGTTGTGGCGGGTCGCGCGTGTGATGTCCATGGTGGTGGCTTTCCGAAAGGGTGCTAATCGATTTCCGAGATTCTAGCCGGGCCAGGATAACGACAACCTGTTGGTAAGATTACAGTTTGGTAATGTTCAGGCCGCAGGCAGACGGACCACGATCCGTAGGCCGGGCGCGTTGTCCTGCAATTCCAGTGTTCCGCCATGCAGTTTGACGACGGCATCTACCAGGCTGAGACCAAGTCCGCTGCCGGGTGTGCTGCGGCTGCGGTCGAGGCGGTATAGACGGCGCAATACCATTTCGCGCTCTTCAGCGGGGATACCGGGACCGTTATCCCCGACCGTCAGGCGTGATCCGTCGACGCTCAGTGCCACATCGCTGCCGGGCGGTGTGTGGCGCAGTGCGTTCTCGATCAGGTTTGCAATGATCTGCCCCAGCAACGCTCGGTCGCCCATGACGTTCGCTTTGCTGCCGATGTCGATCCGCAGGTTGTGCCCGCTTTCCTCGGCGGCGGGCTCATAGACCTCGGCCATGGTCGCGGCCAGAGCCGAGAGGTCGACCGTCGCGAAGCGCGCACGCGGGCTGCCGCCTTCAATCTGTGCGATGCTGAGCAGTGATTGGAAGGTCGAGACGATTCCGGCCACTTCAGCCTCTGCGCGGTCAAGTCCAATGGTCGAGGCGCCGTCTGGCAACTCGTCGCGAACCTCGGCCAGTTGCACTGACAGGCGCTGGATCGGCGTCTTCAGATCATGCGCGATATCCGCTGATACCTGACGTAGGGCCTCGGTGGAGGCCTGCTGCGCCTCGGCCAGCCGATCGATGCCGGTGCCGACGCGCGACAAGTCATCGGCGGGCCCGGGCATGTCAGGCAGGCGTGCCGACAGATTGCCGCCGCGAAGACGGTCCAGCGTTCCTTCGATTGCTGCAAGCCTGCGTGCCGAGCGGCGGGCGCTGATCATCCCTGCTGCCAGCACAAGAAGGACAGTAGGCAGTAAGGTAAAAGATAGAACCTGCCCGAAGACCTCGCGCAATTCATCGAACGCATCAGCCGATTGACCGACCGTCAGCACCCCGCCCGGGACGTTGCGGCTTTTGACAATATAGCGGTCGCTGAGGCGATCCCCGCCGTCGCGTGGGTCAAATTCGCGCAGGCCGCTTCCGGGCAGGACTTCGCGATAATTGCCGGTCGCACCAGTCGCGCCTTCGAAGTGTAGGATCATATCTTCGGGATCGGTCCTGGCTGAAAGTGCCTCGACGGCCGCAGTGATGCCAGCAGCATTCCCAGAGGCGGAAAGCTCGTCCAACTCGACATCCAGCGTATTATCGGCGGCGTCCAGCAGGGTCTTGTTGGCCAGCCACCAGGTCGCTGCAAAGGTCAGCAGGCTGGTCATCAGAAACAGCGCTACCAGCCTCAGCGTCAGACGCATCGGTGTCGAGCGCAGGGTATCTTGCCATTCGGCCCTCATGCTTCGATCCTGTAGCCTGCGCCACGCACGGTCTTGATCAATTCGGTCTCGAATGGCTTGTCGACCTTGCCGCGCAGGCGCGAGATATGGCTTTCGACCACATTCGTTTGCGGATCGAAGCTAAGTTCCCACACGGCTTCCAGCAGCATGGTGCGGGTCTGGACGCGGCCCTTTCGGCGCAGCAGGCATTCCAGCAACGAAAATTCTCGCGGCAGCAGGTCGATCTCAATCCCGCCTCGCGTGACCTTGCGCCTGATCAGGTCCATCTGAAGGTCGCCTGCGGACAGTGTGGATTCGTCGTCACGCATCTGCGGGCGGCGGGCCAGCGCTGCGAGTCGCGCGGACAGTTCACCAAAGGCAAAAGGCTTTACCAGATAATCGTCCCCACCCGCGTTCAGGCCTTCGATCCGATCATCGACGCCGCCAAGCGCCGTCAGAAACAGGGCGGGTGTCAGGTTCTTCGCGGCGCGCAGGGTGCGGACCAGCGACAAACCGTCCAGATCGGGCAGCATCCGGTCGACGACCAGCACATCGAAATCACTGGTCTGAGCGGTCAGCAACCCCTCGCGGCCATTGCGGGACAGATCGACGACATGGCCCTCTTGGCGCAATCCGTTGGCGATGTAATCGCCGGTCGTTCGGTCATCCTCGATCACCAGAATGCGCATCTGCCCCTCATTTCGTTACTAGGCCGGCCCCGGAAAGGGGCCGGCAAATTGCGCGTTATCGGGTCGGATCAGTCGGCGACTTCGCCATTTTCGGCACCTTCGCCGCTTTCGTCGCCCTCGTCATCCTGACCATTGTCGTCGGCAACCTGAGTCATGGTCCCGTCAGCCGCCATGGCGAATTCTTGCGTGGTGCCATCGGCATTGGCAAGTTCCACCTCGATCGTTCCGGCTTGGCCGTTTTCATGCTCGGCGCTGATCGACATCACCTTGCCCGAACCATTCTGTTCGGCTTTGGCGATCAGTTCGGCCAGCGGCGCGCCCAGTTGCGCCGGGTCCACGATGTCATCGTCGTCGGCATTGGCGACGTCGCCTTCATCCTCGGTCTTGATCACCTGACCGGAGCTGGCGTCGATCTCCACCGAAACCTGCTTGCCGTTCGCGATGGTATCGACCTCGAAATAGCCCGTGCCATTTTTCTCGTCGAACTCGGCGGCGACGGCCGTGCCACCGCTGGCGGTCTCGGCAGCAGCGATCGCGGCGGTGATATTCTGCGATGCGCCCAGGAAGGCCTGAACCTCTGCCTGATCATTGCCATTGTTGCTGGCAAAGGCAGCACCACCAGCCAGAGCCGCGGCGGAAACCGCACCAGCGGTCAGAAGGGTAACCAGTTTGCGTTTCATTGTCGTCATTCCTTTCGGTTCGTCGTTGGGCGTGATTGCCTTTCGATGACCTCAATCTGGGGGTGCCGGATGACCGAAAAATCGCTGCGGGATTACTTGTGCGTAATGTTTCGTCTTTCGCGAGGGCCGGAAAAGAGCCGCCCCGCCGAACGGATCGGCGGGGCGGGATCATGGATCAATTTATCTGTGGGCACGCGTCAATCGACCGGCAGATGTTTGCGCAGAAGCCGCCATTCATGCCAGACCAGCACCATGACGATCAGGTCAAAGACGGTCAGGACGATCAGCCCGAAGGACTGTGTATAGGTGTAACGGTAAAGCTGGTAGGCGATGAAGGCCGCCATCGCCGCCAGCGAGGCGGGGTAAGCGATCAGCCTTTCTCGCAGCAACCCGATCACGAGAACAATTTTGATCAGCCCATGGCTGAGCAGGTAGAAGGCATAGAATGACTGCGTTGATCCGGTCAGCCCCTGTGCCGCCGCCAGAAGATGCGTGGCGACAAGATCGCGGGGATCCTCGACCAGTTCAGCCCGCGTCAATACGTTCACCCAATTCAGTACTGTCTGAGAGCTGATGAAGTAAAAGGCCAGCCCTCCCGCGATCTCGATCAAAGCGTGCAACCCTTTCAGGATGACGCTGATGCGAAAGATCTCATGGATACCATGTTCGGTGATCTGCATGATGAAATTGCCCCCGCTCGTCCGGCCCGGCCCCAACGGGTTGCCTTTGCCAGTCGAGCGGGGGCTTATCAAGTGCGCCGTCGAGCAGCGGTTCAGCTCGCCGTCGCCAGTTCACTATCGACGATGTCCGTGTCGTTGGCCTTCGCCTCGCTGAATGGTTCAGCTCTCCGGGAGCCAACAGCCAGCCTTGCGCCAGCAGCCACAACCAGTCCGATCACCAGCGCGGCAACCGCCACGACGGTTCCCAATCCGATTGCCGCAGCCCCGGCGGCTACCAGCAGGATCTTCGCAAGGCCCGATTTCAGTCGTTTCATTTCAAGCACTCCTTTCTTGGCTGATCAGACAGATGGGGGCGGCGAATGGCAGCGTGCTGGCCTGAAGATTACAGATTCGTAATCGATCGGACGATTGCCCTCGATTACGAATTTGTAACCTTTTGCTCATCCCGGTGTCAGAAATGAGGGCGATGCATGACGACGACGAAGCTCGACTTCGCCGTCTTTCAAGGATTGCTCTCATGTCCAATGCAGACCCCTCAGTCGCGCCCGCCTTGCGCGACACCTTCAACAAGGTTCCAGAGGTCACGGCTTTCTTCTGGGTCATCAAAATCATGGCGACAACGGTGGGTGAGACCGGCGCCGACTTCCTGATCTTCAACATGAAGCTGGGTCTTCCGGTGACATCCCTGCTGATGTCGCTTGTGCTTGCCGCGATCCTTGTCGCCCAGTTTCGCACCGACCGATATCAGCCTTGGGTGTATTGGCCAACCGTGACTATGATATCGGTCGTGGGCACACTGATCACCGACAGCCTTGTCGATACCTATGGCGTTCCGCTGGAATTGACGACCGCAGTTTTCGCGGTCCTTCTGATTGCTACCTTTGCCATCTGGTATGCCCGAGAAAGCACGCTGTCGATTCACTCGATCGACACGCCTGCCCGCGAAGGCTTCTATTGGCTGGCGATCCTGTTCACCTTCGCCCTCGGCACAGCGGCGGGCGACTTGATGGCGGAACGGATTGGCCTTGGCTACCTGCCTTCGACCCTGCTCTTTGCTATCGGCATCGGTGCGATCTACGCCTTGTGGCGCGCGGGACGCCTGGGTGCAGTCACCGCCTTCTGGATCGCTTATATTCTGACCCGGCCGCTTGGTGCGTCCTTTGGTGACTTCCTTTCGCAGCCTGTCGCGAACGGTGGGCTTGGTCTCGGGACAACGATCACCAGCTTGGTGTTCCTGACCGTGATCCTTGGGCTGGTCGGATATCTGGGTTTTAGCAAGGTCGACCTCGAAAAATCCCGTCGCGCATGAACCCAAATGCCCCGGCAGCCCATGCCGGGGCACCCCTTCATGGAAGCTCATCTTGAGCCTCCACAGCCTTTCCAAGCGGCTGACGCTATCCTTGCTTTTGAGGTTCCTTGGCACTTCGGCACCTGATTGACCAAATTTCGCTTACCTCAACGCCACCTCAACCCTTGGCAGCAGTTTTCGCGCAGGTTGTGCCGTCTGACGCCGCCCGATGCGGTCGAACGCCGGAACGGAAATCGCAAGAAATCAAACCGTTATCTCCTAAGGCGCTGAAATCTGTTGAACGGCTTGCAATAAGGACCCCGCTTCTGGGGTGATCGGCGTCCAAAATGGACCCCACCGACCGGGGGTTGGGTCCATTGTGCCTTCGATGATTATCGGAGGCCGAGCACGGGATGCTGATCGTGGAGACAATCGCAAAAATCAGGCGGCTACATTTCACCGAGGGCAAGGGGATCAAGACGATCTGCCGTGACCTGAAGCTGTCGAAGAAGGTGGTGCGGAAGGTGATCCGCACCGGGATTACCGAGTTCACCTATACCCGGACGGTGCAGCCGCGCCCGAAGCTGGGTGCCTGGCTGGGGGAACTCAACCGGCTGCTGGAGGTCAACGCCGCGCGGTCCAGCCGGGAACGTCAGTCTCTGATACAGATCTACGAAGAACTGAGCGGTCTCGGTTATGAAGGTGGGTATGACGCGGTGCGCCGCTACGCCTCGAACTGGGCACGCACTCAGAGTTCAGGCGCTTCTGCCGCCTTCGTGCCCCTGAGCTTTGCGCCCGGTGAAGCCTATCAGTTCGACTGGAGCCACGAGGTTGTGGTGATCGATGGGGCGACCACCACCATCAAAGTGGCCCATGTTCGCCTGTGCCACAGCCGGATGTTCTTTGTGCGGGCCTATCCGCGCGAGACGCAGGAGATGGTGTTCGATGCCCACGACAGGGCTTTCGCCTTCTTCAAGGGCACCTGCACCCGCGGGATCTACGACAACATGAAGACGGCGGTGGAGACCATCTTCACCGGCAAGGAACGCCTCTACAATCGTCGGTTCCTGCAGATGGCCAGCCATTATCTGGTCGAACCCGTTGCCTGCACCCCTGCTGCGGGTTGGGAGAAAGGCCAGGTGGAGAGCCAGGTCGGCACTGTCCGTCAGCGGTTTTTCGCGCCCCGCGTCAGGGTCAAGAGCTACGAGGAACTGAATGCCTGGCTGCTGGACAAGTGCATCGCCTCGGCCAGAACCAGCAAGCATCCGGAGCTGACGGACAAAACCGTCTGGCAGGTCTTCCAGGAAGAGCGCCCGCACCTTGTCCCCTATGCCGGGCGCTTCGACGGATTCCATTCACTGCCTGCGGCGGTGTCAAAGACCTGTCTCGTGCGCTTCGACAACAACAAATACTCCGTCGCGGCAACGGCTGTCGGGCGGCAGGTCGAGATCAGGGCCTATGCTGAGCGGATCGAGATCCGGCAGGAGGGCCGACTGGTCGGAGACCACCCGCGTCACTTCGGCCGGGACCGAACGGTTTACAATCCCTGGCATTATGTGCCTGTTCTGCTTCGCAAACCCGGGGCGCTGCGTAACGGCGCACCGTTCAAGGACTGGGTTCTTCCCGGAGCTCTTGAACAGATCCGCCGCAAGCTGCAGGGCTCCTCAGATGGCGACCGCCAGATGGTGAAGGTCCTCGGCGCTGTGCTGACGGAAGGGATGCCTGTGGTTCAAAAGGCATGTGCCGAAGCTCTCTCGCAAGGCGTCCATTCTGCCGATGTAATCCTCAATATTCTATCCCGCAGGCGAGATCCGGAACCACCACCGCTTCTGCTGACCTCTCCGGCCTTGCAGTTGACCCATGAGCCTGTGGCGGACTGCGCCCGTTATGATCTGCTGCGGAGGGCCTGCTGATGGATCGTGCTGACATCATGGCTGCAATGGGCGAGTTGAAGCTCTACGGGATGCGCGCCGCTTATGACGAACTCATGGCGGTGGCTGTGCGCCGCCAGCACGAACCCCGCCAGATCGTTGGAGATCTTCTGGCCGCCGAGATCAACGAGAAGAAAGCGCGGTCGGTCAAATACCAGATCACCACCGCCAAGCTGCCCTATGCCCGGGAGATCGAGGAGTTCACCTTCGATGACACCCCAATCAACGAGACCCTGGTGCGAGATCTGGCCAGCGGGGAGTTCCTCAGCCAACAGCGCAATGTCGTGCTGGTTGGCGGCACCGGGACCGGCAAGACCCATATCTCTGTGGCCATAGCGCGCGCGGTCATCCGCAATGGTGCCCGGGGCAGGTTCTTCAATGTCGTCGATCTGGTGAACAGGCTGGAGGCCGAGGCCCGTGCCGGACGGGCAGGCCGGCTTGCAGAACATCTGATGCGGCTCGACTTCGTCATCCTCGATGAACTCGGATACCTGCCATTCGCGCAGTCCGGCGGCCAGCTGCTGTTCCATCTGATCAGCAAGCTCTATGAGCAGACTTCCGTCATCGTCACCACCAACCTCGCATTCGGGGAGTGGCCGACCGTCTTCGGAGACGCAAAGATGACCACCGCGCTGCTCGACCGGCTCACCCACCACTGCGACATCGTCGAGACCGGCAACGACAGCTGGCGCATCAAAACCCGAGCCTGAACACCCTCCAAAACGCAGGCCCGCGTCGGCTGCGCCAGCTGGAAAGCTACGCCGCCACGGGCCTGCTCACCCGCGCGCCAAAGGGGTCACTTTTGGACGCCGATCAGGGGGCCCGTTTGAATGCCGATTGACACTGAAATCATTCGATTTCCAATTTTCCCTTCTGATCGGCTCATAACCTGAAGGCCGCAGGTTCAAATCCTGCCCCCGCAACCAACGATTTTTGCGAAACCTCCGCTGACCCCGTCGCGGAGGTTTTTGCATTTGTGCCCCCATTCAGCAGCGATCGTCTGTTGCGTCCTCCCGCAACCAACGATCCCTGCGATAGCAGGTTGTCCAAAGCCTCGGCCTCCGCAAGGAAGTCGGGGTTTTTCTTGCCCGCCGTAAACCGCAGGATCGCACCGAGGTCGCCGCGCAGGACGATGGCTAGCTCGCCATTGTCGGGAACCAGCGTCACCTGATCGACCAGCGACCGAAAGGTCTCGGCAGCGCGACTACGACCGTCTTCATCTTGCAGATGTTCGTAGAGTTGGCCGATCCGCTGCGCATAGAGTGCCGCCATGTTCGGGTGCAGAAGGGGAGGCGGCTCGTCCGCGTTGGCCAGTTTCTCCGTCAGTTCAGCTTTGCGGGCTTCCAGCTTCTCGGACTTGTCCTTCAGCTTCGATAGCGGGAAGCCTTGCACGATCGCGTCGACGATCTTATCCAACTCCTTGTCGACACGCTCCAGTTCCCGTTTCCAACCCTCCAGATCGGCGCCGCGCTCGATGCGCAGCCGATTCACCTCCCTGGTGAACTCGGTACAGAACTCCTTGAACAGCGCGGGATCCATCAGATGCTTGCGTAGCCCGTTGAGGATCGAGGCTTCCAGCGCGTCGCGCCGGATGTTGAGCCGGTTGTCGCAGGTGCCCTTGTTGCGCGCCGTCGCGCAGCCGAGCAGATCCTTCGAGATCATCGTATAGCCGCCACCGCAGCAGCCGCATTTGACGAGGCCAGCGAAGAGATGTTTTGGGCGCCGCCGGTCGTTCAGGGGATTCGGGCTGGTCTCGACCACATCGTAGGCGAGGCGGCTCTGCCGTGCCTTGACCGCATCCCAGATGTCCTGGTCGATGAGCCGCAGGTCAGGCACCTCATGGACGACCCATTCGCTTTCCGGGTTCAGGCGGGATACGCGCCGGCCAGTGTCGGGATCCTTGATATAGCGTAGCCGGTTCCACACAAGCTTTCCGATGTAAAGCTCGTTGTTCAGGATGCCGGTGCCGCGCTTCGGGTTGCCGTGGATCGTCGATGGCCCCCATTCACTGCCCTGCGGCCCTGCCACGCCTTCGTGGTTCAGCGACATGGCGATCGTGCGCGAGGACTTTCCGTCAAGATAATCGGCGAAGATGCGTCGCACGATCCCGGCCTCGGTCTCGTTGATGGTCCGATCGCCCCGGATGGCTTCCCCACGATCATCGAACTTCTTCACCACGTCATAACCGTAGCAGAGACCGCCGCCGGATTTGCCATCCTCGACGCGGCCGCGCAGCCCACGACGGGTCTTGTCGGCTAGATCCTTCAGGAACAGCGCGTTCATCGTGCCCTTCAACCCGACATGCAGATGGGTGATCTCGCCCTCGGACAGGGTGAACATCTTCACATCGGCATAGGTCATGCGCTTGAAGATGCCGGCGATATCCTCCTGGTCGCGCGATAGCCGGTCCATGGCCTCGGCCATGATCATGTCGAAACGGCCGCGCAGGGAATCGGAGATCAGGGCCTGGACGCCCGGTCGCAGGATCATGCTGGCGCCGGAGATGGCGTGATCGGTGTATTCCTCGACGACGGTCCAGCCTTCCTTTTCGGCGCGCAGGCGACACATACGCAGCTGATCGGCGATCGAGGCGTCGCGCTGGTTGTCGGAGGAGTAGCGGGCGTAGAGCGCGACCTTCATGCGGACACCTCAGTCGGGGAGGCGGTCGCCCGCCAAACGGGCCGTCTCCTGTTGAATGAGGTCGCGCGCTGCCTGCCGGGCGAGTTGCCGGACGAGATCGGCGAGGCGGGGGTCGGGTTTGCGGGTGCCGGCAACGCGCGCAATGGCTTCATCCGTGGTCTCGGTGACCAGCCGAAGCTTCGATGCGGTGGTTTGTCGTTGCCGTGCCATTCCCGTGCCGATCCCTGAAGAGCCTGCACAAAGACTACGCAGCATTTACAATGCGTTACAGAGAAGCGCCCGGCGGCGTTTGGCGGGGAATGGAGGGCGGGGTCGGGCATTGGCGCAGTCCTGAGCAGCATGGCGTCGCAAAAATACTGGCGCGACGATGTGCGAATTTGCGGCTCGCCAAGAGATTTGAACATCTGCTCGCACAGCGCGACGTTCCAGCCATGTCCTGAGGTCAGTCTAACGCGGAGACGCCGCGCATGGCAATGCGAGAAAATTGGTCGCGCCGATGGTGGCCGCTGGTCCTGACGGTGCCCCGTCAGCCCACTCCGTTCCTCACAGGTCCGGCAGGCCGAGGCTGAGTTGCCGGGCAGCGTCATCGCCCTTGTCCGCTGCCAGCGAGGAGAGCGTCACGCCGAGAAGTCGCACACCCTTTGCGACCGGGAACAGCGGTTCCAGTAGCGCGTTCGCAATTGCCGAGAGTTCCCCGGCTCCGCGCACGCCGCGCTCGACCGTTCGGCTGCGCGTGATCTGCTGGAAGTCGGCGTATTTGACCTTGAGCGTAACGGTGCGTCCGGTCAGCGCCTTGGCTTCGCAGCTTCGCCAGACCTTGGACGCCAGTGTGTCGATCTCTCGCCTTGCGGGCTCCACGTCGAAAATATCCTCGGAGAAGGTGTCCTCCGCGCCGACCGACTTTCGCTCGCGATGCGGTTCCACCGGGCGATGGTCGATCCCGCGCGAAATGTGGTAGTACCAGCCGCCCGACTTCCCGAAATGCGCGCGCAGGAACTCGGGTGACTTGTCGCGCAGATCGGCACCCGTCAGAATGCCCAGCCGTTCCATCTTTTCCGCCGTCGCCGGGCCGACGCCGTGAAACTTTTTCACCGGCAGCTCGGCCACAAATTGCGGCCCCCGCGACGGGGTGATGACCGCCTGCCCATTGGGCTTGTTCAGATCGCTCGCCAACTTGGCGAGGAACTTGCAGTAGCTGATCCCGGCCGAGGCATTGAGGCCGGTGACCTCCGTGATCCGGCGACGGATGATCTCCGCCACCTCCGTCGCGATGGGGATGCCCTGCTTGTTCTCGGTCACGTCGAGATAGGCTTCGTCGAGCGATAGCGGCTCGATCAGATCGGTATGTTCGGCAAAGACCTCCCGGATCCGCGCCGACACCGCCCGATAGACCTCGAAGCGCGGCTTCACGAAGATCAATTCGGGACAGCGGCGCTTCGCCGTGACCGAGGGCATGGCTGAGCGGATGCCGTAGATCCTTGCCTCATAGCTGGCGGCGGCGACCACGCCGCGCGCGGCAGAGCCGCCAACCGCGACGGGTTTGCCGCGCAACTCGGGATTGTCGCGCTGCTCCACAGACGCATAGAACGCATCCATATCGACATGGATGATCTTGCGGACCTTCCCACCCGGCTCGCCTGTCTCCCCGATCTGATCCTCCGGCCAGGACATGAGGCATCAACCTGCCGGAGCTGCCGGCTTTTCGACGACTTCCAGCCGGCCGGCGGGCAGTGGTCGTTGCAGGGTTTTGGCATCGCGCCAGTCGGCCGTCAGCCAGACCTCTACCTCGTCGGATCTGGTCAGGATCACCGGCATGGCCTTGGGGTGGATCGGCTTCACCACGTCGTTGGCATCGGTCGTGAGGAAGGCAAAGAGTTCATGGTCGCCTGGCCTGGGCGTGCGGTTCGATCCGCGCGTCCCTTCCCATCGCGTCCAGATCCCGGCGAAGAAGAACAGGGGCTGCGTCTGGTCGAGCGCGAACCAGTAGAGCGGCTTGCGTTTCGTCACCGGGTCAGGCGTCTGGCCATATTCGGAGAACGCCGTTGCCGGGACCACGCAACGGTGCTCTACCCCCAGCCACTGTTGCCAGTGGCGTATCCAGGTCTTGCGGACATTGGTGACGCCGATGTCGGGTGCGTCGGGCGATTTCAGATGCTCGACGGGCGTGGGCATGCCCCAGGTCAGCGCGGCCAGCTCCAGTCCGCCATCGGTGTTGCGCACCACCGGCGCGGGCCGGTCGGGATAGGCGTCGAGGATCGGCTCCAGATTGCCGATACTGTCATGGGTGAGCGCCACGAAATCCCGGATCGCCTGCTGGTTGGTGGTCAGATTGTAGAGATTGCACAAACCCGCTTCTCCGATTTTGCGGCCATCATACGCCAGAAGTTCCGGCAAGGCTCCCGATCACATCTTTCGGGACTCAGATTGACTCTCACTCCGCATAGGAACAAATAAAGAACATAACGACAGGATTTGCCCTTGAGAAGCCCCGGAGCCTGCCTGCCAGATGCACGAGCGCGCCATCAGTCCAGCCATTGCGGCCCTTCGTGCGCGAATCGCGCAGCTTGAAGGTGACGGCGCTCGCGCGCGGGAAGTGCTGCCCTTCGGGGTTCCGTCTCTGGACCGCAAACTGCCCGGCGGTGGATTGGCTCTTGGCTGTCTGCATGAGGTCGCGGGCGGTGCCAATGGCGCGGTGGACGGCGCGGCGGCGGCCTGTTTCGTGGCCGGGATCGCCGCGCGGACCCACGGCAAGGTGCTCTGGTGCGTCGCGCAGCAGGATCTGTTCGCGCCGGGCCTGGAACAGGCCGGCCTGTCGCCCGATCGCGTCATCCATGTCGAGGCCGGCGATGACAAGTCGACTCTCGCCTGCATGGAGGAAGGCTTGCGGCACGGTGGGCTGGGCGCAGTGGTCGCCGACATCGCCCGGCTGCCGATGACCGCCTCGCGGCGGTTGCATCTTGCCGCCAAGGAAAGCGGCACCATCGGCATTGCCCTGCGCCGCTGGCGGCGCCAGGCCGAGGCCAGCGATTTCGGCCAGCCGACGGCGGCGATGACCCGCTGGCGGATCTCCGCTCTGCCGTCCCGGCCCTTGCCCGTGCCCGGCGTCGGTCGCGCGCGCTGGCTGATCGAACTGATCCGGTCGCGGGCGGGCGAATCCCTCGATATCGAACTGGAGGCGTGCGATGGCTCGGGTCATCTCGGTCTTCCTGCCGACATGGCCGACAGACCGGCTGCGGCGGAAGGCCGGCGACACAGCGCCTCCGGTTGAGGCGCCGCTCGTCATTGCAGGACGTGATCGTAACCGCCGTATCGTGACGGCGGCCGACGCGACTGCACAGGCGCTCGGCCTGCGGGTCGGCATGCCCGTCACCAAGGCGCAGGCGCTGGTGCCCGGACTGGTGATTGAACCCGCCGACCCAAAAGCCGATGCCGAAAGCTTAGAGCGGCTCGCGCTATGGGTGTTGCAACGGATCGCGCCGATTGTGGCGGTCGATCCGCCGGACGGGATCGTGATCGACTCGACCGGGGCAGACCATCTGCATGGTGGCGAGGCGGCGATGCTCGATGCGCTGATAGGGCGTCTCACCTTGTCGGGTGTGTCTGCACGGGCCGCCATTGCCGACACCTGGGGCGCGGCCCATGCGCTGGCGCGCTATGGGGCTGATCCGGTGCTGATCGCCATGCCGGGGGCCAGCATCGACATGCTCGCGCCGCTGCCGCTGGAGGCCCTGCGGCTGTCGCCGGCAATCCCGGCTGGCTTGCGCGATCTGGGCTTCGCCCGGATCGGCGATCTGATTGGCCAGCCCCGCGCGCCCCTGACGCTGCGCTTCGGACCAGAACTATGCCGTCGGCTGGATCAGGCCCTGGGCACCAGCGCCGAACCCGTTGATCCGCTGCGCCCCGAGGACATGATCGAGGCCCGGCGCAGCTTTGCCGAACCCATCGCCGCCAGTGAGACCATCGCGCGCTACATCGGCAAACTGGTCGCAACGCTCTGCGATGCGCTGGAAGCCCGCGGCCTCGGCGCGCGCCGTCTCGACCTGCTCTGCCACCGGATCGACAGCCGCGTCGAGACCGTTCGCATCGGTCTGGCCCGGCCGGTGCGCGACCCTGGCCGCCTGACCCGGCTGCTCTGCGACAAGATCGAGACCATCGACCCCGGCCTCGGCATCGAGGTCATGACGCTGGCGGCCACGCTGGCGGAGCCGTTGACCGAACGCCAGGCCGTGAGCCACCTGATCGAGGCGCCCGAGCCGGACCTGTCCGGCCTGATTGACACGCTCGCCAACCGGGTCGGCGCCCGCGCGATCTATCGCTTCGCGCCGGTGGCGAGCGACGTTCCCGAGCGATCCGTCCGCCGCATTCCGGCCCTGGCGGAAGAGACCGGCGCGGGCTGGCCCGATCACTGGCCGCGCCCCTCGCGCCTGTTGCCCCGTCCCGAGCCGATCGAGACCATGGCGCTGCTCCCGGACCACCCGCCGAACTGGATCTCATGGCGCGGCGTGCGGCGGCGGGTGCGCCGTGCCGATGGCCCCGAGCGGGTCTTCGGCGAATGGTGGAAGCGCGATGCCGAGCTGATCGCGGTGCGGGATTATTTCCGCATCGAGGATGATGCCGGCGAGCGTTTCTGGATCTTTCGCGCCGGTGACGGCGAGGATCTCGCCACCGGATCGCACCGCTGGTTCCTGCACGGGGTCTTCGGATGAATGCGCCCCGATATGCCGAACTGCAGGTCACAACGCAATTTTCCTTTCTGCGCGGGGCCTCCTCGGCCGAGGAACTGTTCGCCACCGCCGCGACGATGGGGATCGAGGCGCTGGCGGTGGTGGATCGCAATTCGCTGGCGGGCATCGTTCGCGCCCATGAGGCGGCGAAGGCAACCGGCGTCCGGCTGATCGTCGGCTGTCGCCTCGATCTCGCCTGCGGCATGTCGGTGCTGGTCTATCCGACCGACCGCGCCGCCTATGCCCGGCTCTGCCGGTTGCTGACGCTTGGCAAGGGGCGAGCCGGCAAGGGCAAGTGCCATCTCGAATGGGCCGATCTCGCTGCTTACAGCGAAGGGATGATCGCGGTGCTGGTGCCGGATGATGCCGACGACGAGTGCGGGTTCCGTTTGCGCCGTTTGCGGGATGCCTTCGGTGATCGCGCCTATCTGGCCCTGACCCTGCGCCGCAGGCCCAACGACCAGATGCGACTCTGGGAGCTTTCGCAACTGGCGCAGCGGTTCGGCGTGCCGACCGTCGTGACCAATGACGTGCTGTTCCACGAGCCCGGCCGCCGCATGCTGCAGGATGTGGTGACGGCCATCCGCCACAACACCACCATCGACAATCTCGGCTTTCGCCGGGAACGTCATGCCGACCGCTATCTCAAGCCCCCGGCCGAGATGCACCGGCTCTTCGCCCGCTGGCCCGCGGCGCTGGCCCGCACTCTCGACATCATGGCACGCTGCACCTTCGATCTGGGTCAGCTTGCCTATCAATATCCCGAGGAACGCGACGATCCCGCACTGACCCCTCAGGAGACGCTGGTGCGCATGACCTGGCAGGGCGCGGCAAGCCGCTATCCCGAGGGCGTGCCGGACGAGGTGACGGCGGCGCTGTGCCACGAGCTGACCCTGATCGGCAAGCTCGATTACGCACCCTATTTCCTGACCGTGAACAGTATCGTCCGCTTTGCCCGCTCGCGCGGCATCCTCTGTCAGGGGCGCGGATCGGCGGCGAACAGCGCCGTCTGCTATGTTCTCGGCATCACCGCCATCGACCCCGGCCGCAACGATCTGCTGTTCGAGCGATTCGTGTCAGAGGAACGCCGCGAGCCGCCGGATATCGACGTCGATTTCGAGCACGAACGCCGTGAGGAGGTCATCCAGTGGGTCTATGAGAACTATGGCCGTGACCGGGCCGCGCTGACCGCCACCGTGACCCGCTACCGCTCCAAGGGGGCGTTGCGCGATGTCGGCAAGGCCATGGGGCTGCCCGAGGATCTGATCCAGACCCTCTCCGGCCAGCTCTGGGGCTGGTCCGAGACCGGCGTCAACGATCAGCAGCTTCGTGAGTTGAACCTCAACCCCGAGGATCGGCGTTTGCGGCTGACCCTTGATCTGGCCGCCCAGCTTCGCGGGGCGCCGCGGCATTTGTCGCAACATCCCGGCGGTTTCGTCCTCACCCATGACCGGCTCGATGATCTGGTGCCGATCGAGCCCGCCGCCATGGCGGATCGCCAGATCATCGAATGGGACAAGGACGATATCGACGCCCTGCGCTTCATGAAGGTGGATGTGCTGGCGCTTGGCATGCTGACCTGCATGCGCAAGGGGCTGGATCTGATCGCGGAACACAAGGGGATCGCCCTCGATCTGGCGACGATCCCGGCGGAAGACCCGCGCACCTATGCGATGATCCGCAAGGCCGACACACTCGGCACCTTCCAGATCGAGAGCCGGGCGCAGATGTCGATGCTGCCCCGTCTGAAGCCGCGCACCTATTACGATCTGGTGGTGCAGGTTGCCATCGTCCGCCCCGGCCCGATCCAGGGGGACATGGTCCACCCCTATCTGCGTCGCCGCGAAGGGCTGGAACAGGTCGAATATCCCCGTCCCGAGCTGGAAAGGGTGCTGGGCAAGACCCTTGGCGTGCCGCTGTTTCAGGAACAGGCGATGCGCGTCGCCATCGAATGCGCGGGCTTCACCCCCGGCGAGGCGGACCTTTTGCGCAAAAGCATGGCGACCTTCAAGCACACCGGCGGCGTCTCGAAATTCCGCGACAAAATGATCTCCGGCATGATCGCCAAGGGCTATGAGGTGGAGTTTGCCGAACGCACCTTCCGGCAGCTGGAGGGCTTCGGCTCCTACGGTTTTCCCGAAAGCCACGCGGCAAGCTTCGCGCTGATCGCCTATGCCTCGGCCTGGCTGAAATGCTGGCATCCCGATGCCTTCTGCGCCGCGCTGCTGAACAGCCAGCCGATGGGCTTCTATGCCCCGGCCCAGATCGTGCGCGATGCGCGCGACCATGGCGTCGAGTTGCGCCCGATCTGCGCCAATGCCTCGCGCTGGGATTGCACGCTGGAGCCGACCGGCAACGAGGCGCGCTTTGCGGTTCGGCTTGGCCTGCGCATGGTCAAGGGGCTTGCCAATGCCCATGCGGCGGCGATTGTCGCCGCCCGTGCTGATCAGCCATTTGCCTCGGTCGAGGATCTCTGGCGGCGGGCCGGGGTTCCGGTCGCCGCATTGGTCCACATTGCCGAGGCCGACGGTTTCGGCCCGCCCTTCGGCCTTGCGCGCCGCGAAGCGCTTTGGGCGATCAAGGGGCTGCGCGACGAGGAACTGCCGCTGTTTGCGGCAGCCTCGGCACGCGAGGGCCAGACGGTTTCAGAGATATCGGAGCCGTCCATCGCCCTGCGGCCGATGGCGGCTGGCCGCGAGGTGGTCGCGGATTACAGCCATACCGGCCTTTCTCTGCGTCGCCATCCGATCTCCTTCCTGCGCGAGGATCTGCGCAAGCGCCGCATGGTTTCCTGCGCCGAGGCGATGGAATCACGCGACTGCCGCTGGCTGGCGGCTGCTGGCATTGTATTGGTTCGCCAGCGCCCCGGCTCGGCTAAAGGCGTGATGTTCATCACCCTGGAAGACGAGACCGGGATCGCCAATCTGGTTGTCTGGCAGAAGGTGTTCGAACGGCATCGGCGGATCATCCTGTCCTCCAGCATGATTTCGGTAAAGGGTCGCGTCCAGCGCGAGGGCGCGGTGGTGCATCTGGTCGCCCATCGAATTGTGGACCTCTCGCGTGAACTGGTCAGCGTCGGGCAGCGCGATGTCGCGGCCCTCCTGCCGCATGGCAGAGGAGACGAACTCCACCAGGATTCGCTGGCGCCCGTTCTACGCGGTCAGCCGCCGAAGGGGCCGCGGACGTGCGGCATGGCTGTGCCTGACCTGCACATCAACCCCATCAGGGTAAAGACGCGGGATTTTCGGTAATGGTCGGAACCTTCACAACACCCGGAAACCTCGCAATGACCGCAGCTGCAGCAAATGAAATCGGCACTTAGCCGCCGGTCAAGCCTCGGTAGTTCCGCACCGCAGCATTCCCTGAGGTCGCCATTCAACGTGAGGCGCAGCACTTCGACGCCGCACGCCCGGCGAAATGGATCTGCGGACGTCTGCCTGAGCATCTGTTGCGGATGGCGCGAGGCATCCCGCCGACGAGCACGCTGTACCCCTGCGACTGCGGTGAGACGACGAAGACCGCCGAGGATATCTCGGAACGGCTGAACATCGTGCCAGCCCATTTCTGCGTGCAAGGGTCGCCGCAGGTGAAGATTACCACTACCGACCGCGTGGCCGTAGCCTCGTTACCGCTCGTACATCCTGTGCTACCGCAGTGCTCGCCTGGAGCCACTGCCGCATCTCCTGGAAAACCGGCTGGCTGCCGTCCGGGTCCTCCAAGGTCAAGAGTATTGCAAAGGGCACTCCTTCCGCGGGGAATTGCGCTTCAGCACGAACGAGGCTTGTGACCTCCAGTCGCCATTGCGACGAACTTCCGTTCTCGACGAATGTGCTCTCGTACTGCTTGGCCGGCCACCATTTGAGGCCGTGATCTATGAGCGCCCTCTCGGGTATCGCGAGATTGGTTGACTTGGGCAAGTAGCGGGCCGCAATCTGGTTTGTGAAGCGGACACGGCCGTCGGAAGCGGGCTCCGGCTGACGCTGCTTCAGCGATGCCTCAAGATTGACGCGTACGAACTCGGCACCAAAGGCCGGATCAAGCGGTGGTGCGTAAACGAGTGTGATTTTGGCAAGCCCTGAGCAGCGTCCGCCTGTAACGAGGCTTTGTGGCCAGATGAACGGGAACCGGAGTATGACCGGCTTCTTCTCGCCAATGCTAAGGCGGCTTTGAAAAAGCAGCGTGATCTGGTGGTCGTCCGTTTCCAGCATCGTGGTGACGGCTTGTGGTCTACCGAAACCCGCGAATTGCCGGCCGATGTCCCTGAGACCACGCTTCGTCAGTGGCCTAGGCATCGCTGTGTGATGCAGCAACATGGCCCGCAGCGCTTCGACAGACAGGCCGCCCTCGGTCGCGGTGTCGAGCCCTGCCAAAGTACGCGCAACCAGCGGCGCGGCGAAACTGGTGCCGACGACGCTCTGCCTGCTGCCCGAAGGAGACAATGACGAAAGCCCTGTCGGCTTTCCGGGGCCGCTCCCTCCTGTTCCGCCATAGCACGCGACATCGGGCTTGACGCCAACTTGGAGACCAGGCCCGCGCGTCGTGTAAACGGTCGGCGCGTCGGGGATCTGATCGGTATTCGGAGGATTGAGCGCGCCGACGGAGATCGACCTGACGCTCTCGGCGGGCTTGAAGATCGTGTCGGGCGAGGTTCGCGACGCGAAATAGTTGATGACGTCGACCGGACGCTTCTGCCAAGCGGAACGCGCCTGTGCGGGTGGCAGGTTTCCGGCGGAATTCACGAAAACCACGCCATAGGTATCTGCGATCTGGTCGAGGCGGGAAGCGTAGATACTATACCGGTGCCGCTCGACCGGCGCGACCGCGTTGATGGAGAGATTAAACACTCTGACGCCATGTTCGCTCTTCGCCTCTGCGACGGCCTGCTCTATCTCTTCGAGAAAGTCGGAGAAACCTCGACGATAACGAGCCATGAACGGACCGTTAGGGTAGAGGGGTATGTCGTAGAGATGGCAGCCATTCGCCTCGGGCGCGACGTCAACACTATTGAGGGCTTGCCCGATGGCCAGGAGACCGGCGACGTTCGTGCCGTGGACAGCATCATATTCTCCTGACGATAAATAATCGAACCGTCCCGCAACCCAGCCCTCAAGAACCGGCGCCACACCGGAGTCGATGACACCCACGATCGGGTAAGTCGACTGGCCCTGCGGAGTGGGAATGGCAACGGGTTCTGCCGCTGCAGTGGCATCAGAACTTGAACGGTCGTCTGTCAGCTCGAGCAGAACAGGTGGCAAGATCGCACGCACCAGAGGATGCTTCTGGAGTGCATTCAGGGTCGCCTCATGTCGTTCCGGATTTCGGTCCATTAAGAAGAGGCTGATTTCCTGGCCTGAGTCGCTTCCAGCCACACCTGCTCGATTGTCGATCAGGGCGTCGACAGGCTGTGTGGTCAGCTGAACTTCGAGGACGGGGGTTCGTCCGACCTCAAAGGCGAGATAACTGCGCGCGCCTAGGCCGAGAGACAACAACAGACGCTCAAGCGAGCGCCGTAATGCGATCCGTCCAAGCGGGTCATCGGCGATCACCCGTTTGGCCGGCGTCTCGAAAAGTTCGACCTGATAGCCGGAGACCGCTCGAGGATCCTCGAGTGCCGCAAGAGCTGCTGCGGTAGAAAATGCGCGTTTCTGCTCGGGAGGTGCGACTTCGATGGTTTCGATGGCGCCAACTTCGGCTCGAGCGATGGTCGGCGCCTTGTATGGCTTGTTGTCAGCCCTCCGATACTTTGTCTCGACGGAGGCTTCAGCCTGCACGATGCGCTGTCGCAGAGCATTCAGGTAGATCAACGGAGCTCGAAAATAGAGCGTTCCGACCGCGTCTGCCCCCACACATGGGAATTGGTCGGGCTTGAACAGCCACCATACAGGTCGATAGGATTTTGCCAGCGCCTCGTTGCGCATCTGGACTTTGAGATACGCTGCGGGACCGTAAGGGCTCGTCTGAATCTCGTCGATGATCCGGTCGATTGCGGCCAGCAGCGAGGCCTTGTGGGTGACGAATGCCTTGTCGGCACCTTCGAAAAAATCTTTGTTCCGCGGCGGCTGTCCCGGATCGGGCGCCTGATGAAAATCGTGATCGTTTAGGATGATCTGAACCGGATTATTGGGCATGCGACGCCTCCAGCAGTGGCAGATGGCGCTTCGCCTTCTTGAGATCGCTCACCCGCGACTGACCGTACCCCGTCGCCTCACCTATCTCGGTTTGCTTGAGCGAAAGCGTACTATCATTCGCGATCAGGCTGACAAACGCTTCTTGATCGACGGCGAGGATGCGGGCCGCCACATGGTCGTGCTGCGGCGCACGGGCTAGTACAGAACTCAAGGCATGGAACAATCCTGGCCCGTCATGAGATTCGCCGCTGAGCGCCAGCGTCCGTTTCACGGCCGTGCACACCCTTTCGATATCGGCCCCCGTGCGCCCCGCGAGACAGTATGAAAATACCCTGAGGGTAGAAACAGGCGCTTCGAGCGGTTGGAGGAAACGCGCAATCAGGCTCTCGCGGGCGGACTCGTCCGGCTCGACGAGCTGAAGATGCGTTTCGAAGCGCCGCCAAACGGCTGGGTCGAGGAGCCTGTCGTGGTTCGTAATAGCGATCGTGATTCCGAAGTTGCGCCGCTGATCGAGATTCTGCAGCAAAGTGTTGACCACGCGCTTGATCTCGCCGATCTCCTGCGGATCGTCCCGGAGCTTTGCGAGCGCGTCGAACTCGTCCAGCAGCAGAACGCAGGCGTATCGGTTAGCGAAGTCGAACAGATTTGCAATATTGCGCGCGGTCGTGCCCAGAAAGGATGATATCAGGCCGTCGATGCGTGCCACGACCAAAGGCAATCCCAACCGGGCAGCGATATAGTCGGCGGTAATGGTCTTACCCGAACCAGGCGGTCCGTAAATCAACAAAGAGCGCGTGGGCGACACGCCCACCTCTTGCAGCGCGGCCTCACTGGTCCATTCCTGCAGCAGCCCCTCGACCGTTTCTGACACTACCGCCCCATAAACGGGCGCCCGGCGGTTCCGTCCCGGAAAATCAATTGTGCACAACCGGGCTCCGGTCTCTCGATCGATCGGCGGATTGACTCCCTGTTCGAGGGTTTCCCCGGTGATCTGGCCGCGCGACATCTCCACGCGGCTCGGAGCTAGTTCCTGTGTGTCGCGCGCGGCCGCGCGCAAGCGCTCCAACGTAGCGGCTTCCTTCGTCGCTCCGGCCTTCTCGAGGCGTTCACGAAGGCGCAGCACCTGCTTGACCACAGCCTCCCGGTCCCCGGCTAAACTGGCCCGAACGATACTTTGGACAACCGCGAAGTGTTCCATATCGACAAATCCACCATAAAGATCGCTTCTGACGGATTGGTATCGTCATTTTCGCGATCCTGCAAGCTATCATTCACAAAATTATCGGCAACTTCCCGATGGGAATCGGTCTTGCCCCCATCCGAATCGGCTTCTGCGGCCCGAGTATCCAAGGCATGTATCGACATTCCACTTCGCCGAAGAACGCACACATGACGGCCGCAAATTTCGCATCTTGACCATCATCGACGAGGCCAGCAGAGAATGTCTGGCGCTCATCGTGGCCCACCAACTCAAGCGCGAGGATGTTCTGGTGGCGCTCTCCCGCAACAATGCCGCAGATCGGTTGGCTGCCACTTGCATGAGTGACCGGCATCCTGGTTTTGCCGCAACCGCCATGCCGCGGTGCCGTCAGACGGATTCCGCCCGTTCAATCGCTCAAGGCTCTGTTCGGCCGGTCACACTATGCAGGCGCAGCGAATGTCCACAAGGTTCAGCATCGCTGACCTTCTCAGGTGGCGGGGGGAAAGCTTTCCCCCTGGTCGGCACTGCGTTGCCGACGCACCCCCTTCAGCGGGGAGACCCCGCAACGCCCCCTGAGAGTTCGAGTGCGGGCGGGTTTTCCGTGACGGGTTGAGGGCTGGAGGAGTGGCCTCCGGCGCCCGTCGCGGAGATCATCCCGATGGCCAGACAGGATCACGCTGCCGATGGCGCGCGCAGCAATCTTTACGACGACATCACCGGCAAGATCATCGCCGAGCTGGAGCAAGGGCGGTTGCCTTGGGTTCAGCCCTGGGGGACAGCGGCGGCAAAGGCGTCGCTTGCCATGCCGAAGAACGCCGCGACCTCGCGGCAATATTCCGGGATCAATGTGCTGATCCTCTGGGGCGCCGTGGTCCAGCACGGCTATCCGACCCAGCATTGGCTCACCTATCGCCAGGCGGCAGCCCTCGGCGGCAATGTCATGAAGGGCGAACGCGGCACCACCGTGGTCTATGCCGACCGCTTCACCCCGGAAGACGAAAAGCGGCGAGCCCGCGAGACCGGTGAGGAACCGGGACGCATTCCGTTCTTGAAGCGCTTCACCGTTTTCAACACCGCGCAATGCGAGGGCCTGCCAGAAGATATTGCCGTGGAGGCGCCACCACCGCCGCCCGGTATGATCGAGCCGAAGGTCGAGGCACTGATCCGCGCGACCGGGATCGATTTCCGCATCGGCGGAGATCGCGCCTTCTATGTGCCGGCACTCGATTATGTGCAGGTGCCGCCGCCGGCCGCCTATTTCGAGCCGATTAACTGGCACCGGACGGCGCTGCACGAGATGGGGCACGCCACCGGCCATGCCTCGCGCCTGGGGCGGGATTTCTCGGGCAGTTTCGGCACGAAGAAATACGCCTTCGAGGAGCTGGTCGCCGAGACGAACGCGGCATTCTGCTGCGCCTCGCTTGGTATCGTGCCGACCGTGCGCCATGCCGACTATATCGGCTCCTGGCTGGAGGTGCTGCGCGAGGACAACCGCGCCATCGTCCGCGCAGCTTCTCAGGCCAGCAAGGCGGCCGACTGGCTGCTGTCGCATCTGCCCGACGAAGATGCCGGGGAGCCGGTTCCGGCTGCAATCGAAGGGAGGGTCGCGGCATGATCCTTTTGACCGGAACACAGCGCGACCGGCTTCTGGCCAGTGGTCGCCAACGTGATGTGGATCACATCCCCGTCGTGAAATTCTTCAACCCCTTCGGCGCGGGCGTCTGGCTCGCCACTGAGCTGGATCAGGGCGGCGACATCATGTTCGGCCTGGCCGATATCGGCTACCCCGAACTTGGCTCGTGGAGCCTGGAAGAGCTGCGCAGGGTCCGATTGCCCTTCGGCATGGGGATCGAGCGGGATCTGCTCTTCACCGGGGATTTCCCGATCTCGGTCTGGGCGGAGGCTGCGCGGGAAGCCGGCAGCATCCGTGCGGCGGAGCGAGCCCTCTACCGCGCCGGTGCGGCATTCACCTGCACATCCGCAGATACGGAAAGCCAGGATTCCTGATTTCCGGCTGTCGGCTTTGTGGCCTGGCGTCGCGCTCTTCAGAGGAAGAGGGCGGCGCTTCGCTTCGTGACGGGTTGGAGGTCGAGAGAGAGGCTCCTGGCCGCCCGTCGCGGAGAAACCACCATGGCCAAAGCTGCCAGGAAGAAGCCCGTCGCCCCGATGATCGTCTTTTCGCGGGCGCGCGACATTCCGTTCAACCGCATCAGGCTGTCGGACAGCAATGTCCGCGAGACCGATGTCGAGGCGGGTCTGGACGAACTTACCCATGACATCGACCGGCGCGAGGATCTCGTGCAGGGTCTCAATGTCCGCGCCATCCTCGACGAGGACGGCAATGAGACCGGCGAGTTCGAAACCCCGGCCGGCGGCCGCCGCTACAGGTCCATCGCGCGCCTTGTCGAGGCCGGTCGCTTCCCGGCCGAAGGGCTCGTGCCCTGCATCGTCAAGAAGGCCGACGCCAAGACCTCGGCCGTGGACGACTCGCTGGCCGAGAACCTGCTGCGCCTCGCCCTGCATCCGCTCGACCAGTTCAAGGCGTTCAAGCGGATGTTCGACATGGGCATGTCGAAGGAGGAGATCGCCGACGCATGGCGGACCACCCCGCGCTACATCATGCAGCGTCTTCGCCTCGCCACCGTCGCGCCGACGCTGCACGACGCCTATGCGCGCAACGAGATGACGCTGGCGATGCTGGAAGCCTTCACCGTCAACCCCGACCACGAGCGCCAGCAGCAGGTCTGGGAGCGCATCAGCACGTCGTGGCAGAAGGAACCCTGGCAGATCCGCAACATGCTGACCGAGACCACGGTTCCGGCCGCCGACAAGCGCGCCCGCTTCATTGGCGTTGACGCTTACGATGCGGCGGGTGGCCCGGTGCTGCGCGACCTCTTCTCCGAGGAGAACGGCGGCTGGTTGCAGGACGTCACGCTTCTCGACCGGCTGGTCGACGAGAAGCTGCGCACCGTCGCCGACGAGATCGCCGGTCAGGGCTGGAAGTGGATCGACGCGGCAGTCGAGCTGCCCTACGGCCACACCAACGGGTTGCGCAGGCTGGTCGGCGTGACCCAGGAACTGACCGACGAGGAACGCGCCACCCGAGAGGCGCTGCGCGACGAGTATGACGAACTCGAAGCGCAGTATGCCGAAGCCGACGAGCTGCCCGATGAGGTCGATCAGCGGCTCGGGGAAATCGAAGCCGAGCTGGAAGCCTTCGAGAATCGGCCTGTCACCTTCGCGCCGGAGGACATCGCTCGTGCCGGTGTCTTCGTCAGCATCGGCCGCGATGGCGAGTTGATCGTCAGCAACGGCTACGTCCGCTCCGAGGACGAACAACCCGAGACCGTCGATGGCGAGGATGCCACCGAGGGTGCGGACCCGTCCGATCCCGATGCCGTGCAGCGCGCGGTCATCACCGTCGGCGGCGAGCCCGTCCCGGACGCCGATGAAGAGGAGGACGATGCCGTCAAGCCGTTGCCCGAGCGACTCGTGACCGACCTGACCGCCTGGCGGACGCTGGCGCTGCGCAATGCGCTTGCCGAGAATCCGCGCGTCGCCATGACGGCGCTGCTGCACAAGCTGGTTCTCGATACTTTCGAGCGCACCGCCACCTCGGGAACCAGCCTCTATGCCGCCGTGCGTCACATCTATCTTCCCACGGATGCGACCGGGCTCGCTGACAGCGCCGCCGCGAAGATGATCGACGAGCGCGCGGACGCCTGGCGGGGGGACATTCCCTCCGGTGATGACGACCGGCTCTGGGACTGGATCGACGGTCTCGACGATGCCAGCCGCCTGGCGCTGCTTGCGCATTGCGTCAGTTTCGGCGTCAACGCGCTCTACGAGCGGCCCAACCCCTATTCGGGGAATGGCATCTCGCAGCACGGTCTCGACCGCCGCATGGCCGAGGCCGAACGGCTGGCGCAGGCCACCGGCCTCGACCTCGTCGAAGCGGGCTGGAGGCCAACGGTCGAGAACTATCTGGGCCGCGTGACCAAGACCCGCATCATCGAGGCGGTGCGCGAGGGTGCCGGCGATCGCGCGGCCGATCTCATCGCGCATCTCAAGAAGGGCGACATGGCGAAGGAGGCCGAACGGCTCCTGGCCGATACCGGCTGGCTGCCGGAGCCGCTGCGCCCCGCCATCGAGGCGCAGGCCGTGGATGGCGCGACCGATCAGGACGAGGACAGCGTGGCGCTGCCCGACTTCCTCGCCGGTGGCCATGAGGACACGGCCGAGGCCGCCGACGATCCGGAGGCCCTCGTCGCCGCCGAGTGACGCGAATCAGCGGGGCGGCCTCCGTCGCCCCGCATTCCATCCCTTCCATCTCAAGGCCCGGCATCTCGCCGGGCCGCTTTCGTTTCAGGAGCAAGATCATGTCCGCTTCCCTCATCTTCGACATCGTGCCGCTCGGCTCGCTCGTGGCCTACAGCGACGGCCAGCCGAAGCCGCCCGCACGTTTCACCAAGAAGCTCGCCGCGTGGAAATCCCGCAACGGGGCCGGTCGTCTCGTGCGCAAGGAACCGGGCCGCGAGCGCCCGACCTACACGACCACGCCGTCCTTCACCCTGCATGAAGGCGATTTCGGCGAAGGCGGCATCATTCTTATCACCGTCATGCGCAGCTACGGCATCGACAGCGATCTGAGCTTCCGGGTGATCGAACGCCCGAAGATCGGTCAAGTCCGCGTTGTGCAGGATGTCGGAGAGAACGTCGAATTGCTGCACCTCGCGGAGAACCACGAGGCGGCCGAACTCTGGCTAGCCAGGAACGGCTACACCCGCGCGCGCCTCGAGGAGATCACCGCCGACGAGGCAGGCGCCGAAGCCGTCGAGGGTCGAGCTGCCGCGTGACGTTCGCCGATCCCGTTCATCCGGCCCGCTTGTCCCGTGACGGCGGGCCTTCTTCGTTTCAGGAGAACACAATGGCCATTCCCGATCCCGTTCGAACGAACTTCGACACTCTGCTTCGTGCTGCCGATGACGGCAATCTCGCCCTTATGGAATGCCTCGACGCCGCGACCCGTGAGACACGCTATGTCCTGTGCGCGGTCGGCCGCGACGGGGGTGATTACGTCTTCACGCCGTTCGGCCATCTCGCAAGCGGCAACCCCTATGACGCCTATCTGCCGCCGGATCCCGACGATCCTGCCGGCTTTGTCGAGAAGGCCGAAGATGGGGGCGCATCATGATGACGGTCGATGAAATCTTCGCCGATGACCGCCGCAATCCGCCATCGGAGCGCTCGCTTCCCTGGGAGGAAACCCGCAACGGCGTCACCGTCATCGTGGAACCGAAACCGCATTGGGCCGAGGACATGCGCGCCTTCCGGCTCGATGCCCGCGAATACTGCCGCTATGCCGACTGGACGGCCCATGGCGCCCGGACGCGCTTTTTCGGTCATATCGACACCTCCGGCGACGATGTGATGATGAAGGCCCGCGCCATGATCGCCCGCGAAATCGCCGATGGGTTCTGGGACTGACCGGCCCTGAAAGCCGAACCTTGCACACGGGGCTATCGGGTATCGCTGCACAAGCAGCGATGGATCGAGTTCGAGCTTCACCATTGCGCCAACTCCTTGGTGTTGTGGGGGCAACGGGTTCCGTCCCCGGCCTGAAACACACCCTGAATATCCGCCGGCAACGAGGCTGGCGCAGCAAAGCATCTGCGACGGGTTTCCGGCACCGGCTCGACGCAAAGCACCATCCCCCGCTTCAATTCGCTAACCTTGGTCCGACCGTCTCTTTGCATTCAACCCCGGTGGGGTCGGCTTACGCGCGCGTGCCGCCCTCGGGGATTCGGAAAGAATCCGAACGCCCGAGGGTGATTGCAGATCCGGTCAGACACTTCGGGCGCCTGTCGCGCGGGGGATGGTCCCCCGCCTCCAAAGACAGGAGCCGGAACCCATGTCCTACGCAGATGCCACCGCTTTCGCCGCCAGCCTCGCCACCACGCTGATGGTCGTGATCGTCGTGTTCCAGGCCGGGGACGGCACCCACGGCGCCATGCCCGCCGACGAGTTCGACGGCGACGAAGAGATGGTGAAGCTCGAACTCGATCCCTTCGGCTGAGGCGCGAAAGCGCCTCCGCCCGACGGCCCGGCCCGCGTCAGGCGCAGCCGGGCCTTGTGCCATGCGCAGGCTGCGCATCGCCAGCGGCGGTGCCGAGGCCTCGCCTCGGCTGTGGAAAGGGAGAGTTGGGCCGGGATCGGGGCGAGCCTGGCGGAAGGAGAGGAGAGCGCCGCCGGGCCATATCATCCCGCTCTCCTGGAGGATCATCCAATGACCGATACCGACAAACCAGCCACGCCGGAATTCGACATGGCCGCCAGCGTCGCGCGCTTCTTCGCCGAGCGCGATGAGCGCAACCGTCGCGCTGAAGCGGTCCGTCCCGACAACAAGACGGCGCTGTTCGATGCGCTGGCCGCCGCAGGCATCACTCTCGTGACCGTCACCTTCGACGGTTCTGGCGACAGCGGCCAGATCGAGGACATCACCGCGCAATCGGACGACCGGACCGTGGACCTGCCGCAGGGCGAGATCACCATTGCCACGGTGGCATGGGGAACCGACAAGGTGACCGCAATCTCAATGGGCGTTGAGGCGGCCATCGAACAGCTCGCCTATGACTTCCTCTCGGAAACCCATGGCGGCTGGGAGAACAATGATGGCGCCTATGGCGAGTTCAGCTTCGATGTGGCGGCGCGCACCATCACGCTCGACTACAACGAGCGCTACACCGCCACCGAATTCTACAGTCACGAGTTCTGAGGGGGCGGAAATGGCACATCCCTATCATCATGCGCTCTCGTCGGTGAAGAAATGGGGCGGCACGGTCGAGGATTACTTGCCCATCCATAGCTGGTTCGATGCCAGCAAGGAGATCCTGGCCGATTTTCGTCATCGCGCGCTTCGCCACCATGCCGAGGGCATCTTCATGGCCGAGACCATTTTCGGGGCGACGATCACCCTGTCCACCGGCAGGGTGATCCCGGCCCGATGGGTCGGGGAGCAGCATGTCCGCGAGGATCTGGGCCGTATCCCGTCCTTCGCCGATTGGGCGCGGGCAATCCACCCGGCGCCTTGGATGGGGCGGACGCAGCGGATCGAGGCGGAGGTCGATCCGCATTGCGTCAATGGCCGACTTCAGGAAGAAGTCTGAGCAGTCGCGTCAGCCTCCCCCTTATGAAAGCCTCTTGCCATGCTCAGCCATATCGTCATCTCCGTCCTGCTCTGCACGGCTTCCTGCGAACCGGCGGAAATCCGCGTCTGGGACGGTGACTCGATCCGGCTGGGTATGGGACAGCAGTCCGAAGCTGTTCGGATATTCAACATCGACGCTCCCGAAATGGAGGGCCGCTGCATCCATGAAACCGACCTTGCCCGGCAAGCGAAGATCAGGCTGGCGGAAATCCTGCAAGGTCGGCGGGTCGAAATCCTGCGTCAGGGGACCGACCGCTATGGCCGGACCCTGGCGGCGATACGCGTAGAAGGCCGCGATGTCGGCGATATTCTCGTCGATGAAGGGCTGGCGAGAACCTGGGCCGGGCGGCGTGAGCCCTGGTGCTGATCGCCGGATCGTCCCGCCGAGGTGCGGGACGATCCACCGTCGGGACGGGAGAGTAAGAGTGCGGGCCGGTTGGCCGTGACGGATTGTGAGGCGGGAGAGGGGCTTCCGCCGTCCGTCGCGGAGCATTCCCCATGAGCCTTTCCCACCACACCACTTTCGCCTCGATCGGCGAAATTGTCGCGCGACAGATCCTGCCCCGGCTGCGTCATGCCCAGAAGCTGCCGCTGCGCATCTCCTGCATCGGTATCGCCAGCGATGACGAAAGCGATGACGTCGGCGGCTTCGACCGCACGCTCGTCATCGGCCAGTGCCAATCCCCCGAAGAGGCGCTGATCATCGCCAGCCAGCGCGTTGCGCGCGGTGATTTCCGCGTTGGACAGGGCGATGCGCTGCGCTTTCGCCCCCGCGTCATGGTCATTCAGGACAACGAACTGGGCCTTGTCCTTGCCGGTGAGGTCCGGGCCGGGATCGTGCTCTGGCAGCATCCGGTCGCCTCCGACGCCGAGGCTCGCCGCACCGTCACGGAGGCCAGCCGTCTGCGGGGCATGGCCTTCACGGCATCCGGGCGCGGCGATGCGGTATCGGCTCGTGATCTCCGCCACCGCGCCAGCCTGCTCGAGGCGCGGCTGGTCGATCCCTTCTGGCGCGAGACGACTGCCGATCTGCTGCGGCTGCCACAAGCTGCCTGACCTGTCGCCCCTTTCCATCCACTAGGCCCGGCCCCGCGCCGGGCCTTCTCGTTTCAGGAGCCTGACATGGCCGACTACTTCACCCATTTCTCCTGCCTGCTCGACGTGGGCAGCCCCGAGAACGCCGCCCGCGCGCTTGATCTCTACAACGCGCTGGCGCACGAAAACGCCGCCGAAGATCCGCCCTCGGACGGCTTCATGCTTTCGATCCAGCCCGAACATGGCGGCACCCAGCTCTGGATGCGCGATGACGGCACCGGCGATCCCGAGCATGTCATCCAGTTCGTCAAACGCTGTGCCGCCGCGTTCGGCCTGACCGGGCTATGGGGGATGCAATACGCCAATACCTGCTCACGTCCGAGAATCGACGGGTTCGGGGGCGGCGCGCATGTCCTCGACCTCGCCACCGGCGAGACGGTGGACTGGATCTACACCGACGGTTGGCTTTCCACCGTTCTGGACGGGGGCGACCCCAATGCCTGACGTCATCGAAACCACGGTCTATCGGCTCGACGAGCTTTCCGAAGCCGCGAAAGGCAAGGCCCGCGCCTGGTATCGCGAGGGCGGCTTCGACTACGATTGGTACGATGCCGTCTATGAGGATTTCCGGCGGATCGCGGACATCCTCGGCATCCGCATCAAGACCCGCACCGTCCGCCTCATGGGCGGCGGCGTGCGACAAGAGCCTTGCATCTGGTTTACGGGCTTCTGGTCGCAGGGCGATGGCGCCGCGTTCGAAGGCCACTATTCCTATCGCAAAGGCACGGCGGCGGAAATCCGTGCCTATGCGCCGAAGGATGCGGAGCTGCACCGCATCGCGGATGCCCTACATCAGGCGCAACGCCGCAACTTCTACCAGTTGACGGCCGAGACGACCCATCGGGGGCGATACTATCACGAATACTGCATGGCGATCTCGGTCACCCGCGACAGCCCGACAGGGCAGGGCATGACCGCCGATGCCGAGGAGACCGTCATCGAGGCATTGCGCGATCTCGCGCGTTGGCTCTATCGCCAGCTTGAGCGCGACTACGATGACCTGACTTCGGATGAGGCGGTCGATGAGGCCATCGGTGCCAACGAATACAGCTTCACAGTTGATGGGAATCGCTTCGGCTAAAGCCCGGCTTTCCGGGGTTACAGTACCGACCGCAGGTCCGTCCGTGAGAAATCATCGCCGACAAAGAGCAACGGACAGCCGCGCTCGCTCGCGACCTCATAGGCGAAGCAATCGCCGTAGTTGAGACCGGCGGGATGAACGCCCTTGCCCCAGCGGGCATAGGCTTCGGAGATCCTGCGTGCCGAAGCCTCCGTGACGGAGACGACCTCGAACCCAAGGCCCTCGATCAGGGCGGCAATCTCTTCCCCAACATTGCGGCGCCCTGCGACGATCAGCGTCTCGGCCACGGTTCCGGCCGAGATCAGCAATCCGTCCGCCGCCTCGATCGCCGCCATGCAGGTCTCGGCCTGCGGCTCGTCCAGCACGATCGCCATCAGCGCCGAGGTGTCGACGACGATCACGCCGGCATCCCGTCATCACCATAGAGGAAGTCCTGACTGCGCGCGGCATCGGCGCCGGGCAGTGCCTTGCCCCGCGCCGTGGCCCGGACCCGCTCCATCAGCGCACGCCGGCCTTTCGGGGTCGCTGCGACAGCAACCCGCACGAGGCGGGCGACCTCATGGCCCCGCCGGGTTAGGATCACCTCGTCGCCGGCCTCGGCGCGTTTCACCAGTTCGGTGAGCTGCCCTTTCGCCTCGGTGACAGAAACCCTCATCGCACATCGCTCCAGATGTTCTCCGCTATCCTGCCAAGATGGTCCATAGAATGGTCCATTTCAAGCCCCCAGAGCGAGAGGAGGGCCGGGAGAGGGTGCCTCCGGACGGGTTGAGAGAGGGTCGTCCGGCTGCCGTCCCTTTCCCTCCAGGAGACCGATCATGGCTTTGCCCGAACTTGCTTCTCAATCCGCAACCCGTGTCCCCGACGCGCGCCGCATGGAGTTCCTGCCGCGCCTTTTCGGCCGGCGCCTGCTCATCATCGGCGAGCATGCCGTCTTCCGATTCATGGAGATCCTCAGCCCCGCCGATTACGGCGGCGGGCTCTGGGATTTCTACGAACGCGCCGGCCAGCCGCTCTATCTCGCGCCGACATCAAAGCCCCGTTACCTCCTGTTCTGCGAAGGCAACGGTTTCGAGGGCGAGGTCTCATGCGATGCGGCTGGGATCATCGCCACGCTCTTCGCCTTCTCGCATCTTTCCTTCCGCTACGATGACGACGAACTCGCCGAGGGCTATGGCCGTCTCTACGAACATGCCGCCAATCACCCGGAGGCGGCGGCGATCTTCCAGGCCATCGACTGAAACCCACAAGCGCCCAGCCTGACGGTCGGGCGCTTGTTTCATGCCTGCTTTCGCCACGGCTTCAGAGCGAGAGATGGGCCGGAAGGGGTTTGAGCCGGTGCGGTCGAGAGAGAGCGCTGCCCGGCTTGATCCTGACTTGCTCTCCCGAGGAATCCCCGATGAACATGATTTCCGCATCCGCGGCGGCATCCGCCACCGCGCCGCTTCCGCGCGACCACGACGCCGAGACCGCAGCCCGCATATTCACCGCTGCCGGCCTACTGCTGCCGCATCTGGAACGCGGTCAGCGTGTCGACGCCGCCACGCTGCGCGGCGCGATGGAAGCGGGTTTCGGCGCTTCCGATGCCACCGGCGCCTGGACCTGGAAGCTGGCCTATGATGCCTGCGAGGCTGCGACCGTCCTCTTCCTGCGCAAATACGGCAATGTGCTTTTCCGTAAAGCCGCCTCGAAGTCGGCGATCCTGCCGCAGCTCGGCAAGATCTCCGGGCTTCTGCCGACGCATACGCGCCGCTCGGAAGAAGCGCAGACCTTCCAGCAGTTCTCCACCCCGATCCCGCTCGGTTTCGCGGCGGTCACGGCGGCGGCGATCACGCCTGCCGACCGTGTGCTGGAGCCCTCGGCCGGCACCGGGCTCCTCGCCATCCTGGCCGAGATCGCCGGCGGCACGCTTCTCGTAAATGAACTGGCCGAGATGCGCGCCGGCCTGCTTTCCTCTCTCTTTCCGGCCCTTTCCGTTACCCGCTTCGACGCGGCCCAGATCGATGACCATCTCGATCCCTGCCTTGTCCCGACCGTCGTGCTGATGAATCCACCGTTCTCGGTCATGGCCAATGTCGAGGGGCGCATGCGTGACGCCGCCTTTCGCCATCTCGCTTCGGCGCTGGCGCGTCTTGCGCCCGGCGGACGGCTCGTGACCATCACCGGCGCGAGCTTCGCCCCCGATAATCCGGCGTGGACCGCCTCCTGGACCCGGCTGCAGGAACGCGGTCGCGTCACCTTTTCCGCCGCCATCGACGGCTCGGTCTATGCCAAGCAAGGCACCACTGTCCCGACCCGGCTCACGGTCATCGACAAGCTGCCGGCCGAAGATGCGGCGGTGTTTCCGGCAGCGCCTGGTGTCGCGCCGGACGTGGCCACGCTGATCGCCTGGCTAGCCGACCTGCTTCCCACGCGGCTGCCGGTCGATCCCGGCCTGACGGTGCCGGTCGCACGACCCACCGCGCCCCGCACCGTGCGCGGCTACGTCAACCGCGCCGCGCGATCCGCGCCCGCCGCGCCCCTTGCGGAACCGGAGGCCGTGCCGGTCGCCTACGAGACCGTGGATTGGGAACCGGCCGAGGGCGGCGGCCTCTCCGACGCGATCTACGAGGAATACGGGCTTCAGACCATCCGCATCGACGGGGCGCAGGCGCATCCTACCCAGCTCGTGCAGTCGGCCTCGATGGCGAGCATCGCGCCGCCGAAGCCCAGCTATCGGCCGACGCTTCCCAACGACATTCTCGGCAAGCTGTCCGAGGCGCAGCTGGAGACCGTGATTTATTCGGGCGAGGCCCATGGGGGCTTCCTCGCCGGGGGCTGGACGATCGATGACACGCTCGACAATCTCGCCGCCGCGCCGGAGGATGCCGAGGGAGCAATCCGTTTCCGTCAGGGCTTCATGATCGGCGACGGCACCGGCGTCGGCAAGGGTCGGGAATCCGCCGCCATCATCCTCGACAACTGGATGCAGGGGCGGCGTAAGGCGATCTGGATCTCGAAATCCGACAAGCTGTTGGAGGACGCGCAACGTGACTGGTCGGCGCTCGGCATGGAGCGGCTGCTGGTCACGCCGCTGTCGCGATTCCCGCAAGGCAAGCCCATCACGCTGAACGAAGGCATCCTGTTTCTAACCTATGCCACGCTGCGCTCCGACGACCGGGGGACAAGGGTTTCCAGGGTCAAACAGATCGTCGAATGGTTGGGCACAGACTTCGATGGGGTGGTGATTTTCGACGAGGCGCATGCCATGGCCAATGCCGCAGGAGGCAGGGGAGAACGCGGCGATGTCGCCGCCTCGCAGCAGGGCCGTGCCGGGCTGCGCATCCAGCATGCGCTTCCCGATGCCCGAGTCGTCTATGTCTCGGCCACCGGCGCCACCACCGTCCACAATCTCGCCTATGCGCAGCGGCTCGGTCTCTGGGGCGGCGAGGATTTCCCCTTCTCGACCAGGGCGGAGTTCGTCGAGGCGATCGAGGCCGGCGGCGTCGCGGCGATGGAGGTGCTGGCCCGCGACCTGCGGGCGCTTGGCCTCTACACCGCCCGCTCGCTGTCCTTCAAAGGCGTGGAATACGAGTTGCTCGACCACGAACTGACCCCTGAACAGGTCCGCATCTACGACAGCTATGCCGATGCCTTCGCCATCATCCATAACAATCTCGATGCGGCGATGCAGGCCGCCAACATCACCGGCGGCGAGGGCGGGTCCGGCACGCTGAACCGGCAGGCCAAGTCCGCCGCCCGCTCGGCCTTTGAGAGCGCCAAGCAGAGGTTCTTCGGGCACCTGTTGACGTCGATGAAAACCCCGACGCTGATCCGGTCCATCACGGCCGATCTGGAAGCGGGACATTCTTCCGTCATCCAGATCGTCTCGACCGGCGAGGCGCTGATGGAACGGCGGCTGGCAGAGATCCCCACCGAGGAATGGGGCGATCTGAAAATGGACCTGTCGCCGCGCGAATATGTCCTAGATTACCTTGCCCATTCCTTCCCGGTCCAACTCTACGAGCCGTTCACCGACAGCGAGGGCAATCTGTCCTCGCGCCCGGTCTATCGTGATGGCCAGCCGGTCGAGAGCCGCGAGGCCGCGGCCCGGCGCGACGAGATGATCGCAAGCCTCGCCAGCCTGCCGCCGGTTCCCGGCGCGCTCGACCAGATCATCCAGTATTTCGGGACCGACACGGTGGCCGAGGTCACGGGTCGTTCGCGCCGTATCGTCCGCAAACGCAGCGTCACCATCGACCGGCTCGTCGTGGAAAGCCGCGCCGGTTCGGCCAACCTGGCCGAGACGCAAGCCTTCATGGACGATCAGAAGCGCGTGCTGGTCTTTTCCGATGCGGGCGGCACGGGCCGGTCGTATCACGCCGAACTGTCGGCGAAGAATACCCGGCTGCGTGTCCACTATCTCCTCGAAGCCGGGTGGAAGGCGGACGCCGCCATCCAGGGCCTCGGCCGCACGCATCGCACCAACCAGGCACAGCCGCCACTGTTCCGACCGATCTCGACCAATGTGAAGGCCGAGAAGCGCTTCCTCTCGACCATCGCCCGCCGTCTTGACACGCTGGGCGCGATTACGCGCGGCCAGCGCCAGACCGGTGGTCAGGGCCTGTTCCGCCCGGAAGATAACCTGGAATCGCATTACGCCCGTGACGCGCTGCGCCAGCTTTATCTCCTGCTGGTGCGCGGCAAGGTCGACGGCTGCTCACTGGAGCGGTTCGAGGCTGCCACCGGGTTGAAGCTGATGGATGCGAACGGCATCAAGGACAATTTGCCGGCCATCACCACCTTCCTCAACCGGCTGCTGGCGCTGACCATCGAGCTTCAGGGCATCCTCTTCACCGCCTTCGAACAACTTCTGACCGCCCGCATCGAGGGCGCCATCGCCTCCGGCACCTATGACGCCGGGCTGGAGACCCTGCGCGCCGAGAGCTTCGTAGTGACGGATCGGCAGGTGATCTACACGCACCCGCGCACCGGGGCCGAGACCAGCCTGCTGACCATCACCGAACGCAGGCGCAACCGCCCGGTGACGCTCGACGCCGCGCTGGCGGAACTCGACGATCCCCGCGCCAGGCTGCTGATCAACGAGCGCTCAGGCCGGGCAGCGGTGCAGATCCCCACCACCAGCGTGATGTTGGACGATGGCGAGATCGAGCGCCGCGTCCGGCTGATCCGGCCGATGGAAGCGCAGAACGTCCAGGTCAGGATGATGCGCGAGACCCATTGGGTCGAAGCCGACAGGGATGCCTTCGCATCGGCCTGGGAAGCCGAAGTCGCGGAGGTGCCGGAGTTCGCCGAGTCCACCTTGCACATGGTGACGGGCCTGCTGCTACCGATCTGGAAGCGGCTGCCGAACGACTCCACTCGCGTCTATCGGCTTCAGTCTGACGCCGGCGAGCGCATCATCGGCCGCAAGGTCTCCCCGGCTTGGGCGGCCAATGCGACCGAGACCGGCATCACCTCGGTCTCGCCGGACGATGCCTTCGCGGCGCTGCTGGAAAGTCGGACCATCCTCGATCTCGCTGAGGGCCTCCAGCTTCGCCGGGTCCGGGTCATGGGGGCAAACCGGATCGAGCTGTCGGGTTTCACCGACACCATGCGCCAGCGCCTCACGGCCTATGGGCTGTTCCACGAGATCATCTCCTGGAAGCTGCGCATGTTCGTGCCGGTCGATGCCAGCGGTCCGGCGATCCTCGGGAAGCTCTTCGACCGCTGGCCGGTCGAGCGCATCGGCGAGCGGGAGGCAGCCTGATGCCCAGGCACGACGCATCCGAACTGGCGATCCGCCTTGGCCGAGAGGCCGAGGCGGTCTGCCGCCACTACCTGTCGTCCGGCCACCGCGCCGGGCGATACTGGCTGGTCGGTGACGTGCGGAACACCCCAGGACGCTCCATGTTCGTGCGGCTGACCGGCCCGGAATCCGGCAAGGGTGCGGCGGGCAAGTGGAGTGACATGGCGACGGGAGAGCATGGCGACCTTCTCGACGTCATCCGCGAGGCGCTCGGCCTCGCCGATTTCAAGGACGTGGCTGAGGAAGCGCGCCGCTTCCTCGCCCTCCCGCATCCCGAACCGGCAAAGACGAGAGCGCCGACCGACAGCACATCCGGCGCGGCACCCGGTTCGCCTGAAGCGTCGCGGCGGCTCTTCGCCATGGCGCAGCCGATCCACGGCACCCTTGCTGCGATCTACCTCAACCGGCGAGCGATCACCACGCTCGAAGGCACCACCGCGCTGCGCTACCATCCCCGGTGCTATTACAGGCCCAACGAGCATGCGCCCACCGAGATCAGGCCGGCGATGGTCGCCGCCGTCACCGATCTCACCGGCCACCAGACCGGCGCGCATCGCACATGGCTCGCCCCGGACGGTTCCGGCAAGGCGCCTGTCGAGACACCGCGGCGGGCGATGGGCGACCTTCTCGGCCACGCGGTCCGCTTCGGCACCGCCGATGAGGTGCTCGCCGCCGGCGAGGGCATCGAGACCGTGCTGTCGCCGCGCCAGGTCCTGCCCCGCATGCCGATGCTGGCGGCGCTTTCGGCCGCTCACCTCGCCGCCATCCTGTTCCCGCCGTCGCTGCGCAGGCTCTATGTCCTGCGCGATCGCGACCCGGCCGGGGACGGTGCAAGAGACCGACTGGCCGCCAGAGCAGCCGATCTCGGGATCGAGGCGGTCTCGCTCATGCCGCGCGAGGGCGATTTCAACGATGATCTGCGACGCCATGGCGCCGATGCCCTCGGGGCGGCCTTGAAGGATCAGCTTCATCCCGAAGACGTCCGCCGTTTCATGGAAGGGTGAGGGTGTGATCGGCCCCGGAGGCTCGGTCCGGCTCGGCCTCTGCCGGTTTCGTTCGCTTGCCATCGGCAGGTGCATCCATCGCCGGAGAGTCCCGCACCCACGGCCTGTCTCGAGAGGGCGATCGGCGCACAAGCGGGACGGGCAGGCAATGGCCGGGAGCGACTAATTTCCGCCGGCGGCTGTGCCGCCTTTGCATCGCGAAAGGCAAATTAGCCGCACCCGGCCATCAAGGCCCTCGCAGAGCGGGCGAGGGCTGCCAGCCCGTCCCGCCCGTGCGCTTCGACGCCTGCGAAGGCCGCGATGGGCGCGGTCTCCAGACGAAGGACGCAACCGATGACGTTTGATCCCGAATATGCAGGGGCCGAGCCGGTCCACACCTCCTCCCAGACCGATCACGCCCTCACCGAACTCCAGCTCTACGGCTGGCGCCCGTTCCAAGACGAACCTGATCCGCGACCGCTCCCCGAGGGCAATACCGTCGCTGTAGCCGTCACAGACATCTTCGACGCCCTTGTGGCGACGCTCAGTGACACCCGTCTCGAACCCGATCTCGAAGAACTGCTCTGGGGCGCCGTCAATCTCTTCCACCGCGCCACCAGCCGGGTCGAACGCGATCTCGACGACAACGAGCAGGCGCAGCGCCGGATGCAGCGGGAACAGGACGGCAGCGAGGTGAAATCGGTCGAACTCGAACGCCTCACGGCAGAAGGGCAGACCCTGATCGAACGGCGCGCCAGCATGGAACTCTTCCGCGACCTCGCCGCCGAGGCCTTCGAGCAGCACACGGGCAGCGCCTGGCGGCCGCGCAGCGGTTCGATGGTCAACCATCGTAACCTGACCGCCGCGATGATTGACAGCCGCGATTTCCTCGCCGCGAAGCGCCGGGCCGAGACCGAGGTGATGCTGCCCCCCGGCCCGAAGGTGGCCCTGACCGGCGGCGCCGACTTCAACGATCACCGCCTGATCTGGGCGAAGCTTGATCAGGTCCATGCCAAGCACCCCGACATGGTGTTGCTGCACGGCGGGTCGCCCAAGGGAGCCGAACTGATCGCTTCCCGTTGGGCAGATCACCGCAAGGTGCCCCAGGTCGCCTTCCGGCCCGACTGGACCAAGCACGCCAAGGCGGCGCCGTTCAAGCGAAACGATGCCATGCTGGACGTGCTGCCGGTCGGCGTCCTCGTCTTCCCCGGCACCGGGATTCAGGAGAATCTCGCCGACAAGGCCCGCAAGCTCGGCATCCCGGTCATGAAGTTCGAGGGCGGCGCGTAAGCGCCGCCTGGCGGCTTTCGGCCGCCGATACTTGACAAGATGCAAGGCCGCGCCTTTGATGGAACATCCTTGCAGAACCGGCGAAGCAGCATAGTCGCAGGCGGAGCGCATCTCCCGGCAGCCTGTCGTGATCCCCAACCGTTCTCTGGAGGTTTCCATGACGCTGATCCTGCTCGCCATCTCGCTCACCATCGCGGCCTGCGTGATCGCCTGGAATCTCGCGATCTATGCCTTGCCCGTCATGGCAGCCATCACGGCCGCGCAATATGCCTGGGGCGCGGGCGCCGGGGTCGTGATGTCCGGCCTCATGGCCATCGGCGCCGCCGTGCTCTCGATCGCGCTTGTGATCGTGACTCTTGGCTTCGCGAAGAACCCGGCCCTGCGGCTCATTGCGCTCGCTCTCTTCGCCGTGCCCGCCGTCATCGCCGGCTATGCCCTTCTCTATGGCATCACCAAGAACGCCATCGACTCGGGGCTGATTCTCAACCTGTTCGGCGGCATGGGCGGTCTCGTCATCGGCATCTCGGCCATCGTCAATCTGAACGCCCTCGGCGAGTCGGTGTTCTCGCGCTGAAACTCCCGCCGCGATCCGCCACCTCCGAGTAAACCCGGCAGCTTGCGCTATAGGGCCTCGGTCGTTCCACCCAAGACGGAAAGTGAGTTCATCGCGGGCATGTCGCCGTCGCTCCCGGCCCGCTTCGTCCTGCTCTGGAAACGGTTCATCGGTGCGAACCCGCAGTTCTTTGCGGTCGATACCCCGCTGCATCGGTCCACCTCGCTTCGTAGGGCCTCCGAGAACACCTTCCTTGCCCCTTCACGATGCAGTGGGACCGAGCCTTTGGCCGATGAAGCAGGACGGTGCCACACTGGACCTGGGAACCCGATAGCCTGTTCGATCACATCGCGGATGACAGGGCCTTCCGGCGGCGGACGCGAGGGCGGCCGACGATGACGGGTGACGGCTGCCATGCCGGGTGGTCTTGGTTCAAATGGGGCTGACAGGTCACGGTTGCAAGCAAGGACGATGGTTCTGCTGTGCGTCCTCGATCCGCTCACGAAAGCACCATCCCTCCGCCTGACTGATCCCCTAAGTCCGTTCGGCTTCCACCAGCAACCCCCGCGGCTCCCAGCCGTGTTGCCGCGCAAGCGCGGCTGCCCGCCCCACCTGGGGCCTTGGGGGCAAGCTGCAGCAAGGGCGGCAGTTGCAGGAGTCTTCCGACGGCCTTGGCCGGGTCTCGTCGGAGGGACGGTCCCTCCGAGGAGCAACGGAGACCTACAATGCAGAACATCGTCATCCTCGCCGGCAACATCGGCCAGGCCCCCGAAACCCGCACCACCCAGGGCGGCACCGGCATCACCCACTTCACCCTGGCCACCTCGTGTTGAACGGCTTGCAATAAGGACCCCGCTTCTGGGGTGATCGGCGTCCAAAATGGACCCCACCGACCGGGGGTTGGGTCCATTGTGCCTTCGATGATTATCGGAGGCCGAGCACGGGATGCTGATCGTGGAGACAATCGCAAAAATCAGGCGGCTACATTTCACCGAGGGCAAGGGGATCAAGACGATCTGCCGTGACCTGAAGCTGTCGAAGAAGGTGGTGCGGAAGGTGATCCGCACCGGGATTACCGAGTTCACCTATACCCGGACGGTGCAGCCGCGCCCGAAGCTGGGTGCCTGGCTGGGGGAACTCAACCGGCTGCTGGAGGTCAACGCCGCGCGGTCCAGCCGGGAACGTCAGTCTCTGATACAGATCTACGAAGAACTGAGCGGTCTCGGTTATGAAGGTGGGTATGACGCGGTGCGCCGCTACGCCTCGAACTGGGCACGCACTCAGAGTTCAGGCGCTTCTGCCGCCTTCGTGCCCCTGAGCTTTGCGCCCGGTGAAGCCTATCAGTTCGACTGGAGCCACGAGGTTGTGGTGATCGATGGGGCGACCACCACCATCAAAGTGGCCCATGTTCGCCTGTGCCACAGCCGGATGTTCTTTGTGCGGGCCTATCCGCGCGAGACGCAGGAGATGGTGTTCGATGCCCACGACAGGGCTTTCGCCTTCTTCAAGGGCACCTGCACCCGCGGGATCTACGACAACATGAAGACGGCGGTGGAGACCATCTTCACCGGCAAGGAACGCCTCTACAATCGTCGGTTCCTGCAGATGGCCAGCCATTATCTGGTCGAACCCGTTGCCTGCACCCCTGCTGCGGGTTGGGAGAAAGGCCAGGTGGAGAGCCAGGTCGGCACTGTCCGTCAGCGGTTTTTCGCGCCCCGCGTCAGGGTCAAGAGCTACGAGGAACTGAATGCCTGGCTGCTGGACAAGTGCATCGCCTCGGCCAGAACCAGCAAGCATCCGGAGCTGACGGACAAAACCGTCTGGCAGGTCTTCCAGGAAGAGCGCCCGCACCTTGTCCCCTATGCCGGGCGCTTCGACGGATTCCATTCACTGCCTGCGGCGGTGTCAAAGACCTGTCTCGTGCGCTTCGACAACAACAAATACTCCGTCGCGGCAACGGCTGTCGGGCGGCAGGTCGAGATCAGGGCCTATGCTGAGCGGATCGAGATCCGGCAGGAGGGCCGACTGGTCGGAGACCACCCGCGTCACTTCGGCCGGGACCGAACGGTTTACAATCCCTGGCATTATGTGCCTGTTCTGCTTCGCAAACCCGGGGCGCTGCGTAACGGCGCACCGTTCAAGGACTGGGTTCTTCCCGGAGCTCTTGAACAGATCCGCCGCAAGCTGCAGGGCTCCTCAGATGGCGACCGCCAGATGGTGAAGGTCCTCGGCGCTGTGCTGACGGAAGGGATGCCTGTGGTTCAAAAGGCATGTGCCGAAGCTCTCTCGCAAGGCGTCCATTCTGCCGATGTAATCCTCAATATTCTATCCCGCAGGCGAGATCCGGAACCACCACCGCTTCTGCTGACCTCTCCGGCCTTGCAGTTGACCCATGAGCCTGTGGCGGACTGCGCCCGTTATGATCTGCTGCGGAGGGCCTGCTGATGGATCGTGCTGACATCATGGCTGCAATGGGCGAGTTGAAGCTCTACGGGATGCGCGCCGCTTATGACGAACTCATGGCGGTGGCTGTGCGCCGCCAGCACGAACCCCGCCAGATCGTTGGAGATCTTCTGGCCGCCGAGATCAACGAGAAGAAAGCGCGGTCGGTCAAATACCAGATCACCACCGCCAAGCTGCCCTATGCCCGGGAGATCGAGGAGTTCACCTTCGATGACACCCCAATCAACGAGACCCTGGTGCGAGATCTGGCCAGCGGGGAGTTCCTCAGCCAACAGCGCAATGTCGTGCTGGTTGGCGGCACCGGGACCGGCAAGACCCATATCTCTGTGGCCATAGCGCGCGCGGTCATCCGCAATGGTGCCCGGGGCAGGTTCTTCAATGTCGTCGATCTGGTGAACAGGCTGGAGGCCGAGGCCCGTGCCGGACGGGCAGGCCGGCTTGCAGAACATCTGATGCGGCTCGACTTCGTCATCCTCGATGAACTCGGATACCTGCCATTCGCGCAGTCCGGCGGCCAGCTGCTGTTCCATCTGATCAGCAAGCTCTATGAGCAGACTTCCGTCATCGTCACCACCAACCTCGCATTCGGGGAGTGGCCGACCGTCTTCGGAGACGCAAAGATGACCACCGCGCTGCTCGACCGGCTCACCCACCACTGCGACATCGTCGAGACCGGCAACGACAGCTGGCGCATCAAAACCCGAGCCTGAACACCCTCCAAAACGCAGGCCCGCGTCGGCTGCGCCAGCTGGAAAGCTACGCCGCCACGGGCCTGCTCACCCGCGCGCCAAAGGGGTCACTTTTGGACGCCGATCAGGGGGCCCGTTTGAATGCCGATTGACACTCCTTCGTCGAAGCGGGGTTGGCCTGCGCGATCATCGACCCGCTGAGTGCGGAAAGCTATCGGCTATCGCGCGGGGATGCAGGGAAGGTGACATTCCGTCCGTTCCAGCCGGTCGTCCCCTTCACCGCTGCCCTCGTCATGCCGCAGCATCGCCCCTTGTCCAAGCTTGCCGAATCCTTTGCAGAGATCCTGCGCGACGATCTTAACGCTCATCAAAGAAGATACTCGGAACTGAACTAAGACTGAACGCACATATAGAGTGCAGTTCTGACGGCCTTTGCCGCTGGGACTAGGCCGCGGCAGGCCGCACCCTTGCAACAGCAATTACGCGCGCGCGAGTTCATCCGCCAGATCGGCGGCGAAGAGCCTCGCGATCTCCAGCGGTTCCGGCTGGACGCGTAGCGCAATATGGAATTGGGACAGCCATTCGAGCCCCAGTCCCGTAATCTGACGCATTTCACCGCGCCGGACCCAGGTATTGGCGAAATGCAGCGGCAGGAAACCCAGGAAGCGGCCGCTCCGGATCAGGATCGCCTGCGCCTCCATATTCGACACCGAGGCAGCGACATTCGGATCGTGCAAGGCGGCGAGTTCGGAACGCTGCAGATAGGGACGCGCAGTGATCGGACAAAGGGAAAGCTCTTCCAGCGTCACCGCGCCTTCTGCGCGGGCATAAAGCGGATGCAGGCGGCCGCAGTAAAGCCCGTGTTCCTCGGTGTAGACCGGGGTATATTCGACGTTGGGCTGACGGTTCGGAAAGGGGCCGATAGCGACATGGACCTCGCCGGTCTGCAGCGCCTTGCTCAGCGCCTGCGTTGTGCCGATTTCCAGGGTCAGCCGCACTTCGTGCTCGCGGCCGAAGAAGCGGCGGATGGCGCGATGGATGGGCAGGTCGGGATTGTCGGCCTCGCTGTCCACGATGCCGATGCGCAGATGGCCGGTTCGCACCTTGCGCAGCGTGCCCAGGTTGGCCTCGCATTGCTCGATACCGCCCAGCATCCGCTTTGCCTCGCGATAGACGGCCTCGCCCTTGTCGGTCAGAGCAAAGCCGCTCCGGCCGCGCTGGCAAAGCGTGAAGCCCAGGCTAAGCTCCAGATCCTTAAGATGGATCGAGATCGCCGAAAGACTGGCCCCCAGCACAGCCTGCGCACCGCTGGGGCCGCCATGTTCGACCATGGCGCAGAAGGTGCGCAGGTTGCGCAGGGTATAGTCGCTGATCCGCATGGCTACTTCAATCAATCGAAAGTAAAGATCGTATAATTTCGGTTTATCGAAAATTCCAGCGCATCATAGTTCCCTTCAGCCGCGGCGGCCGAGATCGCGGCATGAAAACAGGGAAGTTGAACATGACCAGATTTGCCGCGCGGCTGGCGCTTGCCACGGCCCTTGCCGCCCTGACGGGTGGCACCGGCCTGGCCGAGGAATGGAAATTCGCGATCGAGGAAATCCCCGGCTCGATCATGGACAGCTATGCGCAGGATTTCAAAAAGCGCATCGAAACCGCCACCGGGGGCGAGGTCACCGTCACGATCTATCCGCTGGGTTCGCTGGGAACGCCGACCGAGGTGGCCGAACAGACCGCGGACGGTGTGATCCAGCTTTCGAACCTTTCGGTCGGGAACCTGGGCACCATCGTGCCCGAAAGCCAGGTGTTCCTTTCGACCTACCTGCTGCCTTCGGACATGGCCGAGGTGAACCGCTTTCTGGCCGAAAGCCCGACGGTCCACGGCGCGCTGGCCGAGGCATTCGCGACCAAGGGGCTGAAGCTGGGCGCGCTTTACAGCGAGGGCGAGCAGGTCTGAACCACGCGCAAGGAAATCCGCACGCCCTACCCGCCGCGAAGGCGTCTGGATCTCGTTCTCCGAGACCGACGATTACGAGGACCCCGAGCTTGCCGCCCTGCTGGAGGCCCAGCAGTCCGCATCCCATGCCGACGGAAGGCCCGCGCCATGACCCTGATGATGATGAGCGTGATGTGCCTGCTGCTGGTCGCGGGCTATCCGATGATGATGCCGCTGCTGGCGGCAACGGTGCTGGCCTTCGTGGTCTATTTCCCAAACCTGGGGATGGGGCAGATCGTCCAGCAGATGATCGGAGGCGTGAAGCCCTCGGCGCTGGTCGCGGTGCCGATGTTCATCCTGGCGGCCGACATCATCACGCGCGGCCATTCGGCGGACCGGCTGATCGATCTGGTGATGCGCTTCATGGGCCATCTGCGGGGCGGGCTTGCGATCTCGGTCACCTCGGCCTGCGCGCTGTTCGGCGCGGTCTGCGGTTCGACCCAGGCGACGGTTGTGGCGGTCGGCGGCGCGATGCGGCCGCGGATGCTGCGCGCGGGCTATCGCGACGACTTCACCATCGGGTTGATCGTGAACGCGGCGGACCTCGCCTATCTGATCCCGCCCTCGATCGGGATGATCGTCTATGGCGTGCTGTCGGGCACCTCGATTTCCGAACTGTTCATCGCCGGCATCGGGCCCGGCCTGCTGGTCGTCCTGCTGTTCTCGGTCTGGTGCTGGATCGTCGCCCGCCGGCAGGGCATTCCGGTCGAGCCGCGCGCAAGCTGGGGCGAGCGCTTTACCGCGATGCGCCGCGCGCTCTGGCCGCTGGGCTTTCCGGTGCTGGTGGTCGGCGGCATCTATGGCGGGATCTTCAGCCCGACCGAGGCCGCCTCGATCTGCGTGCTTTACGCCGCGATCCTCGAACTGGTCGTCTTCCGTTCCATCGGATTGCGCGAGTTGTGGGACGTGGCGCTGTCGACGGGGGTAATGACCTCGGTGGTGTTCATCCTGATCGCCACCGGCAGCGCGTTTTCCTGGACCATCTCCTACGCGCAGGTGCCGCAGACCCTGCTGGCGGCGGTTGGGCTCGAAGGCGCGGGGGCGATCAAGACCCTGCTGGTCATCAACATCGCCTTCTTCATCGGCTGCATGTTCGTCGACTCTCTGGTGGTCATGCTGATCCTCGTCCCCATTTTCGCGCCTTTGGCGGCGGCGGCGGGGCTGGACCCGGTGCTGGTCGGCGTGCTGATCACGCTTCAGGTCGCGATCGGCGCCGCGACCCCGCCCTTTGGCTGCAACCTGTTCACCGCCGTCGCCGTGTTTCGCCGGCCCTTCATCGAGGTCGTGCGCGGCGTGCCGCCCTTCCTCGCCATCCTGCTGCTGGTCGCCGTGCTGCTTTGCGCCTTTCCCTGGATCGCGCTGGGGCTGCGCGACCTCGCTTTCCGCTGATCGTTACCAAGGAACCTGAACCATGTCCGATACTCCTTCCCCGCACGGCTATGAGACCGGCCGGCTGAACCTGCCCTTCGTCGGGATCTCGACCTTCGGCAAGCGGCCCTATGTCGCGGACTGGTCGCGGATCGAGGCCGATGTCGCCGTGCTGGGCGCGCCCTTCGACTTCGGCACCCAGTTCCGCGCCGGCGCCCGCTTCGGGCCGCGCGCGGTGCGCGAGGCCTCGACCCTGTTCAGCTTCGGCCATGCCGGCGCCTATGACCACGAGGACGACTGCACCTATCTGGGCGGCGACGTGCGCATCGTCGATATCGGCGACGCCGACATCGTCCACACCGACACCGCGAAAAGCCATGCCAATATCCGCACGGGCGTGCAGGCGATCCTGGACGCCGGCGCCTTTCCGGTGGTGATCGGGGGCGACCATTCGGTCAACATCCCCTGCATCGAGGCTTTCGAGGGCCGGGGCGATATCCACATCCTGCAGATCGACGCGCATCTGGATTTCGTGGACGAACGCCACGGCGTGCGCACCGGCCACGGCAGCCCGCTGCGCCGGGCGGCGGAAAAGCCCTATGTGACCGGGCTGACGCAGGTCGGCATCCGCAATGTCAGTTCGACGGCGAAGGACGGCTATGACGCCGCCCGAGCCATGGGTTCGGACATCCTGTCGGTGCGGCAGATGCGGGCGCTGGGTCCGCAGGGGGTGATCGAACGCATCCCCGAGGGGGCCCGGGTCTATGTGACGCTGGACATCGACGGCTTCTGCCCCTCGATCGCGCCCGGGACCGGGACGCCTTCGCATGGTGGTTTCCTCTATTACGAGGTGCTGGAGATGCTGCAGGCGCTGGCGAGGCGGCACGAGGTCGTCGGGATCGACCTGGTCGAGGTGGCGCCCGACTATGACCAGACCGGCTCGACCGCGATCCTGGCGGCGCAGGTGTTGCTGAACTTCCTCGGCTTCGTCTTCGAGGCGAGAGGGAAGACAAAGGCGGGATGATCGCCCAACTCTCGGGGTGCAATGCCCTCGGTCGATCCCGCGCCCTTCCGTGCCGACGGTTTCCACTGTCCTGGACGACCGGAGAAACCCGCATATCCTTCGATACGCAAATGATTGGCAGTTCCCGCGATCCTCAAAGCCGATGACATAGAGTAGGCTGCTGATCGCTGGCACCTGATGGAAAACGCCGGCCGGGCGTTTCTCGATGCAGTGTTGCGGTCGTTTGACGGTGATCGCTCGAGCCTTGCTCGCCAGGCTCGACGAGGCATTGTCCCTGGCATCGTTTGCCCGCTACCTTCGCGAAGATCACGGTCAGGGTGGCTCTGTCGCTGCCGCGTTCAACGGCCATCACCAAGCTCAGGTTCGTCAAGCGTCAGATGTACGGCCCTGCAAAGTCGACCTCCTGGGAGTTCCACCTCTCGACGCAGCACGATGGCTCCACCGCTGCAGCAAATGGTGAGTCAGAGCCCTATTGCACGCCGCTCAACGACCCACTCGGCGCACTCAATTCCGCCAAAAATCGAAAGCGTGGCCCGAAATGCGCAGGAAAGAGGCCTACTTGTTCAGGCGCACACCTCCGCAGTACGCTTTCTCCTCCATCTCTACGGGTTCGACTATAAGAAAAGCTAAGACAGCTCGGCATGGCCAGACCGCCTACTAAACCATCGCCAACGGCTTGCCCTATCCTATCCCCTCCGCCGAACTTTGGCGATCCGTCCCGCGAGTATGGCTATCGCGGCGCTACCCAAGCTGAACAGCGCGCCCATCTTGGCCGCGTCCTGCACCGGCCCGGCCGGGAAGGCGACCGAGGCGACGAACAGCGCCACCGTGAAGCCGATGGCCGCCACGCAGCCCACCACCGGCAAGTCACGCAGCGCCATGCCATCGGGCAGGCCAAGGCGCAGCACATTGGCCGCGAACCAGCCGAACAGCGTGATCCCCAGCGGCTTGCCGATCACCAGCCCCAGCAGCACCAGCGCCGTCGGCGTAGAGATGGCGCCGAATTCAACCCCGGCATTGACCAGGCCGAAGGCACACAGAACGATCTGCACCGGCACCTTCAGTGCGTGCTCCATGGTGTTCAGAAGGTCGTGGGCATAACGCTCTTCTTCGGCGAAGATGCCGAAATCACGCTCGGCGTGGGGGATGGCCGGGATGATCGGCAAAAGCCCCAGTGCAGGATGCAGCCCGGCGCGGTAGAAGGCATACCAGCTGACGCAGCCCGCGATCACATAGGGCCAAGGCCCCAGAATGCGGCGGGTCCAGGTCGAGTTGGGCCGGTCCTGCCTGCCTCGGTCCAGCCGGCGCGGCAGCCAGCTTGCCAGCAGCCAGACCGCTACCGCCGCCGCAACCGACAGCAGCAGCCACAGCGGGGCCACCTCGCCCGAAGGGTAGAAAATTGCAAGGATAGCGAGGCCGCCGGCATCGTCTGCGATCGCCAGCAGCAGCAAGAAGCCGATGGCTGGGTGGCGCGCACCGAAGATGATGCGCCCGACCAGGTAGGAGAATGCGATATCGGTGGCGGTGGGGATGGCCCAGCCCCGGCCGGTCTCGGCCAGGACGCCCAGCGTCGCCGCCAGGGCCAGATAGACCGCGATCGGCCCGACCATGCCGCCGAGCGTGGCGATCAGCGGCGTCAGCGCCTTCTTGCCTCGCAACGAGCCGCCCGACAGGATCACCGCCTCCCAGACCTCTTTCGCCGCCATGGCGAAGAACAGGGCCATCAGCAGGTCGTTAACGAGGAAATGCAGGGTCAGGACGCGCGTGGCAGAGTCGCCATGGCTCTCCAGCACGCCGATCGGCGCATCGGTCCACAGTGGCAGATGGACCAAGGAATGGTAGCTTTCGGGCGCCAGATTGGCCCATGCCAGCGCGAGCACCGCACCCCCCACCAGCAACAGCGAGTATTCCGCGACAAAATTCCAGATCCGATGCAATGGCGACCCTCCCGTTCTAGGGCAGCAGATAGCAAAACCCGTGATATAAATGAAATCGAAATAATATTGCACTCTTATAGAGCTTAACTATAAGAAGTCATGCCCACGCTCCAGCAGCTCCGTTACCTCGTGGCCCTGGCCGACCTGCTGAACTTCAGCCGGGCCGCGGAACGCCTGAACGTCACCCAGCCCACGCTGAGCGCGCAGATTCGCGAGTTGGAGGCACGCCTGGGCGTCCCACTGTTCGAGCGCAACCGAGCCCGCGTCCTGCTGACCGCGACCGGGGCCGAGATCGCGCGGCGCGCGCGTGGCGTCTTGCGCGAAGTGGACGGCATCCGCGAAACGGCCCGCGCGGGCGAGGCTGCGCTCTTTGGCGGCATGTTGAAGCTCGGCGTGGTGCATACGGTTGGCGCCTATCTGCTGTCGGTCGCCATGCCCGCGCTGCGCAAGGAATTTCCCGGGCTGCGCATCTATGTCCGCGAGGATCGCCCGGAGCGGCTGATCCATCAACTGTCCGATGGCACGCATGACGCGCTGGTCTTGCCCGAGGAACCGGAACGAGCCGATTTCGAAACCAGCCGCTTGCTCGACGAGAGGCTGCTCGTCGTCTTGCCATCCGATCACCGACTGGCGGAAAAGCCGGTCCTGGACCCTCTCGACCTGTCGGGAGAGACAGTGCTGACCATGGAACCCTGGCATCGCCTGCATGACCAGATCGCCGAACTCTGCCGCCAGACAGGAGCGGAACTCGCACGCGACTACGAGGGCACCACCCTCGACACCCTGCGGCAGATGGTGGCAAGCGGGATGGGTATCGCGCTGTTGCCCGCTCTCTACGTCCGGTCCGAGGTGTTGCGGGAGAAACTGGTCGTTGCCCGCCCGCTTTCGCGCGACGCGCCGATGCGGAGCATCATCCTTGCCTGGAGGCGGACGACGCTGCAGGCGGATAGGTTCACAGCGCTGGCACGGGTCATGCGCGATGCATTGGACCGTCTTCCGGACTAGCGATGGCATTTCGCCGCGTCGATGCATGCCGGCGTCCGCGCCGGGACAGCCGAGCGCAGCAATGTGCGGACGAAGTCGATGGAATTCGATCGACCCAACCGGACGACGTGGTGTCGCCATCATCGCCCACTGCGCCCCCAGGCAGATGCTTGCGATCGTTTCCCCTGGCACTCTGGGAAACAGTTGCAAACTGTCATAAGGACTCGCAATGCCGCTTTGCCGGTTCGCATGGCGCTCTCCCAACGCGGTTCTTTCGAAAGCGGCGGCCGGGCCAGGCCGCCCGATGGAGACATGAATGAGATTTCTGGAAAGCATATCCAATTTCGTAGGCAAGACCTTCGCGGTCTGGGTGATCCTTTTCGCGGTGCTTGGCTATGTCATGCCCGACACGTTCAAGCAGCTGACGCCCTGGATCGTCTCGCTCCTGGGCATCATCATGTTCGGCATGGGGTTGACCATCTCGGGCAAGGATTTCCAGGAGGTGGTGCGGCGGCCGCTGGATGTCGGGCTGGGCGTGCTGGCGCAGTTCCTTATCATGCCTCTGCTGGCCGTGGTGCTGACCAAACTGATTCCGATGCCCGCCGAGGTTGCGGCCGGGGTGATCCTGGTCGGCTGCTGCCCCGGTGGCACGTCGAGCAACGTCATGACCTATCTGTCCAAGGGCGACGTGGCGCTGTCGGTCGCCTGCACCAGTGTGACCACGCTGCTGGCCCCCATCGTGACGCCATTCCTGGTGCTGATGCTGGCCAGCGAATACCTGCCGGTGGACGCCTGGGCCATGTTCCTATCTATCGTCAAGGTGGTGCTGCTGCCTCTGGGATTAGGTTTCATCGCGCAAAAGCTGCTGCCGGGCTTTGTCCGGGCGGCGGTTCCAGCCTTGCCCTTGGTCAGCGTGACCGGAATCGTGCTTATCGTGGCGGCTGTGGTCGGGGCCTCGAAAGGTGCCATCGCGCAATCGGGTCTGCTGATCTTTGCCGTTGTCGTGCTGCACAACGGGCTGGGCTACCTGATCGGCTATCTGGCCGCGCGCGCCGGCGGGCTGAGTATGGCCAAGCGGAAGGCCATCGCCATCGAGGTCGGCATGCAGAACTCGGGCCTGGGGGCGGCGCTTGCCACGGCCTATTTTTCCCCCCTAGCGGCGGTGCCAAGTGCAATCTTCAGTGTCTGGCATAACATCTCTGGCGCGTTGTTCGCGAACTGGATGGCCCGCTTCAGATAGTCGGCCCCAGATCTCGGGATCGACGCCCCCGCCAATGCTGGGTGTTGCGAAAGGTGAAGGCCGGCGTCTCGTCGGCCTCTCTTGGTTCCGGCCGGCCCGCATCATGTACCTGTCCAGCCAGATCAGCAAAGACCCGGGCCGCTTCGACGCATGTGTCAAGGTCGAGTCAGATTGAAAGCTGCCGCAGGATCAGGAACAGAAGTGCCGACAGAAGCGCCGCGGCGGGAACGGTGACGACCCATGCCGCCCCGATGGTCAGCACATGCAGCCTGCGGACCAGTTTGCGGCGACGACGCTCATCCGCCGGGATGGGCTCGGGCCCCGGCACCGCCACCCGGGCCTTGTTGAGACGCCGCTCGGCATCCCATTCGCGGAAGAAGCCTACGCCGAAGATCGCGCCGATGGCGATATGGGTCGAGCTGACCGGCAGCCCCAGCGCGCTGGCGATGATGACCGTCACCGCCGCCGACAGCGCCACGCAATAGGCGCGCATCGGATTGAGCTTGGTGATCTCGTTTCCGACCATGTGGATCAGCTTGGGGCCGAATAGGCTCAGCCCAAAGGAGATCCCGAAAGCGCCGATCAGCATGACCCACAAGGGGATGGCCACATCGCCGTTGAAGTTTCCGGTCGTCACGGTCTGCACGATGGCCGCCAGCGGGCCGACGGCATTGGCGACGTCGTTCGCCCCGTGGGCAAAGCTGAGCAGCGCGGCCGACGCGACCAGGGGGATGCCGAACAGCACTTTCAGCGACTTGTTGCGGTTCTCCAGTCCCCGGGACTGGCGGCGGGTGACGGGGATCATCAGCAGCCATGAGCAGAACCCCGCCAGCAGGCCGAGCAAAAGCGCCGCGCCCATCGAGATGTCCACCAGTTGCTTCAGCCCCTTCATCGCCAGGTAGGCCGTGAACGCCCCCGCCATGATGCCCACGAGAATCGGCACCCAGACACGCGCCGCCGCGATCTTGTCCTCGCGGTAGACGATGCGGCTCTTGATGAGCCACAGGAACGCAGCTGCCACGAAACCGCCCATCACCGGCGAGATGACCCAGCTTGCCGCGATCGCCAGCATCTGTTCCCAGTTGACAGCGCCGAGACCCGCCCCGGCGACGCCCGCGCCCACGACCCCGCCGACCACCGCATGCGTGGTCGAGACCGGCGCGCCGATCCATGTCGCGAGGTTCACCCACAAGGCCGAGGCCAGCAGCGCCGCCATCATCGCCCAGACGAAGGTGGCCGGCGTGTCCAGCGCCTCGGGCGCGACGATGCCCTTGGCGACGGTCGAAACCACATCTGCGCCGGCGATCAACGCGCCCGCGCTTTCGAAGATCACCGCGATGACGATGGCCCCGCCCATGCTGAGCGCGTTCGCCCCAACCGCCGGCCCCATGTTGTTTGCCACGTCGTTGGCGCCGATGTTCAGCGCCATATAGGCGCCGAACACGGCGGCGGTGACAACGACCAGCATCTCGCCGCTCTGCCCCAGCAGCATGCCCGCAGCCAGCCCGGCCAGGATGATGAAGACCAGCGCGATGCCGGGCGCCACCAACGGCCGCGAGACATAAGCGGCAGCCGCTTCGAGATTGGCGAAACGGCCGAGATCGCGGTCCAGCGTTTCGAGATGTCGGGGCTCGAGATCCTTGTCAGACATGTTCCGCCTTTCTGTTCCGCCGGGTGCTATGAAGGAATCGACGGCCTGGCAAGGCGGATCCGATAAAAGAAGGTGCACAGTTGCTCCACGTGCGTCACGCTATTCACCGTCGCAGGTATGATCGCCGCGATCAGCGTCAGTTTGGGGTAAAGGCGGTCGATCGAGATCGTCCTGCACGTCCGTGATTCCCCCGGCATCCTCTGGTTTCGATATCGAAGGATATGCACGGCAGCTGCAAGGCACGCCCCTCAACAGCGCATTTTCATCGCCCACTGCGGTTGCCTGCCGCCATGCCCTTGGGCTGGCCTTGTTCCATACAACAGGGAGATGCAGACGAAATTCAGGACATTCCTCGGCGCCATTGCCATCGCCGCCTCGCTCGGCCCAGCCGCTTCGGCGCAAGAGATGTCGTTCTTTCGCATCGGCACCGGCGGCACGGCCGGCACCTGTTACCCGATCGGTGGATTGATCGCGAATGCGATCTCCAACGCACCAGGCTCGCGCGCCTGCGAGGATGGCGGTTCTTGCGGAGTGCCGGGGCTGGTTTCGACGGCGGTGGGTTCGAACGGTCCGTGGGTAATGTCAACGCGATCAACGGCGGCGCCATGGAAGCCGGCTTCAGCCAGTCCGACGTAGCCTATTGGGCGCAAACCGGCACTGGCTGGTGGGAGGGTCAGCCTGCCGTCGAAAAGCTTCGGCTGATCGCCAACCTCTATCCGGAAAGCATCCATCTGGTGGCGCGCAAGGACGCGGGCGTTGCTTCGGTCGCCGACCTCAAGGGAAAGCGGGTGTCGCTGGATGAGCCCGGTTCGGGCACGCTGGTCGATGCCAAGATCATCCTTGAAGCATACGACTTGTCCGAAAAGGACATTACCCCGGAATATCTCAAGCCGGACCAGGCGGCGGACCGGATGCGCGACGGCGCGATGGACGCCTTTTTCTTCGTCGGCGGCTACCCGGCAGGCGCGATCGCGGAACTCGCCAGCCAGCACGACGTAACCTTGGTGCCCATCGCCGGCCCAGAGGCCGACAAGCTGCGCGAGACCTACAGCTTCTTTGCCGCCGACACCGTTCCGGCCGGGACCTATGAAGGGCAGGATGCCGACGCCTCCACCCTCTCGGTCGGGGCGCAGCTTGTAACCAGCGCCGACCAGCCCGAAGAGCTGATCTATGGCATCACCAAGGCCCTTTATAACGAGAACACCCAGAAACTGTTCGCCGCCGGCCATGCCAAGGGCAAACAGATCACCCTGGACAATGCGACTCTGGGTGCCGGTATCCCCTTCCACCCCGGCGCCGAGCGTTTCTACAAAGAGGCCGGCAAGCTGGAGTAGGCAGGCACGCAAGCCGACGGGGGATGCGGCCGAGTTTCGGCCGTATCCCTTGGCCTTTGAACTGCACGGCAGGAATTCCGCATGACCCAGACCACCCCCAGCTTTCCGAGGATCAGCTTCGCGCGCTGGAAGAGGAATACGACCCCGAGGCCCGCTTTCGCACGGTGACGCGTCCCGTCGCCATTCTGACCGGGGTGATCCTGTTTCTGCTGTCCTGCTATCACTTCTATACGGCGGGCTTCGGTATTCCGCGCGCGACCACGCACCGCGGTCTGCACATGGGTGTGTCGCTGTTCGTCATTTTCCTCAGCTTCTCGGCCCTGGCGAAGAACCGCCACAAGACCGACGGCTTCGCCATCCTGGGCGTTCCGGTAACGGATTGGATCCTGGCCATCGGAGGCGCGGTCAGTGCCTTCTATGTGCCCTGGATCTATGACCAGTTGCAGTTCCGCGTCGGTAACCCGCTGCCCATCGACATCGCCATGGGCACGGTGCTGCTGGTCGTGCTGATGGAGGCCGTGCGCCGCTCGATGGGCTGGCCGCTACCGGTCATCGCGGCCCTCTTCATCTGCTATGCCTATTTCGGAAAGTCGATGCCCGGCATCCTGGTCCATCCCGGCGCGGACTGGAGGACGATCATCAACCACCTCTATCTGACCTCGCAGGGCATCTACGGCACCGCGCTTGGCGTGATCGCCACCTATGTGTTCCACTTCGTGCTGTTCGGCGTCATGGCGCAGAAGATCGGACTGGGGCAGCTTTTCATAGACCTGGCGACCGCGCTGGCCGGGCGCTTCGCCGGCGGGCCGGCCAAGGTTTCGGTCATTTCCTCGGCAATGCTGGGCACGATTTCGGGCTCGTCCATCGCCAATACGGTGACCACCGGCGCGCTGACCATCCCAGCCATGATCAAAATCGGCTTCAAGCGCCATTTCGCAGCTGCGGTCGAGGCGGCATCCTCGACCGGCGGGCAGATCACGCCGCCGGTCATGGGCGCGGTCGCCTTCCTGATGGTCGAGTACCTGGGCATCCCCCTGCGCACCATCCTGATCGCCGCCATCGTCCCGGCCTTCATGCATTTCTTTGGCGTGCTGGTTCAGGTGCATCTGGAGGCCAAGCGCCTCGGCATCCGCGGCCTGCGCCAGGAGGAACTGCCCAAGGCGTGGAAAGTCCTGCGTGAGGGCTGGCTATCGGTATTCCCGCTGGTGCTGCTCGTGTGGATGTTGATGTCGGGCCGCACGCCCTTCCTGTCGGCCTTCTGGGCCATCACCGCCTGCATCGTCGTCTATCTGATCCAGCGGATCATGGCGGCCGGTATATTGGAGGGCATCAGGGAAACCGGCGCCGGCATCTACGACGGATTCGTCTCCGGCGCACGGCAATCACTGGCGGTAACGGCGGCGGCGGCGCTGGTCGGCGTGGTGATCGGCATCGTCACCCTGACCGGCGTGGGCTTCAAGATCGCCTTCATGGTCACCTCGGTCGCGGCGAACTGGGCCGCCGGGCTGCACGGGCTGCTGGCCGGCCTGCCGTTCGAGCTGTTCAGCATCCAGACGCTGACATTGCTCTTCACGCTGCTGATGACGGCGGTGGTCTGCGTCCTGATGGGCTGCGGCGTGCCCACGACGGCAAACTACATCATCATGGTCGCCGTGGCCGCCCCCGTCCTGGGCATGATGAATGTCGAACCGCTGGTGGCGCATTTCTTCGTCTTCTATTTCGGCGTTCTGGCCGACGTGACGCCGCCGGTGGCGCTGGCGGCCTATGCCGGCGCTGGGATCGCGGGCGCAAACGGCTTCAAGGCCGGCAACACCGCCTTCCGGCTGTCAATGGGCAAGGCCATGGTGCCCTTCGTCTTCGTCTTCTCGCCCTCGTTGCTGCTGGTGACGCAATCCTTCACGCTGCCCGATTTCCTGCTGGCCTTCACCGGCGCGGTACTGGGCATCGTGGCCCTGTCGGCAGCGATCACGAACTGGCTTCTTGGACCGCTGCTGCTGGTTGAGCGAATGCTTCTGCCCATCGCAGCGCTGATGATGATCGCGCCGGAGATGATCTCTACCGCAATCGGTGCGGCAATCCTCGGCCTGGTTGTTCTGCGGCAATATTTCGCGGAACGCACCGGTCCGGGGCAAGCGTCTGCAGCATGACGCGGGGGATTTGAAGCAGCCGGTCCGGGATGCACTCTGCATCGGCCCAAGTAGTGAAATAGCCGCGCCTCGAACAACAGCGTCAGGCAGGCAATACCTGTCGTTGATCCGTGCCTTTGCGGACATCTGGTAAGGTGACCGTAGTCATCATGTGCCAGATCCCGGGCTCGCTGGTACATTCTCTTCGGAGAAGCCGCGTCAACAATGATATGTTGCCGCGCATTACTGCTCACTCAGGATTCTCGACTTTCCAGTACGGCCGCTTTCGTCCCCGGCTTGTCGGCAGGCGGAACAGTAGCCGTGATCCTGGCACGCGCCTATCCCGACGTTTTCGCGGCTGTCGGCGCCCATACCGGGCTGTCCTGCGGAATTTCACGCTACGTTGTCCGCGCCGCAAACCTTGCTCTGGGATACAAGCAGCAGCCCCCCGCCACAGCCGCGCTGTAGTCGATCATCGAACGGCAGGTGGTCTTCTTGGAAAGGAATATCGGCCTATGTGCGGCGCTAGTTTCCTCGCAGCGCGTCCACTCGGCATACCAGGCGCTCGGGTGGGGCTGCCGGACAGGAAACGCCTTCGCCGAAACCAAGCAGAACTGCGGGTGCCACGCTCTGGACCTGGGAGCCCGAAACCGACTCTCTTCATCAATTCTTCTCCGCCACGCGCAGCGAAGCGATCAATTCGTGGAAACGGTCGCCCTGGATGATGACATGGGCGTTCATTTCCGCGCACGCCCCTTCGGCATCACCGGCCTCGATCCGGGCCATGATGCGACGGTGTTCGTCCAGCGAGCGCATCATCCGGCCGCGCAAGTGAAGCTGCCGGCGGCGATAGGGTTGCAGTATGGTCTGCAATCTCTGTGCCTCGGCTTCCAGGAAGCGGTTGCCCGACGCGGCATAAACCGCGTGATGAAAGGCTGTGTTGCGGTGGTAGTAGGCGTCGCTGTCGCCGGTCCCCGCCGCCTGCTCGCACAGGGCCTGTGCCGCTCGGATGCGGTCAAGGTCGTCGGTGTCGGCCCGTGCGGCGGCCAGTCGGGCGCACATCGCCTCAAGCTCGGCCATGACCTCGAAACGTTCGGTCAGATCGACGATGCCCAGTTCGGTGACGAAAGTGCCGCGCTTGGGCTCGACCCGGACCAGGCCCGAAGCCTCCAGCGCCTGCAATGCCTCGCGGATCGGGGTGCGCGAACAGGAAAACTCGGTCGCGAGGCTCTCTGGGTCCAGCCTCTGGTCGGGGCCGAATCGTCCGTCCACGATAGCGTTTTCCAACACCTGCCGGATCTGCTGGGTGGTTAGCCTGTCCTTCGCCGCCACGGCTGTCCTTTCGCAAACCTCTGCCGATATTGAACTATTCACACTCCCCGCTGAATTGTCCATCATCATTGATGTTGTATACAACAATATTGTTTTCACATATAACGCCGCCAGGAGGATTCATCATGCCACGACCGAAATTGACTTTTCTGAATGATCTGGTTCAGGCGATCACCGGCTCGGACCGGCGCGGCCGGGAAGCGAATCCGGCGGACGAGACCGCGATGCGCAAGGCGCTGGCTCGCCCCGCCCCCGAACGACTGGCGGCGGCCTGCGACGTGCTGATGGATCGCATCGGCGATGCGGCGCGGGTCGCCGTCGCCGAACAAGCACTGGCGGCCTATGACGAGTTGGATGCCGACCAGCGGCGCAATTTCTTCATGCTGCTGCGCGACCGCTTCGGCGCCGATCCCGACGCGATCCGCAAAAATTTCGCAGCCTATGACGCCGATCCCTCGGCCCGGACGCTGGTGCCGCTGTTCGAGGCGACCGAGCCCCGGCGGCAGACCCTGCTACGGCGCCTGAACACCGCGCCCGGCGCGACCCTGCGGCTGGTGCATATGCGGGCCGATCTGCTGGCGGCGATGCGCAAGGACCCCGAACTGGCACCGCTGGACGCCGATTTTGCCCACCTTTTCGGATCGTGGTTCAATCGCGGTTTCCTGAGGATCGACCGGATCGACTGGTCCACCCCCGCCGCCGTTCTGGAAAAGATCATGGCCTATGAATCGGTGCATCCGATGAAGGGATGGCAGGATCTGCGTCGCCGCCTCGACCCGGTGGATCGTCGCTTCTACGCCTTTTTCCACCCGGCGACCGGCGATGAGCCGTTGATCTTCATCGAGGTCGCGCTGATGAACGAAATCCCCTCGGAAATCGCCCCAATTTTGACCGCGCCGGCCAAGGGCGAGGCGGAAGAAGCCGATACCGCCGTGTTCTACTCCATCAACAACACCCTTGCGGGACTGAAGGGCGTCTCTTTCGGCAATTTCCTCATCAAGCAGGTCGTCAGCGAACTGGTGGCCGAATTGCCCACGTTGAAAACCTTCGTCACCCTGTCGCCAGCACCGGGATTTGCCGCTTGGCTGGACGGGAACGAGGATCCGCGGAGCGTGGAACTGGCCGCCGAACTGGCGTCAGGGACATGGAGGGACGACCCGCAGGAAGCCGCGCGGCTGAAACCCGGCGTCGAAGCCCTGGCCGCGACCTATTTCACCACGGCCAGAACCCGCACGGGGGCGCCGCGCGATCCCGTGGCGCGCTTCCATCTGGGCAATGGTGCCGCCGCTTGGCGGATCAATTGGCCCGCCGACCTGTCCGAGGCCGCGCTGGAACGGGCTCATGGCCTTATGATCAATTACCTTTACGAACCCGCCGCGATCGAGGCCCAGCACGAAGCCTTCGTCCGCGATGGAACCATTGCGACGGGTGCCCCGCTGGCGGCCATCCTGTCGCGCTGAATTGCACAAGGGAGGAACCATATGCAGACGATCCACGAGAGCTTCATCGCCTCGGCCGAGGCCCATCCGGACAAGGCGCTGTTCGAGCGGCCGGGCCAGCCCGACACCACTTATGCCGGCACGCGCGACCTGGTCTGGCGCCTGTCCCGAGTATTGACCGATATCGGCGTCCGGCCCGGCGACCGGGTCGCGGTCCAGGCAGACAAGAGCGCCGAGGCGATCTGCCTCTATCTCGCCACGCTGCAGGTGGGCGGCGTATACCTGCCGCTGAATACTGCCTATACAGGGGCCGAGATCGACTATTTCCTGGGCGATGCCAGCCCGCGCCTGTTCGTCTGCACCCTCCCGACGCTGGCCGAGCACAAGACCCGCGAAACCGACAGCCTGCGCGTCGAAAGCCTTGGTGCCGACGGCGACGGCACGCTGATGGCTCTGGCCGATGCCGCCAGCCCGCTGGCCGACCGCGTTGAGCGCGCGATGTCCGAGCCCGCGGCGATCCTCTATACCTCGGGGACGACCGGGCGGTCCAAGGGCGCGGTGCTGACTCATGGCAACCTGGCCTCGAACACCGCCGCGCTGCTGGAAAGCTGGCGCTACACCAGTGAGGACCGACTGATCCACGCCCTGCCGATCTTTCACACCCACGGGCTGTTCGTCGCCGCGAACATGTCCATCGTCTCGGGTGCGACGATGATCTGGCTGACGAAATTCGATCCCGACCAGATCATCGACCTGATGGCGGATGCCACAGTGCTGATGGGCGTGCCGACCTTTTATACCAGGCTGCTGAAATCCGACCGGCTGGACCGCGACGCGACCGCCAGGATGCGGCTGTTCGTCTCTGGCTCGGCCCCGCTGCTGGCCGAGGATCACCGCAGTTTCCAGGAGCGCACCGGCCACGCGATCCTCGAACGCTACGGCATGACCGAAACCTGCATGATCACCACCAACCCCTATGACGGAGCGCGAAAGCCCGGCGCCGTGGGCATGGCCCTGCCGGGGATCGAGATCCGCATCACCGACCGCGAGACCGGCCAGCCGCTGCCCCAGGGCGATATCGGCGCCATCGAGGTGCGCGGCCCGAACGTTTTCGAAGGCTACTGGCAGATGCCGGAAAAGACCGCCTCGGAATTCCGTCCCGACCGCTTCTTCATCACCGGCGACCTGGGCCAGATCGGCGACGACGGCTATCTGCGTATCGTCGGCCGCGACAAGGACCTGGTGATCTCGGGCGGCTACAACGTCTATCCCAAGGAAATCGAGGGGCTGATCGACGACCTTCCCGGTGTGGTGGAAAGCGCGGTCATCGGCCTGCCGCATCCCGATCTGGGCGAGGGCGTGACCGCCGTGGTCGTGCCCCAGCCCGGTGCGGAACTGGACGAGGCTGCGGTGCTTGCCGGCATCGGCGACAGGCTGGCGCGCTACAAGCAGCCGAAGCGGGTGCTTTTCACTGCCGAACTGCCGCGCAACGTCATGGGCAAGGTCCAGAAGGCCGAGCTGCGCAAGACCTACGCCGGTCTTTACAACTGAACCAAGAGGCGGCGCCGCGGAGGAAAAGGGCGGCCGCCGCCGTTCCAGGGAGGAGTGAACCATGATTATCTACGGGGTGGCCGTGCTGGCGGCCTGCCTGCTTGCGGGCATGATCGTCGGCGATGCGCTGGGTGTGTTGCTGGGTGTCGATTCGAACGTGGGGGGCGTCGGCTTTGCCATGCTGATGCTGATCGTCCTGACCGACCGGCTGCGCCGCGCCGGGCATTTCCCGCAGCACAGCGCCGAGGGCGTGCTGTTCTGGAGCGCGATGTATATCCCTATCGTCGTCGCCATGGCTTCGACGCAGAACGTGGTCGCCGCGGTCGGCGGCGGGCCGGTGGCCTTTCTTGCCGGGGCCGGCGCGACCGTTCTGTGCTGGGCGCTGGTCCCCGCCGTGGCGCGGATCGGCGGGGCCGAGGCGCCGCTGCCGCCGGTCAGCGAAGAAGAGGAGGTCTGAGCGATGGAGCTGATCTCGGAAGTCCTGATCAAGAACGGGCTGCTGTTCGCTTTCGTCATCATCGGCGCGGTGATGTGGGGCAGCTACTACCTGTCGCACCATCTCACGGGTGGGCGGCTGCACGGCTCGGCCGTGGCCATCATCGTCGGCCTCGTGCTGGCCTATGTCGGCGGCGCCTTCACCGGCGGCACCAAGGGGCTTGCCGATGTGCCGCTGTTCGCCGGGCTCGGCATCATGGGCGGCGCGATGCTGCGCGACTTCGCCATCGTCTCGACCGCCTATGGCGTCGATCTGGCCGAGATCCGGCGCTCGGGCGTTGTCGGCGTCGTGTCGCTGTTCCTCGGCATCTTCCTGTCCTTCATCATCGGTGCGCTGATCGCGGTGATGTTCGGCTATACCGATGCGGTTAGTATGACGACGCTGGGCGCAGGGGCCGCGACCTATATCGTCGGCCCCGTCACCGGCTCGGCACTGGGCGCATCGAGCGAAGTCGTGGCACTGTCGGTCGCGGCCGGTCTGGTGAAGTCCGTGATGGTGATGATCGGCACACCCTTCATCGCGCCGCTTATCGGATTGAACAATCCCAAGGCGGCGATGGCCTATGGCGGGTTGATGGGAACTACGAGTGGTGTGGCCGGCGGGCTTGCGGCGACCGACAAGCGGCTGGTGCCCTATGGTGCCATGACTGCGACTTTCTACACCGGCCTCGGCTGCCTCTTCGGTCCCTCGGTCATCTATTTCCTGATCCGTGCGGCCGTGGGCGGCTGAACGTCTCCGCCTGGCGTACGCCGCAGCGGCGATCCGAGTCGCCCGGGGCTTTTTCCCCGGGCGGCTTTCGCGGTGCTCGCCGGCTATGGACATAGATCGGCAAATCGGCCGCGCGTGACGCAGTGGTGCGAGAAATGGTATCCCGACGCCTACGTTTTCGTGGCGCTGACCCTGGTCGTCGTGGCACTGGGGGCGATGGCGATCGGCGCGTCGCCACATCAGGTGTCGGTCGCCTTCGGGGAAGGGTTCTGGAGCCTGATTCCCTTCACCATGCAGATGGCGATGGTGGCGATCACCGGCTATGTCGCCGCCAGCTCGCCCCCGATGACCCGGCTGGTCATTCCCTTCAGCCAGACGATCTTCCTGTGGCAAAGCCTGCTGATCACGCTGGTGCTGGTCGTGCGGTCCACCGTCGTCGCCTATTGGACCGCGCCGGCCCCGGGGCGCGCCCGCACGGCGCGGGATCTGGGCATCGC